>DATLST010000129.1:0-6408 GCA_035534055.1 Candidatus Acidiferrales bacterium | reverse complement strand
AACCTGTTTATGGTTCGTAAGAAACTACTGGGTGTGATCGCGGCGTAGGGTCACAAGGGACGCTCTGGTGGCGCTGGCAGGCGGATCCAATCTCTCGGCATCCCTATGAAATCACTGAAACCGCTTGAATTGCCTATTGTTACTCATCCGTTCTTTTAAACCAGTGCTTGTTCAGAGGTTCCCTAGCGAAGTGGCGGATGAAAATCGAACTCCGGATCGACGTCCACAGGAATGTCGGAGGCCTTCGCAAGCGCAGCGGAAAGCTCCGGCGGCATGACCGCGTATTTATGGAACCATTTCTCGGCGCGCGCACGGTCTCCCGTCGCTTCCTGCTCGAGTAATTCCTTCGCGAGCGACGCAATCGCCGCAGGCATGCGATCAAAGCTGATTTCGTAAAGGCCCGTCGATGGATCGCGGCGAATCGCACCCTGCTCGGAAAGATAATTGAACTCCATCATCTCCGCGGCTCCATGCGCTTCGGCAATGCCGAAGCGGACGGTTCGGAAAATCCCAGCCACGTAGGATGCGTAGACGATCTTCTGCTCCGCCTTCGGAAACGCGCCGTGCTGGACCAGCCAATTCAATCCGAATTCGCCAACGACGTCGGCCTTCGCCTCTTCCAGGCCGGCGTACTGCGGTCCGATCGCCTCGCGAATGTCGACTTTGCCATTCGCAGTGCGCGCGAAGGCCGGACCGAGGCCGTGAGAAATTTCATGCATCATTGTGTCCACGAGATAGCCTTCGCCGCTCGCGAGCGACGCCTGATCGGGCCGCATCACGCGCCTGGCCAGCGGCAGGATGACGTAGTTGACGCGCGCATCCATGAAATTCTTCCAGAAGATTTTTTTCGTGCCTTTTTCCTCATGGATGCGCGGATCATTGGGAAGATTGTCCGCCACAGCCTGGTAGCCGTGCAGCAAGTCGCCCGCGCGATAGGGAGAGTCCATCACTTCCATGGGCGATTGCTTGCCGCGCGTGGAGGGCAGATCCTCGCGCGAGAGCGGAAGCGCCTCCTGCAGGTCGGGGACGTATTGCTGGAAGACGGCAAGCTTCTTGCTTTCTTCCTCGTTGCGAATCAGCACGGACGCGCCATAGGACGTTTTCACACCGAGCAGCGAATCAAGATAGGTTTCGTACGGCGCGAAGATGACGTCGAACTTCGGATTCCGCAGATCGAGCCAAGCCACGTCGCTCTCAAAATATCGATCGGTGAGAAGGGCGTTAGCGCGCAGGCGCAGGAATTTGGCGAATGCGGGATCGTCGCTAAGCGCGGCCGCTTCGCGAAGGTCCTTGGCCATCGGCTCGAGGAACTCCCGGTAGGCGACGTGGTAAGGAATCGCTTCGAGCGCGCTACCCTTCCAGCGAATGATCGTTTGAGGATCGTAGAGCGCTGCTTTCTGGTCCGGGTGTGCCGCGACGTAGGCGTCGAATTTCGCGCGGGTCATGTCCTGCGGGAAGAAGCCGCGGACGAGTGGCATGGGCTGGATCCCGACGAAAGGCTTTTCATCATCAATCAGGTCGAAGCGGCTGCCGTTGATTTTCAAATAGCGGCGCAGCAGCTCGTCTTGCGGATCCTTGCTTCCGGCAAGCGAGAGATAGAGCTTGAGCCCCTGAGGATCGCTTTGGCGCCAGTAAATGCAATCCAGAAGCCCTGCGGCATCGACAAGCTTTTCGATCATTTGCCGCTCGCTCGAGGTGAGCCCCTGGGAATTGAACGGCATATGCACGCGGCGGAATTTTGCAACGCGCTGTGCAAGGTCGGGAACCACGACGAGATGAGACGGAGCCGAAGCGCTTGCGGTAGTTGCAGACATGGCCGAGACCTGCTTCGACTGCGAGAGGGCATTCGTTCCGGCCACGCAAATCGCAAGGCCGACAATGACGGACACGCGCGCGAAGACCGCTCTTCCCTTTCCTAAGTACTGGAATTTGAGCCGAGCGGTGGATGACAGCATTGTTTGTTTTGAGGAATTTAAAAATGCTTTCGTTTGGCAGACTGTGCCGAGCGATGGCGTAGGCGGAAAAAGAGAAATCCGGAGGAAAGATGGTCCGAAACGCTCGCCGTTCTGGCCGAACTTCAACACGCGACTATCTTAGCCGCGGAATGCCGGAACGCAAGAGGCCTTACGCATAAGATAGCATGAGCCTAGGGATGCTGGAATCAGCTCCAGAAATCCTCAATCAGCAGGCGACTTGAACCCGACGAATTTTCGCAATGCTAGGAAATGGCGCGCCTGCGCGTCACCAGCGCCAATCCCGCGATGCCCAGTCCCAACAGCAGCAGCGAAGACGGCTCCGGAGTCGCAACAGCATCGCTCACCGTGAGACTGTACGCATTGGTGCCATCACCGATGTCAAGTACGAAAGGAGTGGTGCCCGAGGTGAGCATTGTCGGGCTGTCGAGAGGCCCAGAAAAGAGTTGTGGGCCGTAAAAATTTAACGTAGAGAAGTTTGGCGTGGTAATTACACCGCCGAGTTGGTCTTCCAAGAAGAAAGCCAAATCTTGATTGTCCGGCGTGCTCCCATTGACAGTGAAATCAGTGGCCTCAGCCTCGAAGTAACCTTCGCCGATCACCGTGATAGGACCGGTATCAGGCACGGACGTTATGACTGTGGGCGTCTGCGAGAGAGTCCAGGACGCCGTGTAGCTATCGGGACCAGTGAGGGTGTACTGCAATAGCGTGTCGGCGATTGCCGCACCCGACGAGAGAACCAAGAAAGCCGCTATTAAAGCGACATATAGAGCAAACCGTTTCATAGAAGAAGCTCCCGCTAAGGCAACGGCGGGCGAGATCGACCGCATTTCGCAATCCGGTGTTTCATCGCCAACGTAATGCCGAAGCCAAGGTGAATGTGTCATTCCGAAGCATATTTAGCACGTTCATTGCCACATCTAAGTCATTTGGTTTCAGTTAACTAATGAAGTGAAACGCAGGGCGGTAAGAAAATCATTTCCATTAAATTCCCGGGCGCAGGAAAGAATCTAGCGTGCTCGGGAATTTTGATGTCGAGATGGTGCATAGATTTAACCCGGAACGTCCTGCTCGTTTGCTGCCGTTCAGGGCTGTCCAGGGTATGGAATTGGCTTCGGGAAGCTGCTGTCGGCGTCGATGAGCCAGACATGGCGATCATGAAAATAACGAAGCAAGGGAGAGAGACTAACGCCCGGGATATCGCGCGCCCAAACGATCTTGGCACGATCGATGTTGGCGCGATTATAAACCCACTCTGCGCTGGGATCATGTTGTGCGGAATAGCGCACGATGACGAGCTGTTGACCTGGCATTTCGCGGAGCTGAGCGGCAACCTGCGCCCGAGCCGCGACATGCGGCTTGGGCAAATTCACGGCATGCCAGGGAGCCAGGACGATCGCCGACAGGACGATCGCGCGGGAAAAACCGATACCGACCGGGCGTCCGCGATACTGCCACTTGCGGAGATGGCGAATTCCCTGTGTGGTCAAAGCAAAAGCGGTGGCCAGAACAGGAGCCGCGTAATGCGGCAAAAACCAAGCGACCAACAGGAAACCGACGAAACATAACGCTGCCTGTACGACCAGGAACCGCACGCGACGGTCGCGCAAAACCCAGAAAAAAGCCAAGAGAGGCACGCAGAGCTCCGGCCACATGAAAAAACGAATGAACCTTCCTGCATCGAGTGCTAGAATTCGTGCAGCGTGGCCGATGCTATCTGCCCGGCCCTCCGCCCACCAACAGGTGCGGTACCAGCCATTGTAAAAGGCCTCGAACTGCGGGTTCTGATAATGAATAGGTGTCGGGGTCTTGTCCCAGAGCAAAGCAGAAGGGGCAGCATAGGTTCGATCATTGACTGTATACGGGAAAAGAAACGGATTCCCGGTTCCGCGCCAGTTGTAATAGCCCATGAAAATTCCACACAAGAGCAAAACCAAACAAAGAGGGGCAACGACACGCGGAAGCGTCTCGCGCCAGGAAGGAGTTTGGCTCCGGAAGAACCACCCGAGAAGGACAGCCGCGACAGGCAGGCACAAAACCAAACCTTCAAACGGTCGGCTGTTTGCCAGGATGGCTACGCCAAATCCCAAGATGATGGCGTCGCGCGGGCGCCGGGAACGAAGAATGCGAGGCAGCGCGCCGACAACCAGCGCCCCTCCGACAGCCGCAATAGCGCCGCCCCAGTAGCTATTAATCCAGTAGCCAAAAATAGCGAATCGGAGCAGGACCAAAACCCCGCCGAGCAGCGCCCAAGATGGCGGCAGCCACCCCTGCAACATCCACACGACCGCCGCGCACATTGCAGCCGTGCTGAGCAACACTCCAATCCAGGGATTGCCGAGAATTTGACCCAACGCGAGCACGGTTCCTTGAGCGGGTGGATACTTCGACATGTAGGCCGGGTGCTGATTCACGTGGAAGGTGTCGAAGTAGAGCCACATCGGATGTGGAGGATTAGTCAGGCGTCCATGCGCGAAAGTGTCGGCGGCCAGCAGATAGCTGAACTCGTCGTGAATTGCCGGTGTTGGAACCGGGATCGCCCAAAGCAGGCTGAGCCGCAACAAAATAGCGGCGGCCGCGATGGACAGGACTGCGCGACGCTTGAATCTTGCCAGCCGCGAGCCGAATATCTCGAGGGGCGCTAACGCGCGGCCTCCAAACTCAGGGCGGCACCACGCCAGCGCGAGCAGAAGCAAGACGAAGAGACCAGCAAGCAGTTGATCCAGAGGCAGATAGCGCTCCACGAGCCACACATAAACCTTTCACCAAGAGTTCAGAAACGGTCGCGTCATCGAGCAAAGGTACTTGCCGGCCGTTCGCGAAATTGCCACTGGCGCGCCCAGGCAAGCACGGCTGCCACACCGTTTACACTGAGGATCACAAGCAAGGGATCCATCGGAAAACTATAACGCACCAGGGTGTGGGTCACATAATAGACTAAAGGGAAAATCAGCAGGATCAGCAGATAAGGCACGGCTTGCGAATTGCGTGCACGAAACGCGACGGCTGCTCCGAGCCAACCGGACAATACCAGACAGCCATTGAACAGAAAGAGAGCTTTCACATAAGGGGGAGATGACGACAACGTGCTCTCGGGACGGTCGGTGACGGCGAACCAGTTTGTTACGACGCGATGCAACACGCGAGCAAGAGTTTCGAGTGGATGGGATTGAATATAAGCCAGCGCCTCTTGCTTTTTCACCCTCATGTACGCAAGTTCGCCAAGGCGTGTAAATAGGCTGGCTTCGGCAGAATTTAAGGCTGGGTGCTGCGAGAAGGAATTCACGTCATCAGTGCCGGGATTATTGCCGAGCCAGAGTTCCAGTCCAAAATTCGATCGCAGCGGAATCCATTTATGGAAAACGCGGTAGTTGCGCAACGTCCACGGCATCAACCCCAGCACACATGTGAGCAGTGCAATACAGGCGAGGCGCACCGAAGTAGCCGGGCGTTTCCGGCCTTCCCAAGCGAGCCAAGCCAGAAAAAATGGTAAGACAGAGAGGATGGAAGCGTTGACCATTGCGCCAACAGCCCAGAGCGCTCCGTAACCGGCCCACATGGATGCCCGGCGCTGATCGCGAATCGCCAGGGTGGCCCAAAAGATCAAGATGAATAAAAGTGCGGTCAATGAAGTGTCCCAAATGTCGGTGATTGGAACGTGCCAGGCATTCGGCAGAAAAACCCAGAGCCACGCTGCGCAGCAAGCGATACCAAGCCCAAAGGTTCGTTTTGCGACTGCATAAATTGGGAAAACTGTGAGTGCTGAAAATGCGCAATTCAGGACTTGAAGAATGAAACGAGATCTTAGACTAAAAATTCCCCACAGCTTGAATATCCCTGCCATCAAGTACGGATATATGGGAACGAGCCAGGCCGTGGGCCCTGTGTGAACAGACGCCAGTGGAGAGGCGAACCCTCCACCTGAAGCAATGGATTCGGCTATGCGGCCCGCCTCGTATCCGTAGGGGCTGTTTGCCTGATCTCTCGCCATAGAGTGCCAAGTGAGGAAAAGAATCAGCAGCCGCAGCATGAAAGCCATGCAGGCGATGAAGATAGCCGAAGAAAAATATCTTCTGATGAACACTCGCATTTCGTTTAGTGGACATGCGAGGCTGGCAACACCTCAGCGATGGTTTAGTCTGTCGAGGGTTTCCAGACACCGCAATTCGGGGTTCTGCGTGAGCGGGACTTTATTTCTGCGCACATGCAGAGCAGTAGTAATTGGCATGAAGGGCAACAAAAGCCTGAGAATTACGAGTTGTTGTTGTAAGGCTCCCCGCTAAAACTGGACACCGTTAGTTAAGTAAGATCAGGGCCTCCACACAGGAGGCAACATGGGCAGGAAACCACGCGTGGATCGATCCCCGGAAGAGAAGTGGCAGATCGTGCAGGAAGGTATCAAGAGCGGGAACGTCTCGGAGACGTGTCGGCGTCA
>DATLST010000128.1:0-21782 GCA_035534055.1 Candidatus Acidiferrales bacterium | reverse complement strand
GAGTTTTTGCCGCAGGCCAGCGGACGCAAGAAGCAAAGTGTAGCGCTGACTCGTACTGTTCTCCAGCGACGCCTTGCCAGTTCAACACAGGCCATCGCCGAGTCGATCCGCCGCCGGTTGGAGAAGCAGGAGGGACTGCTGGAGGAGTTGGAGTCCCTATCACCAGCACAGCGAGCGAAACGGCTTGCACAAATTCAGGGTCGACTCACTGACGCCGAGCAAGATGAAGATGATCTCGACGATGCCCAACGGGACCTTCTGACCGACGAGTTCACGACGGCGATTGAACTCGACCAGCTCCGGGCCGAAATTGCTGCGCTTCGGGATTTGCTGGTGCAAGCACGCCGCGTGCGTGACCACGCCACGGATTCCAAACTCACCGCGCTTCGCGATTGCCTGGCGAAAGCCGAGTTCAATGAATTGAAAGACGGCAGAGGCAGGCTGCTCATTTTTACGGAGCACCGCGATACCCTAACTCATCTCCTCGACCACCTGAACCGCTGGGGATATTCGACTTGCCAAATCCACGGCAGCATGAATCCTCACGAACGGAAGCGCGCACAGGAGGATTTCCGCACGTCCCGCCAAGTCTGCGTTGCGACCGAGGCAGCAGGCGAAGGCATCAACCTCCAGTTCTGTCGGCTGATGATTAACTACGACCTCCCCTGGAACCCAACGCGCCTGGAGCAGCGGCTCGGTCGTATTCACCGCATCGGCCAGGAGCGCGACGTACACGCCTTCAACTTTGTCGCGAGCGAATCCGAAGAGGGCCAGCCAATCATCGAAGGCCGCATCCTTGAGCGGCTCCTACAGAAAATGGAGCAGATGCGGAACGCATTGGCGGACCGCGTTTTTGATGTTATCGGTGAAGTACTGTCGCTGAACGATATCAATTTGCCCGAGATTCTGCGTGAAGCTGCCAATGATCCTCGGCGTTTGGACGAATACCTCGACCAGATTGAACGTGTTGACCCCAAACGCCTGCTTCAATACGAGAAGGCAACGGGAATCGCACTGGCGCGCGCGAACGTAGATTTCTCGGGTTTTCAAACAGCGAACGCCGAAGCGGAAGAACGACGGCTGATGCCGCGCTACGTCGAGCAACACTTCGTGAATGCTACTCGCGAGATCGGTCTAAAGGTTGAGGCGCGTGCTGACGGACTATACCGCGTTGAGCATGTCCTGGCCGACCTGCGCTCCGACCGGCTTGCCTCTATTCGAAGACTTGGAAAGCCTGAGTCCTCGTATCGCAAAGTTACATTCCACAAGGAACATTTGGAGATGGATCAGCACATTGACGCGGTGCTGATCGGGCCAGGGCATCCGCTGTACGCCGCAGTTGATGAGCGCCTCAATGAAATGCTCGGTACACTCACAGCGGGTGTCGGCGTGTTCCTGGATACGAATAGCGACGCACCCTACAAATTACACTTCTTCGAAATGGCAGTCCGGGGTCAGAACACGAAGGGCGAAGTGCAAACCCTGCTCGGCGAACTGGTTGCCGTAAGGGAAGAGCTTTCGAGCAGCGAAAAGCGTTTCTCGGTAATTCCGGCGGACACCTTGCTCGATTTGCCCGCTCACCCTGCCGCTCCGGAAAGCCTCGTGCCCGAGGACACCTCGCCAGCCGCAGATTTTCTAAAAAGCACCTATCAGACCGAACGCCGCGCTCAGTGCCAGCAGGAGCGGCAACACTTTGTCCAAGTGTGCCGCGACTACCTCCAGCAATCATTTGACGCACGGGTCAGGGCAGCACAGGACCGGGTAATGAACTTGAAGGCCCGCGAGATGCGCGAGCCGGATGTGGCAATTGCGCGTCAGCGTGCCGAAAACGATCTGGCTGATCTTACCCGCACACGAATCGAACGGCTTGCCGGGCTGGAGCGACTTACTTTGGCCAAGCACGGCCCTGTCCGCCACGTCGCGACCGCTCTGGTTCTACCGAGCACACGCTCTGTTGAAGAGCAAATCGGGGCCGCACTGGATGATCTCGACCCGGAAGTGCGCCGCATGTCTGAAATTGCTGCCGAGGATGTTGTCATCGCGTATGAATCGGGCTTAGGGTTCGAGTGCGAGCGTGTAGGACATTTGAAAATTGGGTTTGATGTTCGCAGTATCGGCCCCGCCGATCCGCAGACGGGCTACCGCGATCCGATCACAGGTATTCGTCGCATTGAGGTTAAGGGACGCAGGCGTGGTCAGCCGATTCGCCTCACAACAAATGAGTGGTATAAAGCGACGCAGTTAGGAGATAGTTATTGGCTTTACGTCGTTTGGAATCCACTCGATAGTCCCGACGCCGAGCCGATCCGCATCCAGAATCCGGCGAAACATCTTGACCATGCGAAGAAGGAAATTGTTGCCGCACGCTACTTTGACATCCCGGCGGATGCGATTCATGCTGCTGCCACCTCTCAGAAAGGACATTTGACATGAGGGTCATCCAAATCATTCCGAAGAAAGGGTGCAGGCTCTACGGGCTAATTGTGCAAAAGGAAATCGATCTCGCCAAGCGCAACGTAGGCACCTTCCACCGCAGCGCGTCCAAGCAAAAGGGCGTGGCCAAGTGGGCTCATAGCACCTATCCGGGATGGGTGTGGCTTGAACGCGGTTTGGGCGAAGTGGTGCTGGCCGAATTGGACAGCAGGTCTTCGAACCAGGACGAATGGCAACTCCTTCACGCGTTTCTCGGCTTCATCGACCGGCATTTTGGGGACAAGATTGCGGCAATCAACATTCAATACGTGCCTGACAAATGAGCGATGACAAGCGATTAATTGAGGATTACCTCCCGATTGAAAAAATCAGCGCGGAAGCGTCTCGGGAGAAGTCTGTCCGCAAGGGTCACATCTCTACACTCCATCTGTGGTGGGCGCGGCGGCCTTTGGTGGCGTGCCGAGCCGCAGTCTACGGTGCGCTGGTGCCTGCCTCTCGATTTGTACCGAACGGCGCGAGTGATGCGAAAAAGCAATCCCTCGGTCGCGCAAATGCAGCGAAATTCGTCGAGCGGCTTTGTCTTTATCCAGGTAGCCCAACCGTCATCGCCGAAGCGCAACAGCACATTCTTGAAGCCCACGCGGAGCGACTGACCCAAGAGACAGGAAAGACCATCACCGTGGAGGACATTGAGCACGGACGGGCACCACGGCCGAAGGTTCTAGATATGTTTGCGGGGGGCGGGGCCATACCACTGGAGGCGTTGCGGCTAGGTTGTGAGGCATATGCGCTCGACCTCAATCCCGTTGCCCACATCATTGAACTCTGCACACTCGTATATCCGCAGAAATACAGCAAGCCAGATCTTACCGCTCGTGGCATGACCGGGCCGAAGAACGCAGACGGCAAGACCACTTGGGGCGGGCTGGCCAATGAAATCCGATACTGGGGTAACCGCGCACTGAAAGGAGCTAAGGTCGACATCGGCGACCTCTATCCATTCATCCCCGACCCAGAGTTCAGTGGCAAGAAGACCCCATTGCAAACGAACTGGTTCAAGCAAGACGAATCTGAAGCTGCTCCGCGTGGCTACCTGATGCCAGTAGCGTACCTATGGACGCGCGCCGTGACCTGCAAGAATCCGCACTGCGGGGCAACTGTCCCGCTGCTCAGGCAAACTTGGCTATGCAAGAAGACTGGCCGTTACGCGGCACTGAGGATCATCGCACCTAAACAAAAGAAACGGGTTCGCTTCGAGGTGGTCGAGGCTCGGTCGGAGAAGGGCTTGGGCTTCGATCCCGAAGTTGGCTCCGAGGGCGGCAACGCCACCTGTCTGTTCTGCGGTACGGTTGCTGATGTCAATTATGTAAAAGCCGAAGGCTGCGCTGGCCGCATGTCCACGCAACTTATGGCGGTCGCCTGTACGCGACCGGGTAAGCAAGGGAAAATTTATTTGGCTGCCGATGACGTAACCGAAGCCGCGCCTGACGAAAAGGCACTCCAACGTCGTATCGAAAAGCTTTGCGAGCGTACTGGTCTGACCGTGCCGAATGAACCGTTACCAAAATCGGGAACGCTAGGTTTTCGCATTCAGCCATACGGTTTCAAGGTCTGGGGCGACCTTTTTACACGTCGGCAGATGCTTTCTTTGCTCTCCTTCGCGAGTGCGACCAAATCAGTGGAGCTTGAAATGAAGCAGTGTGGCGTCGCGAGCGACCGAGCGACTGCTCTGACTACATTTCTTGCTGCAATCGTGGACCGCCTCGCTGATTTCAACTCATCTTCATGTGTTTTCAATTATACGGGCGGACGGGGGGTTGTTCATACTTTTGGCCGTCACGCTATGCCCATGGTGTGGGACTTTGCGGAAACAAATCCGTTCAACTTGGAAGCTGCAAGCTGGCCATCCGGGTTGGAGGACTTACCAGCGGGGATACGCGATGGAGAAATGGATCTCTCCGGTCAAGTTAGCCGAGGCAGTGCCACGGATCTACCCTGGCCTGATCGCGAGTTCGACGCGGTTGTTACAGACCCACCCTATTATGACAACGTCCCCTACGCCGACCTCTCCGACTTTTTTTACGTATGGCTCAAGCGGACCATCGGACATTTGTTTCCAGATCACTTCGCCACTGCCTTAACACCTAAAAAATCTGAAGCAGTGGCCGAACCCATGCGCTATGGCGGATCGAAGGACAAGGCACGCAGGGCGTATGAGGAGATGATGGCTCAGTCATTTCGAGAAGCGCACCGTGTCCTTAAGCATAACGGCGAATTGGTGGTGGTATACGCGCATAAGACTACGCTTGGTTGGGCCACATTGGTGGACGCACTTCGCAAAGCTGGTTTTATTGTCACTGAGGCCTGGCCGCTCGACACGGAAAAGCCAGGACGACTTCGTGCCCAAGGTTCTGCCGCACTAGCCTCAAGTATTAGCCTCGTTGCGCGAAGGCGTGATGATGCAAAGTCCGGCAACTACGACGAGGTAAGGCCGGAGTTGGAGCAGATAGTACGTGAGCGTGTCGAAACCTTGTGGGAGATGGGTATTACTGGAGCTGATCTGGTCATTGCATGTGTTGGGGCAGGGCTACGAGCTTTCACGCGTTTTGCGCAGGTCGACTATGCAAACGGCGAAGAAGTCCCTGCCGAACGCTTCCTAACTGAGGTGGAAACCGTAGTTCTGGAGACCATCCTGGCGCGCTTGTCAAAGGAGGTAGGAGGCAACGGCGGCAAGTATAGTTTGGCAGGGCTAGACCCATCCACACGCTTCTATGTGCTCTGGCGCTATACCTATAAGGCAGCTGACCTTGATGCTGGGGAGGCCATCATTTTTGCTAACGGCACCCATGTTGAGCTCGATGGCCTGCACGGGTTGTCACAGGGTTCGCGTCCGCTTGTCGAAAAAAAGACTAGTAGGTATCACCTTCTTGACTACGCCGAGCGCGGCGAGGATGCCAAGCTTGGGATGCCTGCGGAAGGGGGCCAGCCAACGCCGTTGGTCGACGCCCTTCATCGGCTGCTTTGGCTGATGGAACGACACCCATCCGGCGTTGCTGAGTTTTTGAGAGACGCCCGGCCGAATACTGAACAATTGCGCCTCGTGGCCCAGGCGTTGACCGGTCCGGCACTAAAAGGCGGCGAGTTGGGTGAGATCGCTTCTGGAAGTGAGTTAGCGGCTCTGACGAAGCTGACAGCGAACTGGCGCAGCGTCGTGGAAGATGTCGACCTCACTCGTGTTGAGCTTGAGGCCCGCCGCACAGGCCAGAGCCGCATACAGTTCGATAAGGGAGGCCGCCGATGAGCAATCCCCAACCTGCGGACTGGTCGAAACGCGTCCGCGAAGTTGATCAGTTGGTAGCAGGCGGCCACCACAAGCAGGCATTGCAGGAAGCTGGATCTCTGTTGGAGAGCTTGCTCAAGGATCTCTATCAGAGAACGATTAATCACGTCAGCCCAACCGAGCAAAAACAGATTTCAGATAAGCTGGAGAAATTAGGAAAGGGCAAACCAGTTGGCGATTTGACTCTCGGACAGATTGTGGGCTTTTTTAGGGAAGCCGATTTTTTCCGCCAAGCAGAGCGGGCAATCGGCAAGAAACTCCCTCACATTTCAACGGCGAATTTCACTACTTTCATCGATATACGCAATCGAGCAGTCCATAAAGGTGAACAGATCACCAGCAAGGAAGCGAAATTCTTCGCTGCTCAGTTATCTTTGTTCGTTGACGAACTCGGGTTCGGCGAAGAGCCCGGCATCCGCCAGTCCTCTCTAGGGCAATTGCAACTTCGACCTTGGGTCGAAGTTGTTCAAGTCCATCCCGACGTGGACTCCCCCAACTTCTCCGAAGACATTTTTGCGCTCGATCTTGGTCCGCTCGCCGATGGGAATAAGAGTGTCCCCGCAGTTTATAGAGACGCTGAGCACTTCTTTCGTGTCTCATATCCAACCAAGGGATTGCGGTCTCTATTGGAAGATGTTCTCTCTCGCCTCACCGGGGGTACGGGCAATCGAATTCTTAAGCTCCTCACGCCATTCGGCGGCGGCAAGTCACACACGCTGGCATCTCTATTTCATGCCGCACGCAACCGGAAGGCGTTGGATGTTCTACCAGAGGCACAGGGGTTCGCCAGACCATCCAATGTTCGGACGGCAGTGTTTGACGGCCAGTTTTTCGATGCGACAAAGGGCAAAGAAATTCCTGGAGAAAAGTTCCGTGCCCAGACCATGTGGGGTTGGATCGCTTGGTCTCTTGGGGGCAAGAAGGGTTACGAAATCATGCGTCAGCAGGATGAGGCGCGCGTCGCACCGGGTGCTGACGAGATTATGGCCTTGCTGGCGGAAGGTCCGAACCTGATCCTGCTCGACGAAGTCTTGCAATATCTCATCAGCGTGGGAGGCATCAAGGTTCATCAGACAACCCTGCGAGATGAAACTATGAGTTTTCTACACCGACTCACGGGTGCAGTTGGGAACTCGGCAAATACGGCATTGGTTTTCTCCCTTCAATCCAGCAAACGCGAATCGCTTGAGTATGTGAACTTGCTTGATACGGTAAATCACCTGGCGGCGCGTAAGGATCAACTTCGCGAGCCAGTAGAGGGCAAAGAAGTTCTCTCAGTTATTCAAAGGCGTCTGCTTGCACGCATTCCCACAGCCGAGGAATCGGCTCCTGTTGCAAATGCGTATCAAGAAATCATTACGCAGATGAAGCGCGGCTATGCGAAGGGTGCTGCTGAGGAACGGCAGGCGGAAGAAGAAGGCCTTGCCCTCCGAGAGCGCATTCGCGACGCATATCCGTTTCATCCCGCATTGATCGACGTGATGCGAGAGCAATGGGCTGCAATTCCCGATTTCCAGCGCACGCGCGGAGCACTCCGCTTTTTGGCAGCCTGCCTACGCGCAACAAAACGAGATGAAAAAAGCCGAGCCGTACTTGGGCCAGGCGATGTTCCGATCTCCGATGCCGAAGTTCGACTTGCGTTCTTCAAGGAAGTTGGCCAGCAAGCGGATTTCCAGGCTGTTTTGGAGCATGACCTGATTGGAGCAAATGCTCGTGCGCGCCGCATTGATGACAGGCGGACAAAAGAAAGCCCGTCCGAGACGGGAAAGCGGACGGCTTTCCGACTCGCCACCGCGATCCTAATGTATTCGTTCGGCGGTCTGCGACGCGACGGTGCGAACGGCACTGAGTTTCTTCCACCCGGAATCACTGAAGCCGAGTTGCTTTCTGTTTGTGTGGGACCAGACCTCGACAGCACAACGGCGCTGGCCTGCCTGAAAGAACTCAAGGAACAATGCCTCTACCTCCACTTTGACGGCGCACGCTACTGCTTCAAGAAAGACCCCAATGTCACACTCCTGATCGAGCAGGAGTCCAACGCGGTCGCGCGGGACGAACGTCAAGTGGAAGAGCGTATTAAGGAAATGCTGGAAGCACGGATCACGGGCCGGAATACGGTTGTCTGGCGGGCAAAGTCCGCCGACATTCCTGACAAAGAACCATATTTCCTCATTGCTTACATGCCTTTGGATTTCGGCACCCAGGCACATAGTGGGCGCGAAACGGCAGCGAAAGAAATCTTCGAAACCTCCGGCAGTGGTCCACGCAAATACCGCAATGGACTTGGACTTGCCGTTCCAGCAGCCGAACAGATTGAAACTCTTCGGCGCTCCGTTCGCTATCTAATCGCGATTGAACGCATCCGCGAAAAGTCGAAACAACTAAACATTACTGATGAACAGAAGTCACAGCTCAAAGAACAAGAGGCCACTCGCACAGCAGAAGCGGAGTCTGCACTGCTGAAACTCTATGCGGAAGTCTGGCTGCCTAAAGTGACCTCTGACGGCATCGTGATTGATGTGGTGGCCATTGGCGGTCGCCCGTTGCAGACCATGCTCAACGAAAAGAAACAGGCGCGGGTGCACGACCGCGTGATGGAGCTGCTGGTAGACGTTCAGAGGCGGGTTTTCCCGACAGTCAGTCCAAGCAAGATCGTTGAGCTATTCAAACTCGGAGAAGGCAATCCCCCGACGCTCGGGACCAAAACCCCCGACGTGGTTGACGGTTTCTATTCATTCCTCGGCTTTCCTAGATTGGTCGATAGTGCAGCTATAAAAAAAGCGATTGCACGTGGCATCCAAGATGGATTGTTCGGCTATTGTTCTGGGGTCGCCCCGACGTTGGCAAACGACGGCAAATATCAGGTGCCTTTGGCTCGTGTCCGCTTCAACACGGGAGTCAGCGAAGACGAGATCGACATGGATTCGGGGTTTCTGATGATGCCACAAGCGGTCCCGATGGCGGCACCTCCGCCGATACCCGTAGGCACAAGCCCCGTGACAACCGGCGGCGGAGAATCTCCAACTGAACCACCGACGCCGCCAATTTCCGGAAGCACTCCCCCGCCGCCAACGCCGGGAGAGGCACAAAAAAGCGTAGCGTTTAACTTCTCGGCCAATCGCGATCAGCTTTTTACAGCTTGGAACGCGATTGCCAACTTGGCTGATCTTGCAGGCACAGTAAACGTGACTGTGCACGCGGATTCCGAAGCGGGATTCGACCGCAGCAAACTCCAGAATGGGGTATTGGAACCGCTGCGGGAGTCCGATCTGATCAAGTAGCTGAACAACTTATTGCTGACTAACCGCACCGCAACATTCACAAATGAAGGAACGATCCCACTGTGCATATTGTATCGGGTAGAAACCACCCTCCCACCCTGCTGCAGTGAATGCCGAGGTGCCGATACGAATATCTGCCATTGGTCCCGCGATTCTACACTGGCTCCCCGCCTACAATTGGACGACCCCAGAGAGTGTGTCCCAGCATCGAATGATTCAAGAAATCGCGACTTCACCGCAGGCGTCGTCGCTACCCGCGGTACGGGTGCCATCGACTTCAATGATCTGCCTCAGGTCAGCAATGTGGGTCTTGGTGAAGTAAATGGTGGCATCTTCTTGAGCAAGAAAGACCTCAAGCCGCTGGTCTGCCATTCCGACAAACAATTCTTTCAAATGCTTCCGCGAAGCATTCGCGTGTTGGAACATCGCGCTGTGATTCGGGCAGAGCGCTATGTAGTTCTGATAGTAGCGGTTTTTCAGATCTTCAAGGAACTCGACTTTTTCAAAATAGTGTCTGCCGTCGTCGAGTTTGAACGGAAGTACCCCCTTACAAATCTGGCAGATCATCTCGCCGTCAGTCGTGTACTGTTCGCGAAGGTATTCCGCAGCCTGCTGTTTCACGCTGTCTAGGTCAATCGACACCGACCGCAAGCGCTCTTCGGCAATTCTCCTCGGCGCATTGCTAGCTTCTTGGGCTACACGCGCTGCTCGCAGCCCCGGGTTATGGGGTTCATGTTCCGGTAGTTCCAAATTGTGCCTGCCTTTGAAATCGGCAAGAATACGTTCTTGGTCCGCTGGAGGCAGAGCGGCGAATTGCTGAGCGCGTTCGAGGGTCTCTGAGTCCAGAAACCCCAACTCCTTTGCGGTAGTCTGCCTTTTCTTGTCTTCCTCGGACCGCTGCCGTTCTTGTTCGCCGAACTGGACAGCCTTGAGCCAGGGCCAACCTCCGTCGAAAGGAAAACCTTCGGGTAGCAGGTCACGAGAAGCCTCGGCCGGTCGTAGAAACGAATCATGACCTTGCGGGACCCATGCAGCCGCTTTCAAAAGATAGACGATTTGTGAGCTGGCGTAGTGGGCTCCGCAGGAGTAGCTCTTTTGATATTGGGCCTGGAAGCAGTTGGGCTGCGGCGGCAGCGAACTCATCGTTTGCCAAACTAGCTTTGAGATAGCCAAGGAAGGCTTTGACAAAGCCTCTTTGAGCCCCGGAATGAGATAGTCGCGATCAACTCGCGATGTAGACCGGTCGCCACGGACCGAGCGGAGATAAGGCCACTCCGGGTTCGACTCGCAGGACGCTGCAAGGATCTCCAATCGCGTTTGCGCGCCAACAGCCTTGGCGAAGCTCGCTAGTTTGCCCATGGCTATTCCGCAGTCTTGATAACTTGCAGCCAATGGCGCGCGTTTCGCATTCTTCCCTAGTGCTTCGAAATACGCAGTCAACCCTGTATCCATAAAGGGATGGTCAAGAAATATACCTACGGGGGTCCGCCACTGGCCGTCGCCGCCTTCGAAAATGAAATATTCGGCAAATAGTCTCGACTGGCTCGCATCCTTTTCGAACAGCCCGATGAAGCGCCTTAGGTCCTGTTTTCTTGGCTTAAAGTTAGGGCCACTCCTGTACCGTTGTTTCAGAATTGCCTCGACCTGTTCCGGCTCACCGACTTGACGAACACCGATTTCTTCAAGAAACTTTCTAGCATTCTCCTGTTGGAGCTTACTCTTGCCAGATGTATAGGTGCATGCATCTACCTGCGGCAATCCGTCGTCGTGCTCGACGCTTTCGCTCGGCAGAAAGCAGTTGCGGCCAGTGCTGTAGTTGCCGTCACTCAGACGCACGATTCTTGAATTATTTAAGTCCTTGCAGCCGCCTCGTGGACTGAGCTCTGTATAGAGCAACGAATAGAGTTTCTGATGCCAATCCACAGACTTGTCCGAAAGCCATGACATAAACCTTTGGTCAGGACCTGTCAGATACCGCTGCGACGACGATATGTAGCGTCCCCCCTCGGATGCGTTGTCGGACAGATATTCAACGAACTCCTCGATGTCCCATTGGGTAGTCGCCAAAGCGGAAAGTAAACGATCCGCATTGGTATTCTTTTGCGTTGCACCAGTCGCCCATTGTGGCGGTTCATCTTTGTAGTCTATTAGGAACTCGATGTCCTCAGGCGAGAGCAAATCTTTCAGAGAAGCCTTCGCTTGGAGCAGGTACTTGGCCGGAGCATGCGACTTGGAGTGGGTGGGCGTAAGGGACTGATTATTCATCTCCTCGATGATGGCTGCCCGGACGGGTTTGTATCTTTCAGGAATCTGATCTTGCGGGTTGGGTAAAACAGAAAGGACATCAGTGGTGAGCAATCCCATGTCGCGAATGTGATGCAGGGAAGCAGCTGTTAGCGTTGCAAGCTGGTGGAATAGAGGTTGATTGGCTGGTGTCTCCTTGATGCTGGCACGGCTCAATTCTGGCACGAAGGGTGCATGCAGGTGAAATCGTAAGCCAGATACCTCCTTCTCAGCCGGGAAGAAAACTGCCACCAGGCCTGGAGTCGCTGGGATAATCTTCATCTGTTTGCCTAACGGCTTGTCGGGGTCGATCTGCTGCACATCGGGGAGAACATCAAGGGCAAAGGCAACGGCGACGCGTTGCTTCTCCAATCCTTCGACAGATTGATCAAACTTCAAAAAGTGCGAGCTTGTTGTGGTCTTGTCTCCGGTCTTGGTCAGGACCTCGAAGTGATTGTCGGAGTGTTGAAGGCGTCGCACTTGCCCACCGTCTGTGTCATCAACGTGCCAGCTAATCGATTTTAGATGGGCGAGAAAGAGCAGGGTGGTCTCGGCCAGTTCACTAAGACCGGCCTGGACCTCGGTGAACGCATCGTCCGGATTCTTCTTTGGATTGTTAAACTGGAATTCGAAGCAGGTCCTGTTTTCCAGTCCTGGTGTTGGAGTCAGTGCGGTTGGTAAGACGAGGTCTGTAATCGTGAAGGAAAATGTTGGCGACCAGATTTGTGGGGTTTCGCAGTAAGCAAAAACCGCTTTGAAGCCGACTCCGAACCGGCCAATCTTATCTTCTTCGCCCAGCTTCGTTCCTTCTCCTATATCCGTAATGCCCCAGATGTCGGACTCGCTGAACGGTGCACCATCGTGCTCGAATCTTAATGAACCTTTCGTCAGAGCGAAGCTGGCCTTCGTAGCGCCTTTGTCCTCGGCGTTCTGGAGAAGCTCATAGATAAAGTGTGCGCGATCAGGGTAAAGATCCTCGACGATTTTGCGTATGCCACGGTGCTTTTTCAGCACCGTGGCAAGCGCCTGCCTATCGGCTCGAACATCATCGAGGAAACTCATTCTTATCGAGACTTTCTTACACTGATTGTGCCGAACAAGATTGCAGTAGCATGGATGTCTCCGCTGCTCGCGGCCTGTTGTAATTCCTCCATGTGCTGTTTGAAATCGGCTTCGGCGCGTCCCAGTTCACTTTGTTTCATTAACCTGATCTTGTCATTACTTGCGCGGGTAATCTGGGCTTCAATCGCATTGCATCGTGCTCGATGGCTGACTCTGAGGCTCTGGATGCGATGTTCAACCTGTTGGCGATTTTCGGCTATGTGATTTGCCTGCGCGGCAATCCACTTCGCATGATGCTGTGCATCGAGGCTCCCAATGCTCGCCTCTGACGGCAGCGTGGTTTCGTCCGCGTCTGTTGCTGCCTGCAAACACGTAAGGAGCGCGTTCTCCATCCCCGGAGAAGAGGCAACGGGCACTAGGACTTCATCCACCCTTACGCCATGCTTTTTCCAACGAAAGAGCCCAAAATCATAATTACCGGCTGGGGTGTCAACGTTTTGCACGGCGAGCGAAACCTGTATCGGTTCATCGAGTTGCAAAAACCGTGCTGCCTGGCGAACCAGCGGATGCATAACCGACAGGTATACAGCCTTTGAATTCTCAGCTGCCGTTGCTTGCTCAAACGTGACGGCCACGGTTGGCTGACCACCCTTGAGCCACTTTTCCCAGTCGCGCGCAACGGGTTCGATCGAGCGCGGCAGGCGCTTGTAGTCGTCCAACACGCTGGCCCTAGCTTCCAGGCTAAGACGCAGAGTCTTGAGCGGCTTTTCTCCAAGTAAGTACGCAGTTTCGGCACCGAGCCGCGCCGACAAATAAGAGCTAACACAACGCTGAAGCGCGACTGGTGAAAGCCAATAGCTCTCAGCGGCCTCGATCTCTTTCTGCCACGTCTGATTCGGGATGTTTAGACCGAACAACTCCGCTTGCCTCGATTCGAGTTCCTGTTCCTCACGGAGCAGTCGAATGCTATTGTCCGCAAGCTGGCGAAGTCGCCGTTCGCGTTCCTCTTCGGTCAACGTGAAACTCTCCGCGATGTCGTGAAGTTCTTTGGTGATGGTTCCAAGAATTTCTTCGTTGCCGCCAATCGAATGCTGAAAAACGCCAATACGCCATAGGCAACGTTCATAGATGTCCGCATCCACCGTGCCAGGGGTCACGAAATTGACGATGGCAACAGTCCCGCTCTTTTGGCCATATCGGTCGATACGGCCTATGCGTTGCTCGATTCGCATGGGATTCCAGGGCAGATCGTAGTTAATCAAGAGGTCGCAGAACTGAAAGTCGAGGCCTTCGCAGCCCACCTCAGACGAGAGCAGGACATCAATTGCGTCGACTTCTTCTTTCGGCAAAGCGAAGCGACCCCTCAAACTCGCACGCTCTTCATCCGGTACACCGCCGTGAATCACCCCGTAGCGTAACTTGGTGCGTAGCGTTCGATCAGCCAAGTAAGCCAGGGTGTGGCGAAACGTGCTGAAAACGAGGGCCTTGTTGTTTGGCAATTTATTCTTGTCTTCAAGCACTCTGACATATGCCTCGACCTTAGGGTCACGAGGATCAAGATTCCGAGCCAGGTCGATTAGATTTGTTATGTCGCTCCGCACCTGATCGACAAAGCTGAGGTCCACATTCTCTTCACCGCTGTCGCTGGCCTCCATCAGTTCAAGCTGGTTGAGTTTGCCAGTCAGGATGTCCTCGAGAAGCGGCGTTAGACCGAAGAGGCAACTTGCCGCTTGTCGGCGAATAGTGGTCATCATGAATTTAACGTTTTGCTGCCCGTGGCAAAACGCCAGAATTCGTGCAATCACGTCCAGGAGGCCGTCGTGGATTTTCTTTTGTGCCGGCGTGAAGTCGATGGTGAGAGTTTCTGGCTTTCTGGTCGTGAACTCCCCTATATCACGCCGACGCGTGCGGTTTATTAATGGGCTGAACGTATACAGCTCCTCAAGAGCCCGAATCAGCGCAACCCGCTCCGCATCAGAAATCGCATCCAGTTGTAAACGACTTTGGATAGTCTGAAAAGCCGGTGATGTCCTGAGAAACAGGCGTCCCCATTCGGTCTGGGCGACCTCATCAAGACTGCCTCGCGCTTCGCGCTGCCAGCCTTCCTGAGCGGCACGGCAATGCTGTATTGCCGAATTGACATAGCGATTCGGTTCGGCCATTTGTTCAAAACTCGCGTGGTCGATGATCAGGTCGGGCCGCAACACATTAAGAAGTGTGTAGAGGTCTTCGCTGGCCAATTGAACGGGCGTAGCGGAAAGAAAGACCACCGCATCTGCGTTATCGCAGAAATAGCGTACCCCTTGATGCAGGAAGGTTTCCGAGTTCCGAATGTGGTGCGCCTCGTCTACGATCACCAAATCAAACTTTGGTGGCGGATCGAGGCCGATTAGACTCTGATCTTTGCCTGCGGGATCTCCCTCACGGCCAACTAGCAGATCGGAATCAAATAGAGAAAAGGGAAGAATGGACTTTGCATACTGTTGTGGCCATTGCCCTTCAAGATGCGTTTCCTGCAGGCAGTGCCGCAGTAACCGACCGTCAAGCGCGGTGAAGGTTTCGTCGAAGCGCTTCAATTCCAGGTACCATTTGCGCTCAGCAACGAGCGCTTTGGGACAAATGATCAGTACGGAAGCCAAATCGGTCCGGGCACGCAGCTCCTTCATAATCAGTCCGGCCTCGATAGTCTTGCCGACACCTACCTCGTCAGCAATGAGGAGGCGAGGACGATCAGACCGGATAAGCTTCAACACGGGTCGATACTGGTAGGGCACAAACTGAACTCGCCCCGACCGTAAGGAAAACAGTGTAGCGGTGGAAGGAGAGAGAATCTGCACGCTTGTGAGGTGGGCCTGCAAATCCTGAGCTGTGACTGTCCTGCGCTCGGATGTCGTGGAGGGTGGTGTTTGGAGCTGGGTTTCGTAATAGGTCGTTTTGGAATTGTTTTGAAATACTCGATACCGATACTCGCCGGCACCTGGGATTACTTCGAGTACGGGAACAACCACCGCCGGGTTTGAACGAAGTGCGACGAGATCCCCCGTTTGAAACAGTGGGGCAGTGACGGGCAAACCAGAGGTTTGGCCATCTGTAGCCGCCGATGTATTTGCGACATTGAACTCTTTCGCATTCGTTGATTGCATCAACAGCGCCCACTGCTCCGCAATTTCGGGATCGTTCTGAGCCAGTTTATTCTTGGCCCTTTCAATCGCTTCCGGCACAGCGTCCAACTTCTTAATGAATTTGAGGATGTCGATCATTAGAAACGGAAGATGTTGAAACTCGTCCAGCCGTTCGGCCAATAGCTTTTGGATTCTGGATTCGGTACCGATGTCGATGTGGCCGTTTGAAAATTGAAACGCATAGATGAGCCCATCTCCGATTTTCACCCAGTGCTTGTGATCGTGCTCGGTTATGATTTTTTCCGATGGTACGTTGCACGGAGAAAATTGTAAAAGCAAGCCGTCGCCCTGGCCGTCCTGAATCCATAGATCAAGGAGACTTCCAAAAATCGGTACCAAAAATGCCGGCACTCGTTCGCGGGGGTTCGCGAAGCCAAAGAGCGGAAGTCCAGAGGGACCGCTCATAGGAGCCCCGATTGACGGTAGAACTGGCGGATCAAAAGTCGGATCGCACCGTGGAATTCAATCGGTCGCATTCCTATGTCGGCGTCGTAGGTTAAAGGCACCGCACGCCAAACTTTCAGAAGCGTATTTGACAAGTCTTCATCCTCCAAGAAGCAGGTCGGTAGCGCAACGGCGATAACGTCGTGACGGATGTCGAGGCACTCGGCGATTTGAATTTCCACGGCTGAACATCGGTCATCGCAGTTAGCATCCCCGCCTCCATTGATAAGGCGATAATACGATTCCACATCACTTTCCGTCGACGCAAAATGCAGGCCGCTTTTAGGTCTGTTGGAAAGGTATTTGTCGTCTGTCTCGAAAAAGAGGCTAACAATCTTCCTGGCACTTTCAACGACCTCTAGAACTTGGTACCCCGTCAACGCTTCGGTTCGTTTAATGGCAGGTTCGTATAACCCATGCTGAGAGGCGCCGGTGTCGAAGGGATACAGCCTCTTGGCTTTTTTACATATTGTGGCGGGCCGGAAAACAAAACAGATCGGGTAAAAACCAACATCCCGCGTTGGCGTCGTTTGAGAAGAATCTCGGTACGCTGGCCGGCCGTAGAAGAAATAAAGGAGAGGCTCTTTGAAAATGGAGCAGTCATTGGTCTGAAGCATGTTGCTTGACTGGATGGAGGCCAAGCGGAAATATTCGGTTGTGTGCACCAAGGGGAGCTCAGTCGAGGTCATCGACTGTTTCTGGATGTAGTCAGAGAAGGTCATCATGCCCACATCTCCGATAGGCGGCGAGAGCAGCGATCAGGGTGGCCCGTACCGGTTGCGGAAAACTGTGCCCGGTGGACGCCAATTCGCTGGCGCTGTAGTTGGCCGTCGGGTGTTGTCCAGACCAGGAGCAAAGCGAGGATATCACGCATCATTGGTGTTGACATCCACGTTACGACCGACAGAAACACGCCGGAATGCACCGCGAAGCCTTTGAACCGTTCGAGCGATTACGGCTACCCCTCGTTCGCGCCCGATTGCTTGATTCAGATTTCGCGGACGTTTTGTCTTGCTCTCCTCTTTTCGCCGCTTTGAGATTGCCGCGTCCCGGCGAGTAGGCCCTCTCGCCTCCGGTCTCCACTAGCACGCTTCGCGCCACGGAACGCCTGTGTCACTCCAGCGTGCGACCCGTTGCGACCTGGACGCATCAATCTCCTCGCTGCCGTTCTCTGTTTCGGGACCTTGCCCCCTCGCTGTTGGTGAAGGGGGCACGAAGCTCCCGAAACAGGAGAACAATCATGAAAGTCGAGAAAGCCAAACAGATCGTCAGCAAAGCAATCGAAGAACTCAGTCAAGCTCTCGAAAGGGGCCACAGTGAGACGCTGAGAAATTATCTCGCGGCGATTGGCCGATTCCATCGGTACAGTCTGCGGAACGTGATGCTTATCGCATCCCAGAACCCAACGGCTACGCACGTCGCCGGTTTTCACACGTGGCACAAACTTGGACGCTTCGTCAAGAAAGGCGAGAAAGGCATTTTGATTCTCGCTCCAATCGTTCGACCGAAGAATCAAAGCGTCGAACAAACCGAAACCGATGAATCATCAACCGCTGTCGGGTTCCGCGCCGCATATGTATTCGACATCAGCCAGACGGACGGTCAAGAACTTCCTGAAATTGGCAACGTCAATGGCGATCCCCGCGAATACCGCGAACGGCTCGGTAAATTCGTTACTGACCAAGGCATTCTGCTTGAATACTCGGGGGATATCGCACCTGCTCGCGGCACTTCCGCAGGCGGCAAGATCACTCTGTTGCCGGAACAATCTCCTGCCGAAGACTTCTCAACGCTGGCCCACGAGGTCGCACATGAATTGATGCACCGTGACGAGCGCCGCGCCAGCACTTCAAAGCGCAGCCGCGAAACCGAAGCCGAGGCTGTAGCATTCGTCGTCTGCCAAGGAATCGGGCTTGAGACAGGATCCGCAGCGCAAGATTACATCCAACTTTACGAGGGCGACGCCAAGCTGCTGTCGGAAAGCTTGGAGCACGTCCAGCAAACCGCCAATCGAATTCTCAACGCTATTGGCGCGGAGGAATCCTCCGCGCCGCCCGCCTAGGGCGGGTTCCCAGGAGGTATCCGATCACGCGACAATAGTAGTCTAGCTCGTCCCTCTCATGGTCGAATCCCGATCTCTCGTAAAAATTTCACGTCCTCCGCAGTCATCCGGCTTGCAACCATGCGGTACACGCGCTCGAAATTGTCAGGGAACCATCTATCAACGACATAAGCTTCACCGCAGGAACAGCGGAACGCTGTAGGCCAGCTATGAAGCGCAGGCTCTGTGCCGCAGAATCGGCACTCTTTCACCTCCGCCGAGAATTCGGCTCTCGTTCTCATCTGATCGTCTAGCCACTCGCATCGGCCAGCGATGCTCGTTGCCTTGTCTTCTGGTGATGAAGCTGCCCAAGTTTTAGCTCGGTGTTCGTATTCTCTATTCCGATGCTTTCCGTAGGTCATGCACTTAATGTCTTGCCCTTGCGCAATCGCTGCGGCACAGTCTGGGCAGAGCCGAGCATCATTCAATTTTCCACAAGGAACCCTCTCGTCGGTCGTCTTTCGCCAACAGGAAATACAACCCTCGGCTGGAAGGTAATCCCTGACACCCGAAGCGGGAATGATCGAAGAAGAAACAAGCCTCAATCGCCCGACCAACCTCAACTCTCGGGGCGGCTCATATCCGACCAGCTCCGCGTCGGGATACACCTCCCACATATCCCCCAGCCAATGCTCTGGGATAGTACTTGTCCACTCGTGCCAGCGGACAAGAACATAAGTCGGCTGGAATTGGTTTTTTGCCTCGTTGAAAACGGCAGTTTCCCACAGGTCTTTTGGCGAGCCATCCGCTATCCGTATTTTCATGCGTGCCAATAAAATGGCATCAAACTTGCTGTGCATGATGGCGCGGTCGAAGGCGGTCGCATCAGTCCGTTCTTGCCAACAGGTCTGACAGACTCCTTCCACTTTACTTTGTTCCAGACCACCGTGTAGTCCGCCACAAATTGCACACTGGAATGTCCCTACCTTAGGCAGTTGGCATTTGTCTTCGGAATTATCAAACACTTTTGCCTCCCTTGAGACCCCATTTTTCTGACCACCGCTTTCCCCTGGCGGGGAACGGTTGGTAGCGACGATTTCGCCGCGTTCCTAATGGCTAGAAATATTATACCACTGTTTACCGAAACACGCACACTACCCAGCTTGTTGGTGCAGGAATCTCCTAATTGCGCTGGACTAGTGTGGTTTCTTTTTTATCTGCCGACGAGCGCGATTGAATACTTTTTGGATTAGTGACAAATGCTGATTGCTCTGTTCGTGAAAAGCTGCTGAATCGCGCGGGCCAAATTCTTCACGAACTCCTTCTTTTGAGGCCAGATATTCGTTCGCCCACCTGGCTCGAAGCCCTATTGAATAAATAATGTTCTCCAACAACCCTGATCTATAGCAGACAGATGGAACAAAAGAACAAAAAGAGAGAATTTCTTTGCTTTGTTGCTCCAAGACGCTTACTGGCAAAGACTCTCCGGTTAAGAGGAGTCCGGTTTGCAACAGTTTTACATTTCTATCGCTGTCCACGCACCAGGAGCCCATGAAATGAGTTTGGGTCGGATTTCTCAGTTCGGCCAGGTTTAATTGGGAGGCTAGTGATTCAACGTTTGCTCCGCGCAAATTCAGTGGTAGCCGCAGCAAAATGAAAAGTCCGCTACCCAGTAGCGGATGTCTTATCTCGTTGTCTAATGTAAGGAGTGCTGTTGGAGGCATGCAGCCCGGGAACGGGAACTCGGCGGTTAGCCCATTCTCGCCTTCGTTTGCCATCAACCACGGCTTAGGGTTTAGTTCCATCGCTGCGTGGAAGTCTTCCGTTGTAAATCGTGATGGATTGTTGCCCTCGGGGGCATACATGAGTGTAATTACATCAAGCATCTCATCCTTTTGTTTTCTAAAGCCATTCGTTGGGTGAGCAGATTCATCCACTTCCCCTCCAATGAGTTTCGCGAGGGCATCAGGTTGGAGGTGGGCTTCAGCAGCCTGAAGTGAGACAGCGGCAAGAAAAAACTGACTAAGCCAAGGGAAATTCTGAGTGTGAAAATAGGCTGAGGAACGAAGGCTGACCTTTTTCGTTTCTGAATTCCAGACATAGGCGCTAAGACTGGCGTTACGATTAAGAATACTCAGCGATTGAATAGCGTGTGCCTCTGTGTTTACGTTTCGGAGGACATCAGTTTCTGCGTGAACTCGCACGATCTCGTCGCCATCCTCTATCATGACAGTTTCAGCCCATATTCGCTGCGCTAATCGGTGTCCCCACCAAGTCAGATTGCGCTCTTCACGAAGGCTCCACTCTGGATCAATCTGCATTTGCTCATAAATGTAGGTCAAGAGCTGAGGTCCGACATCTCCTGTGATGCGCTCCTCTTGGCTGGTCAAAGCCAACTTCTGACTGCCTGGACTTTCCAGGTGCGAGGGAGGCTCCAAATGGTCCGCGGGAGGCTCCTGGTTGGGTTCTGGCGGCAACCAAAGCGTAGGACACACCCGTTCCAGCAGGAATTTCTGAAATCGATCCTCGGGGAACGCTTCAGCGGCCAGTTGCTCCGGGATCCCCGTCTTGTGGATCGCACCATTCCACGCGAATAAGAGCGCACGCATTTCAGGCCACATATGCTTTGGCTGAAGAACCAATTGAGCAAGTTGTTTACTGGCTTGTGCCAGTGTGAGGGAGCTTGTCGTTCGCCAGCGGGCGCCCTCCATCTCCGCTGAGACTCTTGTCCATGGATCTCCAAAATGGGAACTGACGAGCTCGTGGACAACGACCGCTCCTCGACCAAAGGCTTCAAGGACCTTGGCGGTGAAGGATAACCTTGATTCCTCAGAGATTTGCGCGCTGAGTAGTACCAGGGTTGGGCAACTACCAAATCCCAGCTGTATAAGCGGTTCTAAATCATTGACCGGTTTCCACCGGGCACCTACTGTAAAACGCGCAACTTCTTCCACGGACTGCGAGAAAGGATTCAGCATCACGTTCACGACAGGCAGTACTTTACCCTCCTCTCCCTCTCCGACAGCTGCAACGAAGCTAAATGTAGGGCCTGCAGGATTCACGATTCCGAGCCCGAAAAAGACATCCAGACGGGCGGACTCTATGGCTTCGAAGGACGAGGGCAAACGCTCAGGGAGCAATTCAATCAAGCTTTGACTATCCATGTTGTGCCCCCCGCTCCAATATTCTCTTGGTCCAGGTGAAGCCAGCCAAGTCCGAGCCGCTCTTGCCACGCTGCAGCGTCGTCCTTCCATTTGCCGCGCTGTTTCGGCCTGGGTCGAAAACCTACCGCATCAGGTTGTATAAGTGCGTTTTCGAAGTTGGATGATGTATTCGAGTTCATTCCTGCCGATTTTGCTTTGGGGATCAAGGACCAGTGATTGCTTGATGGCCTCTTCCGCTTCGTCAATGCGTTTCAGCTCCACCAACGTAGCGCCCTGTCCGCGCAAGGCTTTCGCAATTTGATAGGGCAGAGCCCAATCACGAACCGTCGCAGCGCGTTCGTAACTCCGCAACGCATCTGCATACTGTCCCAGGCGGGCCAAGATAAATCCTTTTTCGCTCCAGAGCAAAGGGTGATCTGGTTCGAGTGCCAATCCTGACTCAATACAACTGAAGGCATTCTTCAGATTTCCTTCCTCCACTGCAATCACTGCCAATTGAAGCCAAGCTTCCGAATAAGATTCGACAATCCGCTTATTATCGAGATTCCCGAC
>DATLST010000127.1:0-7328 GCA_035534055.1 Candidatus Acidiferrales bacterium | reverse complement strand
GGCCCGAGCCGATGGCAGTCTTCGCCAACTGCTCAGACGCCTGAACCGGATCGACGTGCTGGTTATCGATGACTGGGCCATGGCCCCAATGTTGGAACCAGAACGCAGAGACTTCTGGGAGATCGCGGAAGATCGCTACCAAACACGTTCGATGATTCTGACCTCGCAACTGCCGGTGCCTCGCTGGCACGAGCAGATCGGGGATCCTACGCTGGCCGACGGGATCCTCGACCGGCTGGTGCACCACGCCCATCGTATCGAGATGCGCGGCGAATCGATGCGGAAACCTCGATGAGAGAAGGGAGAAAAATGAAAAATCGTCGGCGGGTAAAAAGCTGTGGAAAAGCCGGGCGAAAGACGCCCTTGGAAATCGCTTCGCGATTCCCACTTTCCCACAGCTACGGCGGCGACCACACCTTTCCCTTGACGATCGTGATCACTTTCTGCAAAATCCTTCGGACAGCGTCGCTTCGCTCCGACGACTGATCACTTCACTCCGGAATGCTGATCACGATCAGCTCGGAATCCCGATTACCTTCACCGGAATCCCCAGGTTCGAGAAGTTCTTGCACCCCTCGCATGTGCTGACACGGGATTCAGTGAGATGACTTTCTTGGATTATTCTTCGCGACTTTCTAGAATTCGATCTTCCGCATTGTCGGTCTTAGTCTCTGAATGCATCGCTTCGTTCCGTGAATGCCTCGAAGAAATTGAGGCTGGGAAACTCGAAGTCCCACTCCTAGGAAGGTCCAAAGTCTCTACAGAGTGCGATGCGATTAAGGGATTAGCGAAGGAAAAGGTCTACTGCCATGATCGAGTTCTTCAAATCGAGTACGCTGGCTATCAGACTTTAGGCGGGCTATTGAACATGTTCTACGCTGCTTTATGTAATTCTGAGGCCTCGGAGAAAGATGAAAAATTACGGAAACTGCTCCCCCGTGATCTTTTTTGGCGTCCTCGACACTTAAATCGTGTTGCGCGTGCGGACAGTGATTCAGTGGACTACTATTGGCGACTCATGACACCTTATGAGCGCTTGCTTGCCGTTACTGATTACGTCTCGGGCATGACTGATCGGTTTGCAGTGCAGCTTTATCAGCGCCTCTCCGGAATTCGTCTTCCTGACTGACGACTTGCTAAACTGCCGATGATGGCCTTCGAAGTAGCCCCCTCAATTGTGTAACTTTCAGACTGCTTATAACCCAATGTGCTCATGCTGTAGCTCTGACTATTCGCGAAAGGGTGATTCATCGCAGAATTGTAGGAGGTCTACAAAACCGTTTGTTCCAAGAATATTTTCGCGTATCGCAACAAGATCTCGGTTCTTACCTGACAGGATACTGCAAAGTATGCAGTAAAGGTCCACCGAGTTCACTAGTGCAATTGATTGGGTTTTCGCAGCCTGTAATACGTGGGACGAAAAGACCTTTTCCCCCAACCGATCTGCGGGAGGGTTTTCACACAATCCGTTTCCAATTAGAATTCCTTTACTCGGATGCCCAGTTGCGCCAAGGTCAGCTAAAATCTTCGGGATGAAGGGCGAAAATTCATCAAGCGCAATCTGTCTTCTTGACCCCTTGATCTCCAGAATGCCTGGTACCAAGCCAACTGTAGTTCGTCCGTCTATTTCGAATCCAGTACCGGAAATGGTTTCGCTTGGTGTGGTCCCGAATCCGAGTTTGTCCAATGTCTTTCGCGCTATCGGTTCGAGTTGAGTTTTGCCCTTTTCGTATAGAAGTTTTTTGTATGCCAGTAGCGCATCCAGTTCGTCTTGAGCCTGTTTCCGCAGATGTTTAATTGAACCAAGTTGTTCATCTATGCTTGCCATTTCTCCTTCAGCTTCCGAAACACCCGGTAGAAATACTTGTTCAGCCCACGTTGGCTCTGGAGTTCCCTCCCGCCGACTCCGATAGTCTCTGCAGGCATCGAAGAACTTCTCTTCGTTAAGCTCCTTGCAGTTTGGCAAGAAAACAATGTCCCCTAGTAATTCTGGGGCGTGACCGCCCACGAACGAGTCGGCCCCATTCTTCAGAAAGAAGACAGTGTTGTTAAAGGGGTAAGGAGGCCTAGAACCTATGAAGGCTGTCCACTCAACCTTCGAGTTCTTGACAACCGGAACAAACGGTTCCGTCGGATCCAGAAACTTCAAGTTGTTTCCCCGGCCATTTCGCATACACTCGGAGAAATGTTCATCCAAGAAGTCGTAGTTTGTGACCGTATAGACGGTCCCGCCTGTATAGGTGTGAGCACCGGAGTCGAACTTCAATTCTTGAAATTCGTCGAGAATTACAACGAGCAGCCCACCTTGCCGCAAGAGACGACTGATATCTTCGTTTTTGCCCCGAACCTCTTCAAGAGCCTCGTGATATGCACGATATTCGATCTGCCAAGGCCCACCCGATGGTTGGCTAGCCAGCAGGTACGGACGAATTATCACAACATCGAAATCGAACAGCGCACGCGGGGTTGCGAGTGTTTCTGTCTGGACAATCCAAGGTGTCCTGAACGGAAAGTTTATCGAAAGAATTTTAAGTTCTTTGAGCATGTACTTGGCAATCAGGGTCCATTTGCACAGTGCGGCAGCGGTGTTGTTGCCGGGGAGGCACCTTCATGTCCTCCTTGCAATCGAGTTATTCTTAGAGCTGCTACTTTCGGCACGCACAGCTCCATAACCCTACGCAAATTGTTCCAAAGCAGTCGACTCCCTCCCATCGTATTGGCGATTCACCTCATGCTTTTGTACACTACTCATAATCTCACAAGCGGCGCAAGACGCGAGCGCTCATGGTGGCGTCCGATGTCGCCCGCAGCTTCGCGAGAGGCAGTCCGAATGAGCTGGGGTACTTTCGGTGGTGCCCATACTTACCCCCATGCGCGGTTGAATTCAATTAGATAAGGGGGTATTACGCACTGAGGGGAAAATGCTACACCCCGGCGTCGAAGGGGTATCCGTTGTCTAGGTTCTGGCTCCGGCAGGAATCGCGCTCGTGGCTCTTCCAGCCTTTCCAATAGCCACAACTCGGCAAAGGGATGCGTCGCTGTTCCAAGATATTCCATGAGCGGACTACCGATTCGGCGGTACTCTTGAGAAACTTGTAAGTCTGCCGACAAAAGGTTCGAAGGCCATCGAATACTCCACGCTTTGGCCATTTTGTTCTGTCGTCTTTATTTCAACTTCCCAAAAAAGGAGAGCGAAAGATCCGATGTGATCCTTGGTAGTAAGTTGAAACTCGGCGGATTCGACTTGCAGTGGTCCGAAGAACTTTTCGAGTTCACCAAGGGGGATCACGCTTAGAAAAGCTGTCTTGTCGTTTGGTCCGTACTTGGCACCGGCTTCTTTAAGCGTCTGGACTATGTGATTGTCGGACCATTGAGGATGAGCCTGGATGCGATCTCGGATCGCCTCGTATAGCGACTCCTTCGTGATGGCTGGCCCTTCAACGTTCATATGAGTGATTCGTCCTTCCACATCAAAATAGAACATGCCCGATAGGATCGGCTTGATCGTCATCGGGATGGATTGCCCCCCTCGTTGCACTATATGGGTGTGACCCAGCTCCGCAGGCCCAACTTGAAAAGTCAAAGGGGGCAGGCTGGTCCATGGCACGTTAATTGCGCCATTCGTTTCGATACTCAAAACCAATTTCTTCCCTCGCATCTCTGGGTAGATGCTCAGCAGAAACTCCTGCACCGTCGCTATTGGGCCCGGAAGATCCTGCGCCGTAGCGGGCCTGCAAAGAACGAGAATGCCGAGTACACTCAGGAGAATGGAAAGAACGCGGTAGTTGGCTCTATGGCTTGATCTTGACATTCGGATCTCCAATGATCTTCCACTTCTCGCGCAGCGAAGCTCTTCGATTGAGCGCGTAACCTCGCCCTGGGTCAGTGCGTGACCAGCGGTGCCCCCTGAAAAAAACAGAATCCCAGGCATACATCTCTCAAAGTTCCGCGCTCGATATGCTCTTTGGATAGCTCTTGCGCCTTTTCAAACCAAGTCAGAATGTCACTGGGAACGCGCGACTCGTCCACGTTGGCTAAGCTCCATTGCGGCGGCTGTTCCGAATAGATGAACCATCGGTCCGCGCTCCAAGTCCATGGAGAAACATTCAGCGAATGATCAGAATTTCCGTAGCGCCCCGAACGGGTCACCGCATCGATCGCTTCCTCGTTTTCCGCCGGGACCTCGCCGGAAGCACCTGTCACCTCAAAGCTGTACTGGAAAAGTCTGCGGTCATCTTGGCGCAGCCAGAATCGCCCGTCCCTCGCGACGATTACCGCAGTTTCATGGAAGCGGAGTCCGTGCTTTTCCACGTGCACCACGAACAGTTTTGGCGCGTCGCCAGGGCGAAGGTAAATGGGAACTCGATACGGCGAGACTGCCGTGAAATACCATACGCAAAGAATCGGGAGCAAGATCGCGAATACCAACCAGCTTCGTTCGCACATAGGTTTGCCTGCGATGCGCCATCTCACAGGCGTCAGTCGCAGCAAAGAATAAATGAACGCGACAATTACGAGGATTATGACAACAAGTCTGACGGCGGGCTGGATAAGAGCCCTTGCGGGACCCGGTTCGTTAAATAAAATCCAGGAGTTTATGAAGTGGTAGGCATACATCTCCCATTGGAAAAAGAAGCGCAAAGCAATCCCTGCGGCAATTAAACCTGTAAAGTACCCGGGACGGGCCCTAAAGACGACAAGGATCGCGCCCAGCAGAAACGCTGCAGGTACCACAAATGCCACCCAAAAGACTGGCTCTCCCCACATGGGCCAACGCGAAGGTGAAAAGCTGCCCCACTTTGTCGTAAGGGGAGTGCATAGCAGTGTGCATGCAGCTCCCGCGCACACATAGAGTACGGTTGTTACGGTCTTCATTTCTTCTCCCGGGCCGACCCGATTTGGAACACCACCTTAGATGAATAGACACCGGCCGGGGCGCTATCGTTCCACGTCCACTTCCTTTTTTGTGCCGATGACAGGCCACACGCGAACCCCGCATTATGACTGGGGTTTTTGATGGATACATCCATTTACGCCAATGTTTATGCGGGTTCTGGCGCGTAGGGACCGGCTGGGTGTCGTCCTTTCGGCCCATGGTACCTCTATACCCGTCAAGGAAGCGGCGGGTATGGTTACAGAGCGGGGAAAAGTGCTACACCCCTGGAAATCAAGTTTCCGATAAGCGCGTCCATTCGGTCATTCTTGCTCCGACCCTGACCGAAATGCTTCCGAAAGATTGCAGAATGCCGGGTGATGATTCCTTCGGAACGCAACGTCAGTCGGTACTTGCCCCCTGCCACTTGTCGGAGTAGCTTTAGGCGATTTGAAACCTCGGCTACGGTGAAACCTGTGCCTAGTGGTCTCATCCTTCGTTCGTATCCAGTGACCGGTGTCGAGATTGTCCCGGTTAAGTTCAGAGCTGGCATTTACGGGATTTTCGTGATGGAGCTGTTTCCCGTTGCCGCTGCCGTGTGGTTCGGGACTGCCCTTCGTAACGTAAGTCCGCCGCGACCGCCGTGGATGCTTTACGCCTTAGCAGTTTCGCTCTTAACGGTTCTCATCGCGGCGATGTACCTCTACAAGCTGACGGCAGAAATTACTTCAGATGGCATTAGCTACGGCACTTTTTCCCATCGGCAAAAGTTCGTGCCGTTCCAAGATATTTCGGCCGCCGTACTAATCGACTACAAGCACTTGGGCTCCGAAGCGACGCCTCGAAGGTCCTTAAGGCGATGGACACTGCTCATCACACCTAAAGTTGAGTCAGGCATGGCTGCACTGAAGGTCCCTCTGACGTTTTTCCCCGCATCTGCATGCGACGAATTTATTCGCGTCTTGCGGCCGGACCAGTGGGAGTCAGGCACCTAAACATTTGAAAATGTGCCACTGGGGGCTGCCGGGTTTCTGGTTCAAATCCTGAACCCTCTGAGAGTGGACGAGTAGTCGCGTAACCGGAGAAGTCAAATTCAAATGGACGGTTTCTGCGTTAATCGTCCAATTGGTTCGCTACGAGTCCGGTCTGGGAATCAGGACGCAAGAATTAGACCGTGACAATGTCGTTGGAATAATGCGTAAACGCGATGCTAGCATAGCCGAGCAAATTCGCGAACAGCGCACATCGGAGTGCTTTTGACTCGTTGGCTCAAAGCAAGATGGTTTCGCGCGGCTGGCCGGTGGAGAATGCGCAGGAAGCACTGGGATTCGGCGCTTGAGAGTCTTCGCAACGCCGCAGAGAACGAACCTGGTAATCTCCTGACACAGGTCCAAATTGCCTGGTGCCTTCACAAATTAAGGGACAACAGGGCTGCGATAGAGCAGTTCGAGCTTGCGCTCCAAAGAAGACCAGACTACGGAGCGGCACACGCATATCTGGCGCTGTCGCTTGCCGAGAGTCAGCGAACACAAGAAGCAGTCGATGAAGTTCGCCGAGCGCTTCGCATGAACCCGAAGATGCGGAATCACGCGTTTTTTCAAACCAAACTTGGCCAATGGCTTAATGAATTGGGTCGTAGTGAGGAAGCAATTGAACCTTTGCGGAATGCGAACGCTTCTCGACCCAACGATGCGAGCTCTCACTACCAGCTCGGCTATGCCTATGCTGAACTCAAACGCCATCAGGAAGCTCTTAAGGAATTTCAGGAATCCATCAGGCTCAATCCGGCTTGGGCCCCTACGCACCATGCACTTGGCGTAAGCCTTGCAGCGCTGAACAAATGGGATGAAGCTGTGGCCGCCTATACCGAGGCGATTAGGCTCCGCTCCGACGACGCCAGTATCCATTTCAATCTTGGCGTGGCCTACGGTGAGCTAGGCCGCCACGATGACGAAATCGGCGAGTACAAACGAGCTATCGAGATCGCACCCGATGATTTCCAAAGTTGGAACAATCTCGCCGTCACTTACTCGCAGGTCGGCGACCATGAGTCTGCAATTGCGGCATGGAAAAGCGCGATCAAACTCCACCCAGACGATGTGCAGGCGTATGAGAGCCTGGGATTGGAATATCACGGCATGGGACGTTTCGAAGAGGCGCTGGGCGTTGCGCGGGAAATCGAGCGAATACAGCCCGAATCTTCAACAGCACAAGCAACTGTCGCGGGTTACCTTACCCGGCTGGGCAAGTTCGACGCTGGCCTCGACAAGGCACGCCGCACGATACAACTTGATCCCAATTGTGCCGATGCCCATTTTGTGGTCGGCTATGCGTTAAATAGCTTGAAGCAAAATGAAGCGGCAATTCCGGAGTATCTGAAGACAATTGAGCTGAAGCCCGATTTCTTTGAAGCCCACGCGAACCTTGGCGAGACCTATTTCGAATTGGGCCGGTT
>DATLST010000126.1:0-4685 GCA_035534055.1 Candidatus Acidiferrales bacterium | reverse complement strand
CTTTGAATACCGCGCGGCAATTCGACTGGTGGGCGTCGCCGAAGGCACGTTCGATTACTGGTATCGCGAGGTCAAGCGCGCCCTTGGCGCGGAATTCTCGCGCACCGGGCTTTATCCTCCCGCGCACTATTTTTCCGCCATTAGGGGCCGACAGTAGCGACCGAACCAGCCAGTTGCGCAACAGGGTGTTGCTTCGCCCCCGTTGCGATCGCGCCGCATCACGGTTTGCGACGGAAAAGGGTGCTTCTCTGACGACGCGGAAAAAGATGGGCCTCAAAGCTTGTGACGAGACGATCAACGTAATCAACCGTCTCACGGAGAAATTCGAAAAGCGGCTGACCCTCAGCAATCTTAAACTTGCCCAAAGGTTTCTTGATAACGAACTTCGATTTTTGATTCACTTCCGGCCCAAAGATTCCTCGAAAGAATGGGCGTGCTGCCTTCTGCCAGTATCGTCCGTCGAATCCCTCGCCCTCAAACAAATAGCTCTCGCCAATTCCGATAAGGTGGCGGTGCTTATCGATATTATTCACATAATGGAGACGCCAAAGCGCCGTATTTCCACCCTTATATGGTTTGAGCGTGTCAATCGCTTTTATAGCCATTTTCCGCGCTCCCTTTATTTTTCTAGCCTTCATAGTTTCGTAATCCGTGGGCTTCTCGCAGATGGGGAACCCGATGCTCTTTCCTCGTTTCTCGCCTATCGCTCTGCACTCTCCGGCCTCGACGAGCTGAAAGGCAAGATGGTCCAGCGCACTGCGAAGGTTTTGCAAAACGTCTCCCGCGATAGCAAGTACCTCAAATCTGGAGATCGGCAGTTTCGCAAAATACTGGATAGATTGTCGCGTCTTCGAGTCTGTCTCGGTTCCGACCACGTGAGTGTAAGCATCGCGGAAGGCTTCGGCCTGAGCCTCGAAATCAGCGAGGTGCTTTTTGGCCCGTTCGATTTTTACGCGGACCAAAACGAGCCGCGATTTGGCTGACAATTCCCGCATTGCGGCAAAGCATAGTAGGCTAACTGCGTAAGCTCACGGGTTCAGACACTCTACTTTTACACCGTCCATTTCATCGGATCGACTTCATTGACCGGACAGACAGCGGAGATGAAGCGGGCACCGATCGAACGCAGCATCGCGCTCGGGCTCAATCGGGATATGGCGGCAGGATACAGAACTGCGTCGGGGTGAGATTGACGTGGCCGCACTTGGGCACTGCACCACACTGCCACCCGCGGCGCCAGGTAGACGCCTCGTTGTCGCGCGCGCGGCTCGGATGGCTTCGCTAATTGCGGCGCTTATGCGCACCCAAGAAAAGGTCCCGCAGCAGGGGAATGCCCATCGTGAAAGGCGTCAAAAGCAGGTTCTTCAGCAGAGTGGATCGCTGCTCGAGACGATCGTGCACCGCGTCCGATTGCGCTTTCTTTCCCGCAACGACTGCCGTGACGTACTTCAAAAAATCGACGCCGCACTTCTCGCACGTTCTGCCGTGCCGCTGCTCGTGGGCGCATGATGGGCACTGAAACCGCAGCGTGTTGTGGCAGCGCGGACAAAACCGCGCCACGTCGCGGGCCTCGCTGCCGCATTTCGGGCATTTCATAATAGCTAAAGTTTATCTGGATGTTGCTTCCTCTGCGCCGAGCTGGGCTTTTGTGCGCTTACATCGTTAACACTGGCCTTTGGGACAGGTGCCCCTGTGCGAATCAACTCATTCTCAACCGGCCTGATAGACCTTGGCCTCGCCGCGGCGCGGAATGCCCGCGAAACGCGCCGCTGGCTGCGGACCTTATAGTTGAGAACTCAATTTTGACCGTCCACGTATCAGTCTGAGTAACAGTGTGCATGCACCAGTTCAGCGGTGCTTTTCTCCGGCTTGGCCAGTTTGTGATCGGTTCCCTGCGCGGTTTTTCCGGCCATCGGCGCCTGGCGGATTTTCACGTGCGTGGAGGTGTGGCAAGCGTACGCGTTCGACTGAGGTTTGCCGTCCCCGTTCGAGAAGAAGGCCCTGCGGGCGGCCTCGAACGAGTCTTCTACCACGGGTGCCGGCGTCGCTGCGGGATCATTGCTATTCATTAGGATATTCACTGCGTTATTTATGGTGTTATTCACTGTTTCCTCCCCAAACGAAACCTTCGGTTCGAATTCGATGCAGCTTTGCTGATGTGATTGCCGTTGCCGAGGGGGCGCCGGGTCATATTGGCCGGGCGCGGAGGCATGGCGTTGTCGCTGGCGGTGGGCGGCGGCGCGAGCAGCCGTACCACGTGGCCCAGCCGTTCCTGCCGGTATGGCTTGGCCATGCAGACCACCGCTCCCAGCCAGTGCGCGCTCGCGTAGTCGCTGGGGTAGGCCGAGGTAGTCATCAGCATCACCGGGACGCTCTGGAGCCGCGGAATCGATTTGCAATGGGCGCAGATGTCGTGGCCGGGCATGCCGTCGCCCTCGATCTCCGCGATCAACAGTGAAGGCGTGCACTGGCTCAGCACCTCGCGCGCTTCCTGCGCGTTCCGAACCGTGATTACGTCGTAGCCTTCGTTCATCAGATAGCTCTTCATCGATTCGCGCGCGCCGTCTTCCGCATCCAGCGCCAGCACCAGCGGCCTCGGCGAATTCGGGTCGCGGCCCACAATGAACTGCGGCGGCCGCTGCGCCTGCACCTTTTCTCCGCCGGAGTTGATGAATTCTTCTTCCTGGTGCGTCACGCCCAGCGCGATCGCCACCGCGCGGCGCCCGCTCTCCAGTTCGTTGATGCGCACCACGCGGCCTGGCTGTTCCGCCTGCATTCCCATGGGCGCGTTGCTGTAGGGGAACGTGACCATCACGTCCATGCTGCGGGAGTACCACGTATTAGACGTCTCGAGCAGAATGCCCATGCGCGATACGTTGAGCGTCGTGGTGATCTCGTCGAGTCCGTCCTTGGTCAGGTCCGTGCTTCGCACGCGCACCGGCGCGGATATCAGTGCGCGGTGCTTGCTGCGCCGGTCGGGCTGCGATACTGGCGCGGCGCTGTCTGGAGCCTCTGACGCGGCCGATTCGATCTCGCTGCAAATCTGGACAGCCGAGCCCTGAGGCGCGAATGGAAGCGATGAAGGCAGTTCTTCGAGGCTCAGAATTTCCGGGTCTGCAGCTTCCGCGGTTGCTGCGTCGGAACCCGACATCGGCTTCGAGGCTTCGCACGCTGCATTTTCGAGCGGTGCCTTCTTGGAGGCTTCGTTCCGGCCTGCCTTTTTGCCCCGGTTCCTGCCACCGAAAAGACTAAAGTCACTCACCCTGGAGAGTTCCTGTTTGGGTTGTGCTATCCGCATACAGAAGAAGATAGCAACGGACCCAGGCAGGCGCAGTAGCGCGGTAGGCACATTCTGGCGGTACTTGAGTGGCTCTTCGTTTTGGTACCGGAGTACTGGAGCCATGCGCTTAAGCCGTCTATTCCCCGCGTTTCGCGGAACTCACGCTGCGAGCGTATCGTAAATAGATAGACCCGCCACGAAGGGCGCAAGAAACGTCGAATGAAATTAGGATTCCCGCTCCTCGCCGGTGCGGCTGGGAAAAACTCACGCGAGGGTTTCAATTCCACGCACCCACAATTCATTCTCCGCGCTTCGTCCGAAACTCGCACTACTCGGATGGCTGTATCGAGAACGAATAAACCCGTTATGAAGCGAATCAACCGCGGATGAAAACTCCTCGCTCGATCACAGCCCCTTGCTACAGCTCGTTCTTGAGAAGCGAAGGTTTCCTGGAGGCGCTTGCTTTTTGAGGAATCTCTCTCGAAGGATAGGTACCCGCGATCCCGCGTCGCTATCTCGCGTCTACCTGTGCCACAATCGTTGACGCGATGCCTGCGGAGACGCCCTACCGCCTGTCCGTGCTCGATCTTTCGCCGGTGCCCTCCGGCTCCACCAGTGCACAGGCTCTGCGCGACACGCTCGACCTCGCACAGCTTGCCGACGAGCTTGGCTACACGCGCTATTGGCTGGCCGAGCACCACAACACGCGCCTGATCGCCAGCTCCGCCCCTGAGATCATGATTGGGCACGTGGCCAGCGTCACGTCGCGCATTCGCGTGGGCTCGGGCGGCATCATGCTGCCCAATCATTCGCCGCTCAAAGTGGCGGAGACCTTTCGCGTTCTCGAAGCTTTGCATCCCGGCCGCATCGACCTGGGCCTCGGTCGCGCTCCCGGCACCGACCCGCTCACCGCTCTCGCGTTGCGTCGTTCGCGCGAAGCGGTCACGGTCGACCATTTCCCCGAGCAGCTCGCCGAGCTGCTGGCGTTTCTCGGCGGCCAGTTTCCCGAGAATCATCCCTTCCAGCGAATCCAGGCCATGCCCGACGACGTGCCTTCACCGGAAATCTGGATTCTCGGCACGAGCGACTTCAGCGCGCAGCTTTCCGCGCAGCTTGGGCTGCGCTTCGGATTCGCGCATCACATCCAGCCCGAGCCCGCCATCGCCGCATTGCGCTTCTACCACCGGAATTTCCATCCCTCCGCACAGCTCCAACATCCGCAATCGCTCATCGCTGTTTCCATCGTGTGTGCGGAAACCGACGCCCGTGCCGAGGAACTCGCCGGCCCGCTCGAGCTTACGCTGCTGCGCTTCCGCCAGGGCAGGCGAGGCCGCCTGCCGACCATTGCCGAGGCCGGCGATTATCCTTATTCGAGCGAGGAGCGCGCCATCATGCAAATCAATCG
>DATLST010000125.1:0-4460 GCA_035534055.1 Candidatus Acidiferrales bacterium | reverse complement strand
CCGCAAAACCGCTCTATATATGTCAGGCGTTGTCTCTGGATTGCCAGCGCTAGCCGATGGACCCCAGCCTCGGTCTAGACTTGATGCCCGATAATTCGGGGTGGCTCAGTTCACCTCTGGAGGACGCGATGAGTGTTCCTTGGTGACGATATGTCAGTCTGGAACAGAGACAGGTATTGATTGGGAGAAGGGGCGGAAAGCAAATTGCAGAGCATGGGCAGCTAGTGTGCGGGAAGCCAACCAATAATAGAGATGACATGACTGACGTGCGAAGGACCAACCCGCTCACTTGACGTTTGGTTTGCCACTACGCAGAGCGCTCGGCCGTCGCCAACAACAGACCTCCGGTAGCGGAATCCGTACCTGCAATAGAAGAATTGTCCGGGTAGCACCATCGTCACTAGGACCCATCCACCGCGGGCGTCACTTCCATGCGGGGCCGTTGGCATAGCACAACCGACGAGGATTCTTACCGGTTTTTCAGTCCGGAACAAGTCGATAAGATCCTGTCTGAAGGCGCGAAACGTGGACGGGCGGGTTCTCATGCGGCAATCGAAAGGGTTCTCAAGCTAGAGCCGGGAGTCGAACGAGCAGAACTCTGGCAACGAATACGCCAGCTCAAATACACCTCGCACGGGACGCGTTACCGGCGGAGTTTGTGGAGCGCTGAGGATGATCAGATCCTCTCTCGGGGGTATGAAAGAGGTTGGTTAGGGAAACAAGAAGCTGTACGCGAGCTACTAAAGCGCCATCCTGACTGGCGGGCACACGTAATCTGGAGACGCGCCGCAAAACTCAATCTGATTCGCAAAATCTCCAAGCGTCGCCAGGAGCGTTCTTGCTTCGCATGGTCCGAGGACGACGATCGAATTCTCCTGAATTTAGCCGGGTACAAGACGTCGCGTGTCATCGCCAAAATCCTGCATCGGTCCGAAGCTGCCGTGCGTTATCGCCTCATGCTCCAAGGCAAAAGCAGCCGCGTTCACTTGGAAGGTTTCGCGCGGCATGCACTCGCACTCGACCTGCACCTAGCCAGCAGCACCATACAGCGGTTGATCGCTGAGGGGTTGCTCGAGGTCCGGGATCCGCGCATCACGCGCGAATCGGTCGACAGTTTGTGCAAGTCTGGCCGTCTCGACGCGATGCGACAGAATTGCGCGCAGGCATCGGACAGCCCTACCCCACGTCCAGACGCCGAAGAGAGCATCTTGGCACTCAGCGATCCACCGGCTCAGAACTCAACGGGTTGGTCTTTCCCCTCGGGAAACTCTTCGCGGGCCAGGCGAGTGTGGGCGGAAGTTGCCAGGTCACTAGGTGTAGCCGTAGAAACGGTGCAGAAATTTGTTGCGCGCGGAGTTTTGAAGGTGCACGACCCGACTATCACAGAACAATCACTCAGAAATTTCTGCCGGCGGTATGGATCGTTAATCAACTATGACTTTCTGAACCGAGAGACACGAGAATGGCTCCAGAGCTCGATGGATTGGGTTCGGACGGCGGGTGAGCCCGCGTCTCGCCGCCTACTGCCTCTACGTAAGCACGCACGAATCGTCAGACAATGCACAAAATGTGGCCGCGAGATCCGCGGCAACGCGTTCTTCAGACACATGGGTATGCACTTGACGCCACCAATAACTCCATAATCATGCCTACCTTCTAGATCTAGTTTCAAGGCTCATTTTCAAAATCACTCCGAGCCGATCAGCTTTGCGCCACATGCGAACCAACACGAAAACTAGGGATATAAACCCGATTGCTAGTAATAATCCAGGGGGGACACTAACGTTCTTTCCAACCCACTCTGAAATCGCTGCACCAGCTAGAGTACATATGCTTAGTCCGGCACCCATTTTATTGCCCCACTCAGACATAACCGTTTTGTAGAATCTCCGCATACACCCTCCCGCGAGGGTGCAATCTTAGCGAATTGGCCTATTTTTATCAGCTGTAGGAATTAGGTGGCGTCAAGTGAATACCCATACTTCAGACATGCCAAGAGGTGCGACAAGGAATCTCAGTGAGCATCCCGCAGCAGACCGTTAGCAACTCTGTTCGGTGACTTGTCGCGTGAAAGGCTTTTGACGCGTCAGGTCGGGGTCTGATTTGACGTACCTTTCTGCAGCCTGTTTCCACTGATGGAAGGAAGGATAAGGGATCGCACGACTCCGGGACCACTCCTTGGACCAATGCGCGGCATAGACCCGCATCTGCACGTGCCATGGGTGAGAACGCACCTGTTCGAGAAGAAGGTCGAGCCAACCCTCCTCTTTTGCTTGCGACTGGCAATGATCCTTACCCCACTTCATAATGCGGCGCCAGATGCTTGATCTTGCCTGACGGGTCTCACGGGCGACCGAGCGGTCGAGCTTGAAAACATCGGGACACCTGCGCTCTAGTTTGGATACCACATGCCGAGGCAAAGTGAGACTCGTGTCGAACAACGGACGGAGCCATAGCACCAGGGCCTCCCAGTCAAGGTACTTTTGAACCGCACTGGCAACTGCCAAACAACTGGTGTTGTCGCAAAGTTCCCACTGCAAGGCCGCCCGCCACCATTTGTCGAAAGTGGGAAGTGAGGCCGGCCGCTTGGCGTCCCATTCGTCTTCGCAATGTTCCCAATACGCCCAAGCTCCTTGGGAGAGAGGATGCCTAACTCCATAGAAGGTCAGCGCATCGAGCCAGCCCTGCCGCTTTGCGTAGCCGAATCTTCGGTTATGAACCCATTCGAGAAGATGGAAGGCCAGGAGTCCTGGTTCCTGTGAAGATGCCTCATCCTCGATGAAGCCCGGACAGCGCGCTCGGAGAGTCTTCACAAGCCCTGAAGGAGCGTGGCCCTCCGTTGCAATGACGGCTCGGCTCCAGAGCGTAAAGGCTTGCCAACGGGGATACTGCTCGTAAGCACTGCGAAAACGCCTCCACGGGACACGCGACACTTGCTGCTTTGCTCGGCGGCTGGCGATGGCTCGGACTTTCAGTTCGGCAGGTGAAAATCGGGGCGCCTTCATTCCGTGTTTCGCAAGGGGCACTTGCTGCTCCAGAAAAACGACGCATGAAAGAACTGCATGAGCAAAGACTACCGAGAATCAAAGAACGGTTCAAGCAGCAACTCAGGTTGCACAATAGTCATGAAATATCCGACTGGCACAAATTATTCGCGGCGAGATGCAAGAGTAACCGAGGTGAGCTTCACGAACCGGCGTTTCAGATCTGACGCCGGTTGATCCATAAACCGAAGCTCCACGCCAAGGTTAGCCATGAAATAGGCGATTGCTGAAATTATTTTTTCTCGTTTCACGGATGCAACCTCGGATGATTCAAGTAGGAAGGTATACAGTTTTGCCTTCTTCCCAAACCGATTGATGGCGAGCGTGGCCTGAGTTAGTCATGAAAGATTCGATTGGCGAAATTTCTTGAGTTCCGCGGACTTTCGAACGAAGTGCCAGACCGACAGGGAGGCCGCATCGCAAGAGCAATTTATGCGGTCTCTAAAGTTAGCCATGAAGGATGCGATTGGTCGAAAAAGTCGTAAGTAGTCAGAGCCTTCAGTCGGAAGAATCTTCCGGAGGTTTGCCTTAACAAGGTCTATCGCCTTTCGCTCTAACATCTTTGTGCACCCGAACGACTCGATCGATCATCCAGATAAGCTCCGGTTCCACATCGTACAAACCCTTTTTTCTCGTGACCGCTTGCGCAGATGAGTCACGTCAGCCGAGTGCATGCCGGAAAGTTCTGGGGTATGTTCCGTCCGCTTCACGGAGGCGGAATCTGTGTTCGCATCGGTCGGAAAACTTGCGGAAGGACTGCGCGATGCGCAGTACGTAGTCGATCCCGTAACTCTCGAGGTCGTTTATCTCGCGGCGAAGATGCAAAAGCCCCTGTTGGTGGAAGGTCCGCCTGGGTGCGGAAAGACTGAACTGGCTTATGCGGTCGCGGCTGCCGCAGATACGACGGTAGAGCGCCTGCAGTGCTACGAAGGAATCACCGAAGAGAAGGCCATCGGAAAGTTCGATGAATCCTTACAGAAGCTTTTCTTAGAGACGCAAAAGGAACTGTTGGGACACGACTGGGACGGCATCCGAAAGCGGCTGCATTCGATTGATTTGTTCGCAGAGGGCCCTCTCTTGCGGGCGCTCCAATACAAGATCAAACCATGCGTGTTGTTGATCGACGAACTCGACAAGGTTGACCACGCCTTCGAGGCGCTGCTTCTCGAAATCTTGAGTGCGTGGCAGATCACAGTGCCGAAGCTGGGGACGGTCAAGGCAGAAACGGTTCCTTTTGTCGTACTGAGTTCGAACGAAGAACGGCGCCTGGGTGACCCGTTGCGTAGGAGATGCCTCTATTTGCGGTTCGAGTATCCCACGGTCGAGCGAGAAGTCGAGATCCTTGCCGTGCGCAGTCGAAACCAAGAAGCGGCGCTTCTCGGTCAGATGGCGGGCTTGGCGCACGCGCTGCGCGGC
>DATLST010000124.1:0-37183 GCA_035534055.1 Candidatus Acidiferrales bacterium | reverse complement strand
ACGTTCGAACCGGCTCTCCATGCCGATCGTGGATGCGAGGCGGCAGAAAAAGAGACCGCCGGGCTTCAGAACGCGCCAGGATCCCAGCAGCATGGACTCGAAGTGCGCGTCGTCACGGGCAAAATGGAGGACAGTGTTGCTGACGACCACGTCCGCGCAGGCATCGTCGAAAGACATATGTTCGACGGCTTCGACTCGAAAATTCGACGCAGGAAGCGCGGGGGCAAGCTTCCGGGCGAGGGAGCGGACGCTATCCACCGCCTGCGCGTCCGAATCCGCGGCGTACACTTCGTACCCTTCCCGCAGGAGATAGACGAGGTTTCGCCCGGAACCGCATCCAGCGTCCACTATTCGCATTCCGGGAGAGATGCGGCCTTTTAGAAGCTGGTCGAAAAGATAGATGTCGATCTGGCCAAATTGATCCTGGAGCGTGGGCATGGGTATGTCTACAAATCTAGCCTAGCGGTGCGGTTGCTTCAACTGTGTTTGTGCAAACTTTTGTTCTCACAAATCTTTATGCTGCCCTCGCTCCCGCCAGAGGCGTCGGCGGGATTTTTGCGGAAGGCGCGCCGAATGGGAGTGTGGAGCACGCCGGGTGCGGCTCGATGACAGGAGCGCGATGAGTCATTCTGTGCCCTCTCGGCTCCATGCCGAAGGCTTTGCGACGAAAATGCCAGGAACAAACGTGGCACGGGGCGAAAAAAAATTTAGCGAGGCTGCGGCGGGATTCATTTAGAATAGCCGACCGATGGCAAAGATCACGTTCCTGGGCGCAGCGGGCACCGTCACAGGCTCAAAATATTTAGTGGAAGCGGAAGGAAAGCGGCTGCTGGTCGACTGCGGGCTGTTCGAAGGCTCGAAGCCACTGAAACAGAGAAACTGGGAACCGCTGCCAGTCGATCCGGCCACGATCGACTGGGTGTTGCTGACACACGCGCACATCGACCACACCGGCTATCTGCCCCGGCTGACCAGCTCCGGCTATCACGGCCCGATTTATGCGAACGCCGCGACACGCGAGTTGTGCGGCCTGCTGCTGCCCGATTCGGCCCACCTGCAGGAAGAAGACGCGCAATACGCGGCCAAGAAGGGCTATGCGAGCCACCAGCCTCCCCTGCCGCTCTATACGGTGGAGGAATCGCATGCGGCGCTGGCGCAGTTCCGCGACATCCCGCGCGCGGATGCTTTCAAGATCAGTCCTCAATTTTCGGTGCGGCCGCACGATGCGGGGCACATTCTGGGATCGTCGTGGCTGGAATTGACGATCACGGAGAATGGGAAACAGACGCTGGTGGTGTTCTCGGGCGACCTGGGCCGCTACGACCAGCCGATCCTGAAGAACCCCGAGCCGCCGACGCGCGCGGATTACCTGCTGTGCGAATCCACCTACGGCGACCGGGAACACCCGGCCGGATCGGTGGCCGACGAGCTGGCGGACATGATCAACCGCACGGCGAAGCGCGGCGGCGCCGTGGTGATTCCCGCGTTTGCCGTGGGGCGAACGCAAACGCTGATGTACTACGTCCGCCAACTGGAGGAGCAACAGCGAATCCCGCGGCTGCCGGTGTACCTGGACAGCCCCATGGCGATCAACGTGACCGGGCTATACGAGAATCATCCCGAGGATTACGACCTGGAATTCAAGAAGGGGAGGCAGAACGGCGGGGATCCCTTGAACGTGCATGAAGTGCACATGACGCGCACGGTGCAAGAATCGAAGAAGATCAACGACGTGGTTGCGCCGTGCATCATCCTCTCGGCCAGCGGCATGGCGACGGGCGGGAGAATCCTGCACCATCTCGCGCGACGGCTGCCGGATTCGCGCAGCACGGTGCTGCTGGTGGGATATCAGGCGGAGGGGACGCGAGGGCGCGCGCTGCTGGACGGCGCGAAGTACCTGCGGATTCACGGAGAAGAGGTGCCGGTGCGGGCGCAAGTGGTGGAAGTGGGCCAGCTTTCAGCGCATGCGGGCAAGAGCGAGCTATTGCGATGGCTTTCGGGGTTCCAGACGCCGCCCCGCCAGACGTTTCTGGTGCATGGAGAGCCCGTCGCGCTTGGGGCCTTCCGAGATGCGATCAGCAGCCAGTATCATTGGCCGGTCACGATTCCCTCCTACAAACAGTCGGTCGATCTCGACTGATCCGAACGCTGAAAAAGCGGCCGACGGCGAAAACACGAAGACGAAGAGAGATTCATCGCGCCGACGAAGCGTTCGCGGAAACCCGCGGAACGACAAAACCCCCGGCGGCTACTTGGCGGGCTTGAGATTCGCCAGGCGCTCGGCAGCGGCCTGAAAGGTCTTCTCCGTCTTGCAAAAAGTGAAGCGGAGCTGCGTGCGGCCGTCGGCTGGGTTGCGGTAAAAGCTCGACCCCGGCACCGCGGCCACGCCGATTTCCTTAACGAGATACTTGGCGAAGGAGACGTCGTCGGAGAAACCGAAGGCGGAAATGTCCGTCATGATGTAGTAGGCGCCGCGCGGCTTGGAGCAGAGGAAGCCGGCATCGGCGAGAATGCCGAGCATCCGGTCGCGCCGGGCGGTGTATTCGCGCGTGAGCGTTTCGTAATAGCTCGCGGGAAATTGCAGGGCCACCGCGCCGGCCGCCTGCAATGGCGCGGCGGCTCCGACCGTGAGAAAGTCGTGCACCTTGCGAATGGCGGAGGCGACTTCCGGAGCGGCAATCGCCCAGCCAACGCGCCAGCCGGTGACGCTATAGGTTTTCGAAAGTGCGCTGATGGTGATGGAGTGCTCGCGCATTCCGTCGAGAGACGCCATCGCGATGTGCCGGGCGCCATCGTAGAGCAAGTGCTCGTAGATTTCGTCGGAGATGGCGAAGGCATCCCAGCGCACGCAGAGGTCGCGGATGCATTCGAGCTCGGCGCGCTCAAACACCTTCCCCGTCGGATTGTTCGGCGTATTGAGGATGATGGCTTTGGTGGCGGGCCCGAAGGCGGCAGCCAATTCCCGGGGATCGAATGTCCAATCAGGCGCGTGAAGCTTTACAAAGCGCGGCGTTGCGCCGGAAAGGATGGCGTCCGGGCCGTAATTTTCGTAGAACGGCTCGAAGACGACGACCTCGTCACCGGGATTGATGACGGCCATCATCGAGGAGATCATCGCTTCCGTGGCGCCGCAGCAAACGGTGACCTGAGTTTCGGGATCGACCGCGACGCCCTGCGTGCGCTCGAATTTTTCGGCGATGGCGTTGCGAAACGGCTTTGCGCCCCAGGTGATGGCGTACTGATTCACGTCGGCGGCAATGGCATCCTGGGCGGCACGCTTGATCTCGGCGGGAGCGGGAAAATCGGGAAAGCCCTGGGAGAGGTTGACGGCGCCGTACTGCAAGGCGAGGCGCGTCATTTCACGGATGACCGACTCGGTGAATTGCTCCGCCTTGATGGACAGGCGAGAGTTAGTTGCCGTTCCGCGTCCGGGTCCTGCGGGGTTCATCTTCCGCTCCATACAGCCGACGATAAATGTCGGCATTGCGCGCCACGATCTGGACGTACTGGCGAGTCTCCGTGAACGGAATGGACTCGACGAACTCAGCGGGCTCGCGATAATTCTGCCCGGCGGTCCAGGACAGCACGCGGTCTTCCCCCGCATTGTACGCCGCCAGGGCAAGTTCCACGCTGCCAAACTGCTTTCGCAGATCCGCGACGTAGATGGTGCCAAGCCGGACATTGTAATCCGGGTCGAAGAGACGCGCGCGCGAATAGCGGATTCGGCCCTCTTTCGCCAGACGGCGCGCCGTCTGCGGCATCAACTGCATCAGCCCCAGCGCGTTCGAGCTGGAGCGCGCGTCCGGCTCGAATGCGGACTCCTGGTGGATGAGGCCGGCGACGAGCATTGGGTCGATGCCGGATCGGGCCGACCATCGGCGAATCGATGACTCGAATGGCAGGGCGTACGCCGCCAGCCAGACTGGGCGCGGGACGTCCAACAAAGAATAGGCGTCGAGATGCGGATAGATTTGCCACACGGCGACAATCGCAGCGCCGCAATGCCCGGCCTTCACGGCGGCTTGCGCTTCTTCGAGCAACAGACGCGGCTCGCCGGTGGCCGCGAAGGCCGCCCGGAGTTCAAGCTCGGCGGAAGCGTCGAATGCAATCGACTCCAAGGCATCCGCCCGCTCCTGCCATTTTGCCGCGGCGGGAGGAATCGCCTCGCTCAATTTCTGGGAGGGCGGCAACGGTGGAATGGTCGCAATCACATCCGCAATCTGCTTCGGCGCAGGGCCGAGCGTCCGGACGCGCGTAAGGGCCACGCTCTCGAAATAATTCTGCGGATAGCGCTCGATCAATTTGTCGTAGTAGCTGCGGGCGAGACCAGGCGCTCCCGCTTCCTCGGCCAGGCGGCCAAGCCAATAGAGGGCGTCGGGAGTGTAGCCAGATCCGGGAAAGCGCTGGAGGTGTTGCTCCAACAATTCAGCGGCATTCGGCGCGCGCTTCAGAACCGCCGTCCACGCAACTCGCCACTGCGCGCTGGCGGCATCCGGAGCGGTGGGAAATAGTTCTTCGAGACGCTTGTAATAGCTGGCAGCCTGATCGCGATCGAGGAGCACCCAATAATAATTGCCCGCAAGAAAAAGCGACGCAGCGGCCCATTGGCTGGATGGAGCGCGAGAAACCGCGGCTTCCACCGCGGCTACCATCTGCCCCTCCTGCTGCTGCGAGCGGTAGTAGCCGGCCAGCAAATAAGAGCGCTCAGCGGAAACATCGGGATCGCTCAGTGGAAGCGCGATCATCTCCGCGGGAGCGGCGCCGAGCGCCACGCCGCATGCAAGAATGTGAAGTTCCGCGCGCTCGGCCTCCGCCCCGGAAAGCCGAGGCAGGATTGCGACGTACTCGGTCCGAGCATCGTCCCAATGCTTCGCGTTGTAGAGAGTCGCCGCATGAGCGAGCCGCTCTTCGAGCGGGAGCGGTGGAATCTGCCCCGCGGAACCGCTGCGCAGGAAATCGAGCTTCACGCCGGCTTCGCGAGCCTGCTCGCTCAACGAAAAATGCAGGTAAACGGCCTGGTAATCGGCGGCGGCGGCGAGGGCCTGACCCGCTTTCTCATGAGCTTCGCCGCGCAGCAGAAGCAAAGCGGGGCTTTGGGGCGTCAGCGAATACGCTTCGAGCGCGCCGACTACTTCGCCGGGCTGATCCAGGTCGAAGGCTGCGTCTCCCAAGGATTGGAGAGCCTGCTCGGTGATGACCGATTCCGGAAAATCATGGCGAAGCTGCTTCAGCTCGGCGAGCGCAGCCGCGTTTTGATGGCGGGCCAGATCGGTCTCCGCACTCCAGTAGAGAACGTAATCGCCGAGCAGCGGATCGCCCTTGGCTCGCTCGAGCCATGACGCGGCCGCGGGATAACGGCCTTTGGAGTAATCGTAAAAGCCCAGCGCAAGGGCTGCGCGCGGCCCAAGCGCGCCCGAGGACTTTCGCCGGGCCAATTCGCCGAGAGTGGCGTAAGCCCACGAAGAGTTCTTCTCCTTGAGCATGCGCGACAGCTTCTCGATGCGTTGCACAGCCACGGCGGAAGGGACGCGTTTGGCATGCAGTGCCGCGCGGTGGGATTTTGTCTGCGCGAGAGAAGCAACGGGACACAGCACCAGCAGAATTCCGGCCGTGCGAACCAGCCGGGCAGCGAATGCCATCGCCTTTGTCTCAGTGCCGCAGTACAGGCGAGGGATAGGGATACTCTCCGAGGGCTTCGATGCGGCCATCGGCGAGGATTTCCACCATCCAGCGATGGAAGTAATCCACCGGATGGTCCTGAATCGCCCGAAAGCGGCGGTCGTATTCTTTACGCGCTTTGTCGAGATCACTACGCAACCGATCGCAAATATCCTGATGTTCGCGGCCCAACTCAACATCCTTGGGACGCAGTAATTTGATGTCTTGCATGGCCACTTTGGCTACCCGGTTCGCGCGGCGGTGCAGTTCCTGAATATCGGCCGGGAAACTGGCGACGTCGAACGCTGGCGTTGATGCTTCCGCTTCCTCCGGGATCGCTTCCGGCACCACGGCTGCAACGGAAATTTCGGGCTCCGGCGCCTCCGTCTCGATTTGCGGCGCGGATTCTGCCGCAACGCCGGGCGCTTCCACGTGCGACTGCAATTCCGGTTCAACGACCAACTTGTCCGGCGCTACGAGAGACCTCGGCGCTTCCTCCACGGATTGGGGCTCGGGGGGCGCTTCGGCCGGTGGAGAAACCGGCTCGTCAAGCTCCACTACCGTTGAAGCTTCCGCTTGAACCTGATCTCCCTGGGCATTCCGGTCGCGCGGATTGAGCGCGATGGCCACGAAATTCGAAAGCACGGAAAGTCCCGCAGCGAGCGCGGCGGCTGCCGTTTGCGCGCGAAGCATCGCCGGGAGCGAGTTGCTGGGCCTACTCGAAGAGCACGCCGCGATCAGATCGGCATAGGCTTGCTGCAGATCGTCCGCAGTCCGCTGAAGCGGACCCAAATTGTCCCGCAAAGCCCGGGAAATGGCCTCTTCCAGGGCCCGTTCAAGAGATTCTCGATGCTCTTGCAAGGATGCTCCGCCTCTTTGCGATTATGGAAACCGGGCTCAGTGGTGTCAACTAGCATTCCGGCGGACCGTTCCTGACCGCGCAGCGCCCGCCGCGGATTCTTATAATCCAGATCGGCTGTTGTGCCTCAGCGCGGCGGCACGCGACTGAGCGGAACATAAAAGACAATTGTGGAGGACTTCAAGGACTTCACCGTTTTTTCCCCCGCGCTTTCCGCTGCCGGAGAACCGCGCGCGTTGCCTTGCAGGCTGCCATGAGAATACTTGAATTTGGCTCCCGGGTCTGGCAGGTGTATTCTGATGATCCCAACGGGGGCGAAACGGTTTCGACGGAAGCTGTCGCGGCTCCGAAGGCATGCCGGGCGCCACCTGCCCGCAATCGGGTGGAACATTACAACTGCCAATACGCAGTTGCCTCTCGCTGCTTAATTAAAATTAAGTAGCGCGTCTCCTCCGGCGTCGCCTGCGCGCCGGAGATGAGGCGTCACACAGTAGGCTGGCCTGCGCGTTTCGGTCCGTAACGAGCGGGCGAGATCATCGGACTAGCCGGCGGCGCGTCTTGCCCGCTCTGAGCGTTTCCGGCGAAACCATCGGAACGGGATAAGCATGTAGTCTTCGAGTTGCAAGGCTTCTCGGACGGGGGTTCAACTCCCCCCGCCTCCACCACAGGAGGTGCTTTATGAACGTCACTGGCATCTCCGCGATTCTCTTAGGGCACGCAACCTTCGGCGTGCTGGACACGTTATCGGCGCTATGGGTGTTCGTCGAGGCACTGAATGCACGAGAAGGGAATGCGGGGCGCATACGAAAGGGCGGTGTATTCACGGCCTCATTTATGGTGGCGGCAGGGATTTTGGGTGGATTCTGGTACACGAAATTTTATCCAGCGGATAAGGCGATTATCCTGAAGGGGCCGTGGCGTTCGCTCACAATCTGTTCATGGAAACAAAGGAACACCTCTTTTTTCTCGTGCTGATCTTAGCTTTATATCTGGCGATTGCAGCGCGGGGCAAACTGTATGCGAACTCCAGCGCCCGCAACATGGTGCTGTGCGTCTCGATGCTGATCGTACTTAGCGGCCTGGCGATGGAAGGCTTCGGCGGCACCGTCAATCGTGGAGCCGAACTCGCGCTCAGGGCTGGCGTGAAGGAGACTCAAAATGGACGCTGAGACACCCAATCTTGACCGTGCAAGCGCCGCCTTTGCTCTATCCGCCGCGATTACCGTTCTTTTCAATACTGCGATTGCGTGCGCCAAGGGCGCCTATAGCCCACTGAAAAACTTCATGGCATCCCTGAGCGTCAGCGACTGGACGACCCAGGGCACCGCCGACGTCATTGTTTGTTCTGCTGGGACTGATTTTATTGAATACCGGCCTGCCTGAAAAGATCAGTCCGAAACGCCTGATTTCCTTTCTGATCGTGGCCATCGTAATCGCGGGACTCGGACTCTTCGCATGGTATGGCTTGTATTAACTAAAAGGCTGGAACGTGGCGCTACGCTGTGATGAAACGCTTGCAACGGCTTAATGCTTCCGGTTTGTTGCTCGACGACCTTGGAAGAGGTGAGGATGATACGGGAAAAATCAGAGAAGGCGGCGATCCTTGCGATATCGATGCTGTTCATCGCGGTGTTGACAGCCAAGGCGGGGCCGCCGTTCCAAACCGATGATCCCGACCCAGTCGATTTTCACCATTACGAGTTTTACACATTTGGCAACGCGGACGGTACCGGAGTGGAGATGGACACATCGGGGCCCGCCGCCGAATTCAACTGGGGAATTCTGCCGAACACGCAATTTCATATCGTCGTGCCGCTCGCGTCGATCATGCCTTCGAACGAAGTGAAGTATTTTCCGGCGGGCGTGGGACCGAGCGCGTTTGGCTTGGGCGACATCGAAATCGGCGTCAAATACCGATACATAAAGGAGACAAAGTACCGGCCGATGATTGGCACGTTCACGATGATCGAGGCGCCGGCCGGAAACTATAATCTCGGGCTGGGCGTCGGGACAGTTTGGGCGAAACTGCCCGTCTGGGTGCAAAAAAGCTTCGGACCGTGGACGACGTACGGCGGGGTGGGTGAACAAATCGTTCCGCAGAAAGACTATAAGAATTTCACGTATGGCGGATGGCTGCTGCAGCGGAACCTCGGGAAAAAGTGGACGCTAGGTACCGAGGTTTACTCCCATGGCGCGGAAGGTCTCGCAACTCCGCAAATCAGAGGGTCGACGCTCGTGGATTTCGGGGGGTATTACTACATTCGGAATCCTGGTTTTCAGATCCTTTTTGCCTATGGACATGCGGTCGCAGGCCTGCCGGAAACGTACGCGTACCTGGGACTCTACTGGACGTGGGGAAGCTCTAAAGACGACCAGCAATCGGCAAACAGCCTGCTTGGGAAGCTCCACCAATATGCGGAGATTCCGGGCCGGTTCTGAATCGAGTTTCTGGATAAGTAGCGCGTCTCCTCATCAGCCCCCGCCGAGGTCCGCTGGATAGACAGATCGAACTGCACATTGGCGATCGAATTGATTGGTCCCTCGTGGTTGACGCGTCATTACCGAGTTGCCTTGCGATGATAAGCAGGGCCGCCACAGCCAGGGAAAAGAGGGCATATTTGAGATTGGTCCTTCGTTCTCGTGCAGAATCAGACGTCGGAACAGACACGCGGATGGGCCCGCTTCCGTTTCCGGATACAGGAGCCTCCCGCCCCGCGCGAGGTTCGACGACTTGGGTCTCTCAGAGATGGTTCTATGATCTCCCGGTTTGCTGCCCCTTCATGCACGCGGAAGACACAAGACGCTGCCAACGTTGACAGCATCCTACCGATGGTCTAGCATATGTGAATCTGTGCATATTCGCATGCCTAAACAAATCGCCAACTTCAAAGCGGAGTTCTTCAAGGCACTCGCACATCCCGTCCGTATCCGGATTTTGGATTGCCTCCGAACCGGCGAGAGGGGCGTAAACGAACTGAGCGAGATGATCGAGATCGAACAGGCGAACGTCTCACAGCAGTTAGCGGTGCTGCGGTTTCGGAACATTGTGATCGGAAGGAAGTCCGGATCGAGCGTTTTTTATTCGGCTTCCGATCCTTCCCTCTTCAAGCTGCTCGATGTAGCAAAGGAAATCTTCAACAATCAACTGGTGGGGGTACGAGAGATGCTCGAAGAAATGAAGGAAGGGCGGCGCCGGAAATAGCGTGATGCTAATTAGACTCGCTGGTGCGGCGTTCATCTTTTTGATAACTGCTCTCGGGGGTCTCGTTCCCCTCATTCTAATCATCGGCCGTGCGAAGGTTGCGCGGAGGCTTGCGATCGTGCTGATTCTCGCCGCCAATACTGCCGGCTGTCTCGTGGCCGTGTTCAGCTTCTTGCAAGAGCCTGCTCCCCGGCTCGTTCTGCACTGGGTGACGCCCTTTTATTTCTCGCTGGCTGCCGACCGCCTCAGTGCGTTCTTCCTGCTTCTGGTTTGCGCGGTAGCGGTCCCGGTCACGATTTTCGCTGTCCCGTATTTCGATCTCCACCGATCCGAGCAACGGCGGCGCTGGATCTGGGCCTTCTTTTCGTTGTTTCTGTTTTCCATGATCGTGGTCGTCACGGCGTCCAGCGGTTTTGCGTTTCTGGCAGGTTGGGAATTGATGACGCTGGTGTCCGCCGCGCTGATTCTAATCGAAGGTGACTCGCCCGAGCGGCGCCACAATGTCTTCATTTATCTGTTGATGATGCATGTAGGTGCGGCCGCTGTCGCAGCGTGTTTTTTCCTCTTCCTGCCTTATTCCCACGGTTTGGATTTCGAGGCGATTCGCGCGGCCGGTGCCTCAATGCCGGGAGGAATTCGCACAATGGTCTTCTTGTCGGCATTCGTGGGATTCGGAGCCAAGGCAGGCATTATCCCGCTGCATTTGTGGTTGCCTCGGGCGCACCCAATCGCGCCCAGCCCCGTATCCGCGTTGATGTCGGGAATCATGTTGAAAACAGCCGTTTACGGATTTATACGTTTTGCCTTTGATTTTCTTGGCGGTGGCCCCTGGTGGGCAGGCTATGTTGTCCTGCTAGTGGCTGCGGTAACGGGGCTTCTCGGGATTCTCTATGCGATTGCCGAGCACGACCTGAAACGACTGCTGGCCTATAGCAGCATAGAAAACATTGGCATCATTTTTCTAGGGCTCGGAACATCGCTTATTTTCCTAACACATGGAGCCGCGCTCGGCGCGGCTTTAGCGCTTATCGGTGCGCTACTACACGCATTTAATCATGCGTTGTTCAAGAGCCTGCTGTTTCTCGGTGCCGGTACCATTTCGACTTCAACTCATTCTGTCGATCTGAATGAGTTGGGAGGGTTGCAACGCCGAATGCCATTCACCGGGGTGGCCGTGCTCGTCGGGTGCTGCTCGATCGCCGGGCTGCCACTCTTCAACGGATTCATCAGCGAGTGGCTTATATTTCGTAGCTTTCTCGCTGGTTCGAGCCTGGTCGGCACAAAGGCGCAGATTATTTTGCCCTTGATGGTTGGCATTCTTGCATTGATCGGCGGTTTGGCGGCGGCGTGTTTTGTGAAAACCTTCGGAGTAGCTTTCTTGGGGCGGCCTCGCAGCGCACGAGCCGAACGCGCGGAGGAAGCACCATTCGGAATGCGTGTCGGGATGTGGTTGCTGGGCGCTGGGTGCGTTTTCATCGGGATTCTGCCAGGGTTTGTGTTGCGCCCATTGGTCTCACTGGTTCAAGTGCTGGTCCCTGGTGCCGGCGTGCCGGAAGAAACCCTGAGCATTGCTCGCATCATTCCGTGGATTGCAGCGATTGTCATTGGAACAAGCGCCGTGGCCGTCTTGATCAAGCGCCGAGAAAGAATAACTCGGACGTGGGCGTGCGGCCTTCCGGAGCTTTCTAGCCGCATGCAATACACATCCACAGTGTTCTCGAAACCTATCCGATTTATCTTCGCCCAAGTCTACCGGCCCGATCGCAAAGTCGAGCGGCTACCCTCCGATCAGCCGTATTTCCCCGTTTCTGTCTCGTATCGGTCCGTGCGAACAACGTCATACGAGCGAGCCCTATATCGGCCCTTTGTCGAGTCGGTCGTTTCGCTGGCGCACCGGTTGCGGCGATTGCAAACAGGCAACATTCAGGTCTACCTGCTCTACGTCTTTCTCGCACTGGTATCGCTGCTGGCCTTGTTGAGGTTCGAGAGATGAGGATTGCGGCCGACATCCTGCAGGCGCTGATCCTTATTCTGGGCGCTCCGCTCGTGCGTGGAATTATCGCGCGTCTAAAATCGCGGCTGCAAAGACGCCGGGGAGCGAGCATCTGGCGCCCTTACGGAGAGATTCTCAAACTATTCCGCAAAGAAAACTTAGTTGCTCCAACATCCTCGGCGGTGTTTCGTCTGGCGCCGGTTCTTTTATTCAGTTCGATGGTGAGCGTGGCTGCATTTGTACCGGTCGTCCACGCTTCGGCACTGCTCAGATCCGGCGGCGACTTCTTTCTGTTTGTGTATCTGTTGGCCTTCGGGCGTTTTTTTCTGTCCCTTGGAGCTCTGGATGGAGGCAGCGCATTCGGCGGAATGGGTGCGAGCCGCGAGGCATTGGTCTCAAGCTTGGCGGAAGCGCCCTTCTTGCTTTCGCTGGCGGCGGTGGCGATCCTGGCGTCTCGCGCTGACATTGCGGGGATCGTTGCGTGGACGCTCCAGCAGAGTGTCTTCAATATCTCCGCAGTGCACATTCTGGCCTTCACCTCTCTTGCCATGGTAACTGTGGCTGAGACGGGCCGCATGCCTGTGGACAATCCGACCACTCACCTTGAGTTGACGATGATCCACGAGGGGATGGTGCTCGAATACTCGGGACCGAGCTTAGCGCTGATTGAATGGTCGAGTGCGATCAAGCTTCACTCGATGCTGGCCCTCCTCATCGCCCTGTTCTGCCCTTGGGGAATGGCTTACAGAGTTTCCGTCTGGCAACTTCTCCTGGCCTTAGCAGTTTATTGCGCGAAAGTCACCTTTCTCGCGATTCTAGTCAGCGTGATCGAGAGCTCAATGGCCAAGCTGCGCATGTACTTGGTTCCCGATTTCCTCGGTGTGGCGTCTGCAGTGGGCGCGCTTGCGGTGATCTTTACGGCGTTGGCGAAGAGGTAGTCATATGAACTTGGTGGGAATTGCGACCGGTAAAGTTCTGAGTTCGTTTTCCGTCTTTTTGTTTCTCACGATTCTCCTGCTCGCTGTCGCGCGCCGTATTTCCACAAGTATCCTTCTCTTTAGCCTTCAATCTGCGGTGATCGCGGCGGAAGTTCTCGCGACGGCCTTTCAGCAAAAGCTCCCCGAGGCGTACGTGGTCGGCATCCTGGTCCTTCTCATCAAGGTGATTGCAATCCCTAGCGCGTTCTTCGTCCTGACAAGACGGCTGAAAACTGTGCGCGACGTAAAAGCTTCGACAACGCCGACGCAGTCCGTCTTCATCGTCGCGGCGATGATCTACCTTTCGTACGGGGCCGTCCATTCCTATGGGCAGGCCGTGCATGTACCAGACGATGCTCTTGCCGCAGCGGTCTCACTGATTCTGACGGGGGCGTTCCTGATGGTCAGCCGTAAGAAGGCGCTCATGCAGATGCTCGGCCTGCTCGTGCTGGAGAACGGAATCTTCCTGGCGGCTTTGATCACCACGTTCGGCATGCCGCTCGTCATCGAGATCGGAATCTTCTTCGACATCCTGATTGGGCTACTTTTGATGGGAATTTTTGCATTTCGCATCAGCGACACGTTTGAGCATCTCGACGTGTCGAGGATGCGCCGGCTGCGGGGCTGAGCGATGGTTCTACTGCCACCACTCGCAATCCCACTCTTCGGGGCCGGTTTCATTTTCTTTTTTCGTGACCAGCGGGCCGCTGCCCGGGTCGCACTCGTACTGGAAGCATTGGAAATTGTCGCGCTAGGCGCAGTTGTCTGGCAGGTCCATGTACACGGAGCCCTAGAGCAAGGCCGTTATTTGCGCGCCGATGGACTCAGCTCGTTTTTCCTGATGGGCATCGCATTTATCTCAGGCCTTGTGCTTGTGTACGCATCAGGTTACTTCCGTCATATGGGAGAGGGGCGTTTTTCCTCGCCACGCTGGTTTTATGCACTGGTATTTCTATTCCTGTTCACAATGATAAGCGTCTGCCTTTCGGCAAATCTCGGCTTCATGTGGATCATGATGGAGGGAACGACGCTGGCTTCGGCCCTGCTCGTCGGATTCTACAACACCGAAGGCGCAGTCGAGGCTGGCTGGAAGTATCTGATTGTCTGCACGGTGGGGATTGCTTTCGCGCTGTTTGGCACGATCGTGCTGTATCTGGCCGCGGTAAAGGCGGGCATGAGTTCGGCGGCGGCGCTCGATTTGGCCTCATTGATGAATGCCGCGCCGCACATAGGACTTGATCCCCATCTGTTGAAGCTCGCTTTTGTTTTCGTCATCGTGGGCTACGGAACAAAGATCGGTTTCGTTCCCATGCATAGCTGGCTGCCGGACGCGCACGCGGAGGCACCCACGCCCATCAGCGCCCTGCTCTCGGCCGTCCTACTCAACTGCGCGATGTACGCTTTAATGCGTTACGACTCAATCATCTCCCGCGCCATAGGGCCTGGCTTCTCGCATTCTCTGTTGCTCCTCTTCGGCACGATGTCCATGGTTGTCGCGGGACTCCTTATTCTGGTGCAACGGAACCTGAAGCGCCTGATGGCGTATAGCAGCATCGAGCACATGGGAATCATCGCGATCGGCCTGGGACTGGGGGGGCCGCTGGGGTTGTTCGGTGCACTGCTGCACACATTCAACCACTCAGTGGCTAAGTCTCTGTTGTTTTTCAGCGCTGGCAACGTTCGCCACAATCTGGACACGTTGCGCATGGACAGCATCAGCGGCATATCTCGTACGATGCCGCAAACGAGTGCAGCTCTGCTCGTCGGGAGCTTGGCCATCGTGGGCCTGCCGCCTTTCAGCCTTTTCATCAGCGAATTTGCCATTCTTTCAGAAGCCTTCACGCAGGCACGCTACCTCGTCGCCATTGTCTTCTTGGTTGTGCTCTCGGTGGTCTTCGGCGGTTTCGCTCATCATCTCTTTCGAATGCTCGGTGGAGAACCGGGTCGGCGTATAGAAAATTCAAAGCTGATCCCGTCTGAATACATCGCCATGGGAATTGCCGCTCTCTGCCTCTTGGTTTTCGGCGCGCGGGTTCCTCGCTTCTTCGGCGTTCTCCTGCGGGAAGCGATCGCGGTGCTGCGATGAATGAAAACACCCAGGCGGCACTTCCGCATGACGGGCGGAATCCTTCGGGAGCAAGGCCGGTAGTTCCGCGAACCAACGAAGGAGCCCCAGCGCGCCTCGTCACAATTTTCGGAAGCCTCGGCCCAAACCGCGAGAAGCGGGTTCACTACATTTTCGACAGGGGAGTGCCCGAATATGGCGAAATCGTGCACTCAACTGATGGCGCGCTAGAATCTATCACTCCCGAGGTGCCCGCAGCTGCGTGGTATGAGAGAGAACTTCACGACCAATACGGCATTGAGATTGTAGGACACCCCGATTTACGGCCGTTAATTTTTCACGACAATTGGCTCGATGAAGTTTATCCCATGATCGATCCGGTGGACGATGTTCCTTGGTCGAATCGTGAATACCGCTTCTTGCAGGTTCAGGGCGAAGGTGTTGCGGAAGTCGCAGTCGGCCCCATTCACGCCGGCATCATCGAGCCTGGACATTTCCGGTTCAGCGTGGTCGGCGACACCATTTTGCATCTCGAGTTGCGCCACTTTTACACTCACAAGGGCACCGAGAAGCTTTTCGAAGGAAGAGCGATGGAGGACGGAGCGATGCTCGCGGAATCGGTTTCCGGCGACAACTGCTTCGCTCATGCGGTGTGTTACTCCCAGGCCGTCGAGGCAGCCTGCGCAATCGACGTTCCGCCGAGAGCCCTAGGCGTACGCCGAATCGGACTCGAACTCGAGCGGCTTGCGTGCCACATCTCAGATATCGGTGGGTTGTGCACCGACGTGGGGTTCGGCGTGCCTGCCGCATACGCGGCGCGACTGAAGGAATCTCTGCTTCGAGCCGCATCTCAGTGTTGTGGAACGCGCTATTGGCGTGGCATCGCGATTCCAGGAGGTCTGCGATTCGATCTTGACTCCGGCAAGGTGGCCGCACTCACGCAAGTTGTCGCACGAGCCCACCGAGACTTCTCGGATATCGCGCGTTTGATCCTCCAGACGCCTTCGATCCAAGACCGCTTTGAAACGGCGGGAATACTCCGCCAAAAAGCCGCGCGGGACCTTGCGATCGTTGGACCCGTCGCGCGTGCGAGCGGTATCGATCTCGATGTTCGCCGCGACCACGCATACGGCGGCTATGGCCAGCTCGAAATTCCCGTCACGCATTACGGAGACGTTATGGCGCGTGCGCGAATTCGAATTGCCGAGGCGAAGGTCTCGGCGCAATTGATACAAGAAGAGGGGAAGTCTCTTTCGGAGGGGAGCGTGTTCACTCCGTTTGTCTCGCAAGACGGGGTACAAGGATTTTCTGCGATCGAATCACCCCGCGGGGAACTCTGCTACTGGATCGAAGCACGCGGAGGTCTATTGACTCGATGCCACGTTAAGTCTCCGTCGTTTCAGAACTGGCCGGCGATGCCTTTCGCCGCGACTGGCAATATCATTGCCGATTTCCCGATGATCAATAAAAGTTTCAGCCTCTCGTACTCGGGATGTGACCGATGATTTTTGACGTGATTGAGAAGAGCCTGGGCCAGCCAAACCGATTGATCCCGGTGGATGGTTTGCTTGGAGACTGTGATGGCAGCCGCATGCCCGACATCCTCGCGGATCGCTTGACGGCGGCCATCGCTCAGACGGTCGTAGACATCTGCCCCACGACCGCTCTCCGCATCGAGGACTACGAAGGGCGGCGCTGCGTGAGGCTCTCGTACGGGCAGTGTATTGGGTGCGGCAAGTGTATTGAATTTGGTGGGGGTGCTGTAGTTACGGCGAAACAATTCACCCGGTGCGGCGTGGCGAAAGAGCGGACGGTGCGGCGCTGGGATATCGATAGCCGCACAGAAATTACCGCCAGTACTCTACCTCCAGACGCAGCACGCATGCAGATTCATTCGCTTCTGCAGAGGGCGCTAAACATTCGCCAAGTCGATGCTGGTTCCTGCAACGGATGCGAGGCTGAAATCACCGCTCTTACGAACCCATATTACGACCTGGAACGATTTGGCATTCATTTCGTGGCGTCTCCGAAGCATGCCGACATGCTACTAGTAACGGGTCCGGTTACACGCAACATGGCCGACGCTGTTAAGTCCGCGTATGAGGCTGTTCCAGGTCCAAAGTTGGTTGTGGCGGTGGGGGCATGTGGATGCAGCGCCGGAATTTTTGCGGGTGGCTACGCGATCATTGGCGCAGTAGATGAAGTCATTCCCGTAGACGGATATATCCCCGGCTGCCCGCCGACACCGGCGATGCTAGTGACGGGGATCCTGGAAGTCTTGCGGCGGCGCGTTGCGAAATGACCTGTCTCGTAATTCGGTACAACTTCGGTACAACTGAAGGCGAGATTTCAGGAGAGAGACTCCGTAAGCGACGCTCAGCAAAGTATTTGGGATTTTTGTCTTCTTTGTTAGAAGCGATGCAATGCAAGGCTCTAACTGCCGCTTCTGGTCCTCTTGCCGAGGAACGCGTCATTTATCTCGCTCTTGAATTGGACCACGGCAATACTTCCCGAGAGGAGCCGACCTGTCTGACTATTCTCAAGCACAGCTCAACCAGGTCGCGCTGCACTTGAATCAACATCCAAGAAAGACGCTGGGATTTCAGACTCCCGCGAGCAAACCTGAAGCAAGTGTTGCGTCGACCGTCTGAGCCGGCACATCAATCAGGCATCCGGCAACGCATCAGGAATCTCTGCGATTACTTGGCCTCGCTACAAGGAAAGTAGTGTCCATCACTCCTGGAAGTCGGAGTACCAGACATCTAGTTTGCCCGGTACTCCTCGTTGCAAGTTCGTCCCTTCTATTCGCCAGGTTTTGAAATGTACGTCCGGACCAATTCTGGCCCCTGTGGCACCGACCAAACTCGCAGGCCCTTACTCTTCATGATCTCGATTCCCGGAGCGGGAAGAAAGGTTGTGACTAGCTCGAGCATCTCCCCTGCTTGCAGGTGGGCTGCTCGTTGGAGGATGGCAACAATCGGCATTACGTTTAGATCAGTGGTTCTCTCATCGATTGACGTCACAATCCTCGCACCGGCGAACCATTCGGGCTGGCTGGAGAAGTAAGAGATCGACCCACCAGCATCCTCGGAAGCGATGACCTCCTGTCCAACGGCCGCCCGGAGCTTGTTGACTAGGTCATTGACCGGCAGGCCGCCCACAGCGGCCGCGTGCTTCAGGGAAGCGACCCTGGCGACTCCTTTTCGCAGGAGAGGGTTTTTTAGCTTCTTAAACGGGGGGCGTGAGCACGGCCTCGGCTTTCCGGCGCGCGCGTTCGCAATCTTGCCCTGACAAAAGCTGCGGCCTCCGGTTCGGTGGTAAACTGCGAGCATGGCAACCCAAAAGCGAACAAACAAAAAGAAGCAAACCAAGCCGGCGAAAGTGGCTAGCAAGAAGGCAGCGCCCAAAAAGAAGTCAGCTAAAAATGCACCCGTGAAGAAGGCCGCTGCAAAAAAGAAGGCGGCGGCCAAGCAGAGCAACGCGCGAAGAAAGAAACAGAAAATAACAACGGTCCCGTTCGAGCCAACGGGGCGCAGGATGCGTGGGACGAGCGCGGCCAGCGACGCGCCGGAAGATTTGCACGGTTCGGCCGACATCGAGGAAGCCGATTCACAGAGTGTGGACGAACTGCTCGAGGAAGGAAACGCGTTCGAGGCCGAAGTGGTGAAGGGTGTGGAAGACGCATCAAAGGACATCGAGGGCGAGGTTCGAACGCACGAGGTGCCCGAAGACGACATCCCTCACGAGTATCTGGACGACGAGTAGTGAATCGGTGGCGCTGACGGGTCTCACACCAGAAGGATACGCTAGCCGTATCGAACGCTAACGAACGAGCGGAGCCGAACTTTTACCATCGCTTACGACGGCGGACTTACGATTTCTCGCGAAGATGGCAGCCGCAGACGGGGTTGGGAGCGAGTGTTCCATTCAGGGCGGGACGTCATTTTGCCGCTGACATCGCCGCGAACGTCATGATGCACATCAGGACGGCTATACCGACAGCAGAATAAACAAACACCCATACCCATCTGTGGTCTTTCTTAACAACCCAGTGCCGAGCCATTGGTCTTGCTCCCGTAGGTTTTGATCCCCAAAAACATGCTGATTAGCACCCGCTTCTGCCCGTGCGCCTCATAGCGCACCCTGTCGCTTCGCCAGGCAGCATAATCATCGACCTTCGAATGCGGGTCAAGCGATTAACTCCGCGACCGCGGTGAGACCGTCACGATCCAAGGCGGCCGGAAAGGCATGAACAGCGAGTTGAATCTTCGAGGCAATCTGAACGCCCAGTTCATTGCGCAGAGCTTGAACGATTTTCGTACGCAATAACTGCGAGATGCTGCCCTGCTTCTCAAAACTGATTTCCGTGAAGAGCATACCGAATACCCTCCCCGTCTTGTACCAACCGATCAGATCGGTACTCCGTGTAGAAACTGAAGCTACGGATATCATCTGGTCCACGATTGTGTCTACACCGCCGGGCTGGGGCAAAGCATCGACGTCCAGTAGCATCAATATGAAAGATTGGCGGGATCGTTTGGCTCGGCGATGTTCGAGACCAAGAAGATTATGGAAAGCCTCTTCCTGAAATAAATTCTTGCGGCGGCCGTACCAGGCATTTATTTTCTTAGGGCTATACCGCCTCAATAACCGGACGCAAAAACGTTCGGAGCTTTTCCCACGATTCAAACTCAACTGCGGCGGCCATCCTCCAATACCCATGAGAGCACTATGACACAGCCATTTTTCCAGGCGACCCCGAACAACGTGTACCGACTGGACTAATTCTTTGTAGTCACAAATCGGCTATCAATTGTGGTTATAGCTTCAGCAAAGCCCCTCTGGACATCTCCGATGGCCGCCGCACCCGAAGTAGCGGGTGAGTCGAAATGGTTCAATTTCTCTGGTGGACCGGTCCAGCATAGGAGTGCCAGCTCAGTTCCTGCACGTTGCATGTTTACCTTATCGAGAATTTTCGATCTTCATCAGTCCTTATCCGAATTGCTCTTTCGCTCTTCCGGGGTTTCGTTCGGCTTGCTTCGTTTGCTGGGAGCGATGTATGAGGGGCCCCACTGGATTCCACCGCGTTTAGAATCATGCGTTCCCGTCTCCATACCCTGGTTTAGATCCTGCCGTTTCCCTCGTTCATCTTCACGACGGCCACTTTCCCGCTTCTCCATTTCCGATTCCACTTCCGATTCAATTTTTTCGACGGCTTCAGACTCTTTAGACTTAGGTGTTTCCTTAACGCCCATTGGTTGCCTCCTCGAGGTTTCGGCCACTGCATAAAGCCGGGATTTCCTTTTTGGGCTTCGAGAAATGGCCGTTGAAGCAATCCTACACGAGCGCGAAAAGCGGTGTAATACCGCGAATCGTGTAAGTTGATGGCAGGGCGCCGAGAATCTGGAATAACCGTGATCTGGAGAAGGGAGGGAAAAAGTTGTACTGCCCGAACCCGAAGGACAAACGCGCCGTCGGGAACAGGAACGTCCGACTCTGTCTTCCTCCGCTAGCGAAAAATGTTCCTAGTACGATTGCTCATCGAGGCTTCCGCCGAAGATGGGGATTCGCGCCTCGACAAGCGTGCCTGGATTGGCACGCTTGATTATCAGCTCGCCATTTAATTGACGAATACGCTCGCGCATGCCGCCGATGCCAACGCCCTGATCGAGAGACACCCTTCCGCCGAGAACTTTGGAAGCGAAACCCCGACCGTAGTCCCTAACACGGACGATTACACGATCGGATTGTCTCTCAATCTCCACGCGAGCGCTGTCGGTTCCCGCGTGACGGTACACATTGGTGAGCGACTCCTGAATTACACGAAAGATCGCCATTTCGATTTCTTTGGGGAGACGAGGAAAGATTTGCGGTTTCAGGATCAGGGAAATCTTAATTTTGCTCCGCTTGATCAGGCCCTCCACATACCACTCAAGGGCAGGGCGCAAGCCGACCTCATCGATCAGCGGCGGATGCAGCAGGTAAGAAAGACTGCGGACCGTACCGATGGCGACTTGGATCAGGTCCCTGGCGTCCTTATTCCGCGCGTCCTGATCCAGCGACATCTTGATCAGCGTAAGCTGCTGACCCAATTCATCATGGAGTTCGCGGGCAAGCCGACGCCGCTCCTCGTCTTGAATGCACAACAACTGCGCAGACAGCTTTTGAAGTTCCAGAGTCCTCAGTTCGACGACTCGCTGTGATTCGTCGAGTTGCGCCACACGAGCGCGCAGCTCCTTATTCAGTCTCTGAGTCTGCTCATCCCATTGCCTGCGCTCGGTCATATCCCGCGTGACCTTGGCAAAACCGCGGATGCGGTTGTCGGGACCACGCAACGACGTGATGATTACCGACGCCCAAAAGACCGTGCCGTCCTTCTTTACACGCCAGCCCTCATCGGCGAACCGGCCTTCTTTTTCAGCGAGCGCCAGCTCACGCGCCGGCCAGCCGCTCTCAATCGCTTCCTGCGGATAAAATTTGGAGAAATGCTGTCCGACAATTTCATCCCGGCTATAACCCTTGATCGCTTGAGCGCCCGGATTCCAGGTGACAACGTAGCCTTTGGGGTCGAGCACAAAGATCGCATATTCCTTTACGCTGTCCACGAGGAGACGAAAGACTTCGTCGCTTTGCGCGGAGATTTCTTCCGACGGCGCTTTATCGACGGCGCCCGGTGCTGACAAAGGAATTTCTGCCAAAGATCCCCCAGATCGAGCTGAAAAGCAGGAAACAGTTAGCCGCGCCTCCCCGCGATCCGCAATACGGTAAACACAGTACAGCGTAGCCGTGCAACGAACTTGTTAGCGCTGCGGCTTGGTACCCGCGGGATTTCTCGATGCGTCGTAAGGGCACGGGATTTCCAACGCGCGGAAGCAAACGGAAGAAATCACCGCGAAGATTCCCAGATATTACTTAATTCTTCTTCCCCATTGAACATTATTCGTGGGTGCTCGAATGAGAGCCTTCGCGGTGTTTCCATGATGGCTACAATGAATTATTACTCCGAGCACTAAATTGATGGCACTTTTCAAGTGGCGGCGTATTGGACGTGGCGTTCTCCAAAGTAGTTCTTCACCAATTTGGGACCTAGCCTGCGTGATCCGAAGATAAGAGCGAACGTTGCTCATCATCTCCTGCACGTTCACCGGACGGACACGACCCAGAGCGTTGGTCTTCACATCTTGGTTGAGCAATTCATCCGGATTCAATTCCGGACTGTACCGATTAGCCCAGTGACCTGGCTGTTCCGTCGATTCGCAACCTGCATGGCGGGAGAGATGAAAGCAACGACAACCGCACCGCCGCTCGTCATGGTGACATTGGACCGCAAGCGCCGCCAGGTGAGCGGCCCGGCCAAACATCTGTAATTCAGGCAGGGTGGAAATTGCAAAATACTGCAATACGCTTCCAGTCTCCGAAAGATCGACATCGGGCGGGGCAATTCTGCCATACCAGAAAACAAACAAGCTGATTGCAAGGTGCTGTGGGTAACTGTTTGAAGATCGCGCTCCCGGTTATTGGCCAGCGAGAGGACTGTAACAACGCTGCCCATCTGAATCCTGACCGGCACGCTCAAATCGTTCAACGCCGCAGGAAGCGCTTCACTCATTGAAATCAAATCGGGAAACGCTGCTTCCCTGATGCAAGACGCGCTGCTTTTGACCGAAGGGTTGCCATTGAAGGTGGAATGTCTCGGTGGCCACCCGGTCCGGGACTGTTTCCGGCCATGCCCTCTACGCCCCGATCGGAAGACACGAATTTCATGGGTCGCCAGCAATGGGAATCTTTTCACTTTTGCACACTTTCGCATATCGCTGTTTCCGCGGCCGGTATGATTGGCGGGAAGAGTTCCTAAATTCGCGGGGCTCAGTTCACTTGGACGTGTCCGGCGTGACAACCGGTTTCGTTGGGGGCTGGATTAAAAAGATAACGTGCACGGCATGAACTGCCAAACGAATGCTGTAGCGGAGGCTATCGAAGCAATCTCCAACGACCCGTTAGCCCAAACCCGCGGCGGCCGGCTGGAAGATCGAAGCGTAAATAAGGACGAGGGTGAGGACGATCATGACGATGCTGGCGGCCCAGGCAATGACGTTGAAGGTGAAGGTATTGATGTGCTCACCCATCAGGTCGCGACGGTTGATCAGAAGAAGGATGAAGATGAGCACGACCGGAAGCCAAATGCCATTGGCGACCTGAGACCAGACGAGAATTTTGAAAAGGGGAGCGTTCGGCAGCAGGATGATACCCGCGCCGACGACAATTAAAAGTGTGTACAGGCCATAGAACGCGGGCGCTTCGCGGAGCTTATTGTCAAGGCCAGCCTCGAAGCCAAGCCCCTCACAGATGACGTGAGCGGTCGAGAGCGGGAGGATGGAAGCGGCGAACATCGAGGCGTTGAGGAGGCCGAAGGCAAAGAGGAAGCCCGCCCAGCGCCCCGCCAATGGAATGAGGGCCCTGGCCGCCATGGCGGCATCCGAAACGGTGGTCATGCCATGGACGTTCAGCGTGGCCGCGGTGCAGATGATAATGAAAAAAACAATCGCCATGCAGGAGATGCTACCCACGAGCACGTCCAACCGGGCATGTTTATACTGGCGTGGTCCGACCCGCTTTTCGACGAAGCCTGCCTGAAGATAGAAGAACTGCCAGGGAGCCACCGAGGTTCCGACCAGGGCGGTGAGCATGAGCAGATATCCGGTATTCATGTGAAGCGATGGGAGCGCAGTCTCTCTAGCGGCGAGGAGCCAGTCCGGCTTGGCGAGGACAGCCGACAAAACATACGAGAGATAAAAACCGCAAGCCACCAGAAATATTTTTTCGACCTGGCGGTAGCTGCCGCGCACCACGAGAATCCAAACGGCGATCGCCGCGATGGGAACGGAAACGTATTTGCTGACACCGAAGATTTGCATGGCTGCGGCAACTCCCGCGAATTCGGCGACCGTATTGCCAAGATCGACAGCCAGAGCGGCCACCATCACAAAAAAGGTCGAGCGAAACCCGAATTCCTCGCGGATCAGATCGGAGAGTCCTTTGCCCGTAAAAACACCCATGCGGGCGCACATTTCCTCGCTGACATACAGGACAATGGCGATGGGAATGAGCGCCCAGAGAAGTGTGTAGCCATACTGGGCGCCGGAGGACGTATAGGTGGCGATACCACCGGCATCATTGTCGACATTCGAGGTGATCAGACCGGGACCGACCACGGCTAAAAGCACGGCGAGACGCCTACGCGTGGAGCGCGTGCGACGACTGAAATCCTTGCCGCGCGCCGTCCAGGACGACAGCATATCCGTGAGTGTGATCCAGGTATTCATCAGAGCGCGCTAGTTCTTCTCAATTCCGCCTTTCGAAAGCCATACCGCGTTACTCGGTTCAAAGCTTGGCGCGCATATGGCTGACGACGTCGTCAACGGTGATAGCTCCAATGGGACAGTTCTCTTCATTGACGACGGTCAAGTTGCGCAAATTGTATTTATCGAAAAGCTCGAAGATATCCTTGTCGTTCGTATCGGTTGTCACCGAGAGCAAAGGTTCGAAAGTCAGTTCGCTCATGCGCTGATCGGGGGTCGCAAGGACCAAGCGCGCAATCGGGACGGTGCCGGCCAGATGCGCATCGCGATTGATGAGGACCACATTGTCGAACTGATCGAGCGGGATCTCGTGGAATCGGATGTGATCGACGACTTCGCCGCGGGTAGCGTCCTCGCCCACCACGACGATTTCCGTGGTCATCATCCCGCCGGCCGTGTCGGGATTGAAATCCAGAAGCGCCTCGACCTCGTGGGCTTCACGAACCTCCATTTCCCCGAGAACTTCCTTGGAGGTCTCGGGCTCGAGGTTCTGGATCAAGTCGGCGGCTTCGTCGGGGCTCATTTCTTCGATGATGTCGGCGGCCTTTTCAGGATCAAGCTTTTCGACAACCTGCCTCTGGAGGCGCTTATCAAGCTCGGCGATGGCCTCGGCGGCGGACTCCTTGTCGAGCGAGCCGATGATCGACTGGCGCTCGGCGGGAGAAAGCTCTTCCACGATATCGGCGAGGTCGGCCGGGTGCAACTCCGCAAGCTTTTGGCTCGACAGACGAAGCTTGATACGGCGCAGAGGGTTGGGCTCAACCAGATTCACGAACTCCCAGCGGATGGTGCGCGGGGGCAGCTTTCGCTGGATGCGGCGGATGGCCATGGGGGGAACGAGACCCTGGAGCAAACGGCGGACGGCGGCGGGGAGCCCCACATCGACCTGCGTGATGCGCAGTTCCGTGTTACCGTTGGTGCGCTGATCGTCCAGGTCCACATCGTTGACGCGAACCACTTTGCGGCCATTGGTGTCGATGATCTGCTGATCGAGAAGGTCTTTCCGCACGGTGAGCCAAGCTTCGTTGGGATGATAGAGCTCCAGGGAGGCTTCGTCGGTGGTGAGTCCCACACGACCGGGTGCGACTGAGGCGATCTGATCGTATCGGGCAACCAAAGGGCGATATTTCCCGCGACTGAGCAAGAGTCGCGCGACGCGGTTGGGCTGTTCGGCAGGGACAATGAACATATCCTTGACGCGGCCAACCAGGTTGCCCGCCGAATCGAACGTTTCGGCGCCAAGAATCTCCGTCGCATGAACCATAACTGACTCCTTATACATACCTAGACTGCAAAGACCGCTTAAGGCCGAGTTCTGCCCGGAGCCACTATCAACGTTTTGCCAGCTTCCGGGTGTGGAAGGCACACCCAAACCACAAGGCGCATCTCGCGAGGCAGCCGACACGAGAACGGCGGCGCGCTCGCCGAGCCGCGCGATAGCCAAAAAAAAGCCCGAAGCCGACTGCAAACCCGGCCCCGGGCAAACAGAAACTACCCTGGGATTATTTCAGGCCGGGTCTTGCTTCCCTGTCCAAGACGGCACGGGAATAGCCATTGAGAACAAGCAGGAGCGCAGCGCACGAGTACCGGGTAATTGCCCAACGCCCGACGGAGCTGCTACTACCGGCTTCCGAGTTGGACGACATCTCTTCCATCACGATGCAAATGTCCTCGAATTGACTAGTAAAGGCAGACGGAAATTTTGTCAAGCAAAGACTGCACCATTCGCCAAATTTTTACGAATGAAACACCATATTGCCGGGAATCCTGCCTCGACGACGGCAGTCCGCGGCATTGAGACCCCAATAGGTGGACCGAATGTAATCAGCAGGCGAATAACCGAGCTTACGGGAGACGCGGCCGATCATTTGTGGATTGCCCTCGAGTTCCAGGAAAATTCCAACCGGTGTTTCATCCAGGTCCAGATGGAGGCGCCCGAGCCGGAACGTGGTGCGATACTTCTCATAGTAGAAGCCGGGACAAAAACCCAGAGAACGGAGGATGGAAGACCAGCGCCGCGGAGCACGGATAACCAGTTCCCTTTCGAGCTTCTCCTTATAGAGAGGCCTGGCAGCCGAGCGGCTCCCGCGACCGGATCGAAGCGGCGCGGGAGCTTTGGATGTGAGGGCCGCCCTGGACGGGCCCGCTGGAGAAAAAACGGAACGAGCGGGAGCGTCGATGCGGAAACGGAGCAAACGGCCCTGACGTCGAAAAGCTGCATCAGGCGTATCGAAGATGGTATTCCGCTCGAGAACACGACCTCGAGTGACCGCACCCAGGCGGCGAAGCCGGCGAACCAAGGCGGGCAGGTCGGCCACGCGCAATTTGATCTCGATCTCGAGATTGGTGCGGCTGGAAGGCACGGCGCAGTATAACTTAGCCGGCGACCGCCGACACGCGAAGGCCGGACAGCGGCGCTTCGGCGCGAAAAGTCCTTCGACGTGGATGCCGCATAATAGCAAGCGCAAGAAAGCGGGACGAAGGTTGCCAAAGAGGCGAACCAGCCATCATAATCACACGCCTGCGGCGGGAAAAGCGCTTTCATGACTGAACCGACGACTCCGTTAATGCAGCAGTACAGCGGCCTGAAGAAGCAGCATCCGACCGCGCTTCTGCTGTTCCGCCTGGGCGACTTCTACGAGCTGTTCCACGACGACGCGGTCGTCGCGTCGCGCATCCTTCAGATCACGTTGACCGCGCGCAACAAGGAAAAAGGGAACGCTGTGCCGATGTGCGGGGTGCCCTACCACGCGGCGGAAAACTACATCGCAAAGCTGATCCGCGCCGGCCACAAAGTGGCCATTTGCGAACAGATGGAGGAGCCTGGACCAGGGAAAAAACTTGTGAGACGAGAGGTAATCCGGGTGCTCACGCCTGGAACGGCCATGGGCACATCGTTGGTCGAGCCCAAGGAGAACAATTTTCTGGCGGCGGTCGCGCGGCAGATATCCCTGGGAGCTGCCGCCGGCGGTAGAGCGACAGGACGGGCGGCCGAGCCGAAAATCGGGCTGGCCTTTGTGGATCTATCGACCGGGCAATTCCGCGCCACCGAATTTGGAGGTGAGAAAGCCGAAACGCGCTTGCGAGATGAGATGGGGATCCTGCGTCCCCGGGAAATCCTCCTACCTCAACCCGCGACCCTGTTTCCGATGGCCCCAGCAGACATGAATGGGTTGGGAGCCGTCGAAACACGGCTGGACGAATGGGTGTTCGAGAACAGTTACGCAACGCGAATCCTCAAAGAACAGTTTCGCGTGGTGGCGTTGGATGGATTTGGACTGGCCGAGCACCCTCAGGCCACGGCTGCGGCGGGCGCCCTGGTGCATTATTTGCGGGAGACGTCCGCGATCGGGGCACGAAAACCGGAGGATGCGGCGGCGATTCCGTCGCTGCGACCCGCCGGGGCCGGGCTGGAGCATCTGGATCGGATCACTTATTACGAACAGCAGGACGCCATGATTCTGGATCAAGTGACAGCGAGGAATCTGGAACTGGTCGAGCCAACCACAGGCGACGACCCTTCGGCCACTCTGCTGCGGACCATCGATGAAACCGCCACAGGCATGGGCGCGCGGCTCCTGCGCGGGTGGATGCTGCGGCCGGAAATTTCGGCGGAGGAGATCGAACAACGGCTCGATGCGGTGGCGGCTCTGAAGTCGCGGACGGTGACACGTGAGGAGATTCACAAGGAACTCGATGGAATCTTCGACCTGGAACGTCTCACGAGCCGCGTGACGCTGGGAATCGTGACGCCAAGGGATCTGCTGGCGCTGCGAGGATCGCTGGAAAAGATTCCGCGCGTGCGGCAGCTGGCGCAAGAAGGGATGCGGACAAGAGAAACGAAGCCGGCAGAGGCAAGCGAAAATGCCCCCCCGGCTTCACTGGCAACGGCACAAAGCGATAACGGCCGGCTGGGGATGCTCCGAGAACAGATTGACGAGATGACGGATGTCCGCGACACGATCGCGCGCGGGATCGCAGACGATCCCCCGGCAGTCGCGAGCGAACCGGGAGTGATCCGGCGCGGATTCAATGCGGAGCTCGACGAATTGCGCGACATTACCAAGCAGGGGCGGCAAATCATTGCGGCGATGGAAGAGCGGGAACGGAAGCGCACGGGGATCGCGTCGCTCAAGATCCGCTACAACCAGGTGTTCGGCTATTACATCGAGGTGTCGAAGGCAAACCTGCACCTGGCGCCCGCGGACTACGAGCGCAAGCAAACGCTGGTGGGGGCGGAGCGGTTCACTTCGAGCGAACTGAAGGAGCACGAGCGCAAAGTGCTGTCGGCAGAGGAACGCGTGCTCGAAATCGAACGGCGGCTGTATGGCGAAATCCGCGAGGCCATCGCGAGCGAATCGGCGCGGCTGCGACGGACGGCGGCGGCCATCGCCCAGCTCGACGTGCTCGTCAATTTCGCGCGTATCGCCGCCGCACGGAATTACACGCGGCCTGAGTTTACCGAGAAGATGATTTCCCGGAGAGCGGAGGGCGGCGAAAAAAAACAGCGTGGCGTGCTGATGATTGCAGGCGGGCGGCATCCGGTGATTGAAAAGCTGATCGAGGAGCGGGGCGAGCGGTTCGTCCCGAACGATCTGTTTCTCGACGACGAATCGCAATTCCTGCTGATCATCACCGGGCCGAACATGGGCGGGAAATCGACGTATTTGCGGCAGGCGGCGCTGATCTGCATTCTCGCGCAGATGGGATCGTTCGTGCCAGCGGCGCAGGCCAAATTACCGCTGCTGGACCGGATATTCACGCGGATCGGGGCCTCGGATAATCTGGCGCGCGGGCGATCGACGTTTTTGGTGGAAATGAGCGAAGTGGCGGCGATTCTAAACACGGCGACGCCGGCCAGCCTGGTGCTCCTCGACGAGGTCGGGCGCGGAACGTCCACTTTCGATGGGTTATCGATCGCATGGGCAGTGGTGGAGGCGCTCCACGAAGGCGCGCGGCCGCGGGCGCTATTCGCCACGCACTACCACGAGCTGACGGAACTAGAACAACTGCTTCCCGGAGTGAAGAACGTACACGTGTCAGTGCGCGAGGTGGGGAGCGAGATCGTGTTCCTGCGGCGAGTCGAGCCAGGAAGCGCGGACAAGAGTTATGGAATCGAAGTGGCTCGGCTCGCGGGGCTGCCGAACGACGTGATCGCGCGGGCGCGCGAGATCCTGCGCCGGCACGAACAAAGCGAAGAAAAACTGACCGTGGAGCTTTCGCCCGGCGCGGCGCAGCCGGCCCCGCAGCAGACGAGTTTTACGGCGATCGACGAATCCGTGGTCGAAGCGCTGCGGAACGCCAACCTGGACCGACTGACACCGCTTGAAGCGCTGAATCTACTGGCCGCGCTACAGAAACAGCTTTCATGAAGAAAAAGCCGCGAGAGATGCGGGTGCTGGGGATGATGTCGGGCACCTCAGCGGACGGGATCGACGTAGCAATCGTGCGGATATCCGGCGCGCCGCCGGAACTTGTGGCCCAGCTCGAAGCGCACCATCACGTTCGCTTTGCCACGCGTCTACGCGAAGCGGTGCTGCGAGTGGCCAATGGGGCCCCCACATCCACGGCGGAAATCAGCCGGTTGGACTTCGTGCTCGGCGAGGAACTGGCGAAGGCGGCGATTGCAGCGTGCCAAGTGGCGCGGATACCGCTCGAGCAAGTCGACCTGATCGGATCTCACGGGCAAACTGTCTTTCACCAGGGGGCGGCGGCACGGCTGGTGGGCGCGTGGCGCGTGGCATCGACGCTCCAGATTGGGCAGCCGAGCGTGATCGCGGAGCGAACCGGAATTCCGACCATCGCGGATTTTCGTCCATCGGACATCGCCGCGGGCGGGCACGGCGCGCCGCTGGTGCCGTTTGTCGATTATCTTCTCTACCGGGATCCGTTGCGCGGGCGCGTCGCGCTGAATATCGGCGGCATCGCGAATGTGACCGTGATCCCGGCGGGATCCCAGCCTTCCGGCGTGTTTGCGTTCGATACCGGGCCGGGGAACATGATCGTGGACGCGCTGGTGGCGAATATGACCCGTGGGCGGTTGAAGTACGATCGCAGCGCACGGATCGCGCTCAGCGGACGGACGATTCCAGATCTGCTGGCAAGGATGATGCGGGAACGGTATCTGCGGAAGAGGCCGCCGAAGACGGCGGGACGCGAGCAGTTCGGGCGCGCCCATGTGGAACGATTGATGGCATGGGGGCAAAGGCATCATGCCGCGCCGGAGGATTTGGTGCGTACCGCAACGGTCTTCACTTCCCTTTCGATTGCCGACGCCTTCCGCCGGCTGATTCTGCCGCGGGCGAAGGTGGAGGAGTTGGTCGTGGCGGGGGGTGGGGCGAGGAATCCGCTGATGATGGCGCAGCTCGCCGCGTCGGTGCCTGGGATCGAAGTCATCCCTTCGAGCCGGCTGGGGGTACCCACGGAGGCGAAGGAGGCGTTCGCGTTCGCGGTGCTGGCCTACGAGGCTTATCACGGCCGCGCGAACAATCTGCCTTCGGCGACAGGCGCAAGGCACCCTGTGGTGATGGGAAAATTGATGCGCGGACGAGCGCAGTAACATGCGGCGCGGAATCGCACTCCTGGCGCTGATCATCGCTGCCGCGTTCGCGGGCTGCTCTTCCACCTACTCGTCGAGCGACGCGGGAACCCTGAATTTCCTGATTGAATCGGCACCGACGAACCTCGATCCGCGGATCGGAACCGACTCATTTTCCGAACATCTCGACGGACTGATCTTCTCGAGCCTGCTCGCGCACGACTCCCAAATGAATATCGTGCCGGACCTCGCGGAACGATGGGAAACGCCGGACCCGCTGACCTACGTGTTCCATCTGCGGCGCGGCGTGAAGTTCCATGACGGGAGCGCGCTCACGTCGGCGGACGTGAAATTCACGTTCGATTCGATTCTTTCGGGGGCCGTGAAATCGCCCAAACGCGGCGCGTTCGAAATGGTGGAATCGGTAGAGGCTCCGGATGCGGAGACGGTGATATTCCACCTGCGCGAGCCGTATGCGTCGTTTTTATGGAACCTGACGCGGCCCGGAGTGGGAATCGTCCCCAAGAACTCCGCTCCGAATGTGGCTCAACATCCGGTGGGTACCGGGCCGTTCCGGTTCGTGAGCATGAGACAGGATGAGGATATATTGCTCGCGAGGAATCCGGACTATTTTGGCGGAGCGCCGAAAATCCAGCAGGTGCGTTTCCGAATCGTGCCAGACGCCATTGTGAGGGCGCTCGAGCTGCGCAAAGGATCGGCGGACATCGCGCTCAATTCCCTGAGCCCGGACACCGTGGGGGCGCTCGGGAAACAGTCCGGAATAGTAGTGAACGAGCAGCCGGGGACGACCCTTGCGTATATCGCCTTCAATTTTGACGATCCGATCCTGGCGCACCGGGAAGTGCGGCAAGCCCTCGCCTACGCGACAGACCGCGAAGCGTTGATCAGATATTTGCTGCGCGGCGAGGCTCGCCCAGCTTCAAGCCTGCTGCCACCCAGCCATTGGGCCTACGAGCCGGACGTTCCGCAATATGGGTACAACGTTGCGCAGGCGGAGCGACTGCTCGACGCAGCCGGACTCCGGCGCGGGCCGGACGGCGTGCGATTCCATTTAACGCTGAAGACTTCGACGGAAGAATCGGCGCGACTGCTGGGCGAAGCGCTCGCGGATCAGTGGAAGCGCGTGGGAGTGGCGCTGGAGCTGAGGCCCCTTGAGTTTGCCACGTTTTATTCCGACATTACTCACGGGAGCTTTCAGCTCTATACCTACCAATGGTTCGGCGGGAACAACGATCCGGACATGTTCGAGTACGTATTCAGCTCGAAGAAAATCCCTCCGAACGGGGCGAACCGCGGCCACTACCGGAACGCCACGCTCGATCGCCTGCTCGAAAAGCAGCACGTGGAAATGGACCAGGAAAAACGAAAAGTCATCCTGTCCCAGATCCAGAAGATCGTGGCGCAGGACGAACCCTACATCAATCTGTGGTACCTGGACAACGTGTGCGTCCACCGCACCACGGTGACCGGGGTTGAGCTTCCACCCGCGGGAGACTACGATTTTCTGGACAAGATGAGCTTGCTGCGAGGAGGGCAATAAGAGAAAGACTGCACGGCTGCCGGGGCAAATCCCGATCCGCCGCGCAATCATCGAGGTTCCTTCCCTTGGGCGTGAAGCGCGACCTCAGCTCTCGAGAACTTTGCGAATCTCCGACTCGAGCAGGTTGCCCTCGCGAATGATCGACCACTCGTCCCCCTTGATGTGTACGATCGTCGAGGCGAGCGTGCCGCCGGTATCACCCGCATCTAAAACGAGCGACAATTTCTTTCCGAGCTGTTCCACGATCTGGCCGGCATTGCTGCACGAAGGATAGCCCGAGAGGTTGGCGCTGGTGCCGGTGATGGGCCCTTCGACCGCCTCGATAAGAGCCGTGACGATGGGAGAATCCGCCCACCGAAGCGCAACGCTGCCGCTATTCCCCGTGACCTTGAGGGGCAAGCGGTGCGTGGCTTCGACGACCAAGGTCAAAGCGCCAGGCCAAAATTTGTTGGCGAGGGTCAAAAAGGAGTCAGGAACGTCGCGAGCAAGACTTACCGCTTGCTCGACCGAATTGACCAAGATGGGAAGGGCCCTGGTCTCAGGCCGGCCTTTGATCTGAAATACGCGCTCGACCGCCGCAAGATTGAAAGGATCGGCGGAGAGGCCGTAGAAGGTGTCGGTGGGAATCGCGATCACGCGGCCACGCTTGATGAAGGTGGCGCCATAGTCAATTACGTCTGGTTCGGGTGCTTGGGCGGAAATTTTACGAACTTCGACGGGCAAATGTTCACTCGCGGCGGGTTGCGCCTTGTGTACCGAGGGCAAACTATCACAGGGCCGCTCGACGCGCAAGATGCAGGAACAAAAGGACGTAAAGAAATACGTTGCAGGGGCGGCATACCGAGGCTCCGCAAGCCAAAACGGCGGCGCGGCTGCTGCAGCGTTCGAGTTTACGCCGCGAAGCGGGTTTGTTAGGCTTGCGGAATGGCGCAGCCAATCCCCGAAAGTCGCAGAGAGCCATCCAGTCGCGGACGCTCGACCGGCGAGAAGCGTCCGGACATCATCATCAGCCGCGACAACAAGTGGCTGAAATTGTTCCGCGGGAGGTTACGTGGGGCGGGGCTCCGGGATGGCGAGCCGATTGGAGTCGAGGGCCCGAAACTGGTGGAGGAGGGCTTTCTCGCGGGTCTGGAAGCGGAAGCTTTGCTTGTGAGCGAGGCGGGAGAACGCGAGATCGAACGAATCCTGCAAGCGGCGAGCGAAAGCGAGGCGGGCATTCCACGAGGCCGCATTTTCCGTACTACGGACAAGATGTTCGCCAGCGTCGCGGGAACGGAAACGCCCCAGGGAGTGGCGGCTTTGTTCCGACAGCCGGTTTGGGGATTGGAAGACGTGCTGCGCGGCCGGGCAACGCGTGACGGGGCTTTTCGCGGAGACTCGGCCCTGGTTGTCGTGCTGGTGGGCGTGCAGGATCCGGGAAACGCAGGGACGATTTTACGCTCCGCGGAGGCGTTCGATGCCACAGGAGCGATAACCACGCGAGGGACCACGGACCCATGGTCGCCGAAGGCGCTGCGCGCCTCGGCCGGATCGGCTCTGCGCTTACCCCTGCTGCGCGGGATGAGAATTCCGGTTCTATTGGCGCAACTGAAGTTGCAACAAGTAAAGATCGTAGCCGCGAGTTCGAGGGGAGGCACGGATGCGGACGCGGACGCCGATCTGGGCGTTGCGCTGCAAGAACCAGCGGCGATTTTTATCGGCAACGAAGGCGCGGGATTACCGGTCGAAATCGAACAGGCAGCGGACGCCCGAATTTCGATTCCGATGGCGGAAGCGGTCGAGTCGCTCAACGCAGGAGTGGCGGCGTCGCTGCTGCTGTACGAGGCGGCGCGGCGAAGGAAAGGAAACTAGTGGGACTGTTCCGAGCGATCGAACCGGAGGACCCAAGCGAGGGACGCCCGCTCGCGGACCGGATGCGTCCGCAAACGCTCGACGAGTTCATCGGACAGGAAGAGCTGCTGGGACCAGGAAAGCCGCTGCGGACCCAGATCGAGCGGGACGATTTGAGCTCCATGCTCTTCTGGGGACCGCCGGGATGCGGGAAGACGACTTTGGCGCGGATCATCGCCAAACGGACGCGCTCCGAGTTCATCCCCTTCAGCGCGGTACTCGCCGGAATCAAGGAAATCAAAGGAGTGATGGCCGACGCAGAGCGCGCCCGGAGATACGGGCAGCGCACGATTGTGTTCGTCGACGAGGTACACCGATTCAACCGAGCGCAGCAAGACGCTTTTCTGCCGCACGTGGAGACGGGAAACATTCTGCTGATCGGCGCGACGACCGAAAATCCGTCGTTCGAAGTGATTGCTCCGCTGCTCTCACGGATGAAGGTGTACGTGCTGCACGGGTTATCGGAGGAGCAGATCGTCGCATTGCTGCGCCGGGCGCTCCAAGACGCGGAGCGCGGGCTGGGAAAAGAGCACGCCGAAGCCAGCAACGAAATCCTGGAGAGGATTGCCGTGCTGGCGAATGGCGATGCGCGCGCGGCCTACAACACGCTCGAAGCGCTGGTGTTGGGAACCGAGCCTGGCGGCGACGGACGGCGTGTCCTCTCCGGGGCCCGGATCGAGGAGGTGCTGCAGAAGAAACTGCTGCCCTACGACAAAGGTGGCGAGGAGCACTACAATCTGATTTCGGCGCTGCATAAGTCGGTGCGTAACTCCGACCCCGATGCGGCACTCTATTGGCTGGCACGGATGCTCGAATCAGGAGAAGACCCGCTCTATATCGCGCGGCGCATGGTGCGCATGGCCAGCGAGGACATCGGGATGGCCGAGCCCGGAGCACTCGCTGTGACGATGGCAGCCAAGGAAGCGTTCGACTTTATCGGGCCGCCCGAAGGGCATTTGGCGCTCGCGCAGGCCGCGGTCTATTTGTCGCTCGCGCCGAAATCAAACGCCCTCTATACGGGATATGGCGCCGTGCAAGAAGATTTGCAAAAGACCATTGCGGAGCCGGTCCCGCTGCATCTAAGAAACGCGGCGACCGGACTGATGAGCCATCTCGGCTACGGAAAAGGATATCAGTACGCGCACAACGCGGAGGAAAAAGTGACGGACATGGCCTGCCTGCCCGAGAGCCTGGCCGGACGCCGGTATTACAAACCGACCGATCAAGGATTCGAGGCGCGAATCCGGCAGAGATTGGAAGAGATCCGGCGGATCCAGAGGAAACCTCCCGAGGACCGGAAATAGTGAGCGCCGTCTCTGGTTCCGGGCGGGCGCCGCAGCGTAAGCCTCGGCATTCTCTTTTTACTCCATCTTTCGCCGGGCGATTCCCCGCCCTTTCGCGCTTGCCATGGGCGATTCTCGCAATCGCGTTGTGCCTGCTGCCGCCCGGCTTGCGGGCGCAGCAGAAACCGATTTTCACGATCGAACAGGATTGCCAGGCGTTCGCCGTCTCGAATAACAATAAGGTCGTGTGCGCCGTGCCACACGTGAAGAGAATCAAGAAGGCGATCATCCAGCGCGCCGACCTCTGGGTGGCCACGGCCAACAAAAGAGAGAAACTGATCCTCGAAAGCGAGAAATTCATGCCAGCGCCGACGGCAAGCTTCCTGGTCGATTCCCTAGCGTGGTCGCCAGACGGAGGCCGCATGACCATGAACATCACGACACAGAAACCGTCGTCGAACGACGATGATGCAGCGTCTGGCGGAAAAGCCATCGCGCTGCTGGACGACGACGGACGGGAGATTAAGGTCGAGGGGTCGAAGACGCGATTCATCGAGAGCGCCACGGATGGCGCATGGCTGGCGGACAATGCGATGGTGGTCTATTTGACAGGGATCGGACCGTACAAGATCGGGAGCGTGCGGCCCGGAGACGGACAGGCCCGCACTCTATTCCAGGGGGCCATCTTCGACGCCGTGGTATGGGACGCCAAGAATAATCAAGCGTTCGCGGTGGGCCAGAACCTGAGCATTTCAGGCCGAATGGCACTGGTGCAGCTCGACCTGCTGCACGAGACGGTGAGAGAAATCGCCCGAATCGCGGGATACCAGGGAGCTCTGAGTGTGTCGCCGTCGGGGAAAAAGATCGGATTTTTCGCGGATGGCGACACGATCGAAGTGCTGGACTTGACCGATCCTTCCAAGCCGGTTCGCGTGCGCGCGGGAATGGGGGAATTCGGATGGAGCCGGGACGAACGGCGCGTGCTGCTGAAGCGCGGGCCAAAGGATAAGTCCAACGATCTGGTCTGGGTGGGACTCTACGACGGGACCTTCGTTCCCGCGCTGCACGACCTCGAATATCACGCGTTCGCCATCGCACCGGATGGAGAGTCGATCGCGGTGACCGAGCCCGGCAGGGGAGTGCTGAAGGTTTATCCGATCGAATAAAGGACGGAAAACCGACGAAAGCACGCTGTCACTCTCAAACATCAAAAAACTGGCGCGTTTTGGAATCGAGATACGCCGATAACGTGCGTGGAGCTAGTCCGCGGGCAGTCGGAAGCGCTTAACGTGCTCCTTCAGGATACAGGTGTTCATAATGACGAACAATCCGGCGTGGCGGGCGCGCTCGGCAGCTTCGGAATGAATCACACCTTCCTGCATCCAGACAGCGCGGGCGCCAATACGAATAGCGGATTCAACGATCTCAGGGACGAATTCCGAGCGCCGAAAGATATCGACAATGTCCACGCGCTCGGGAATGTCTTCGAGGCGGGCATAACATTTCTCGCCGAGCACTTCGGTCTCGCCCGGGTTCACTGGGATGATGCGATAACCGGCGCTCTGCAGGTACTCGGAGACACCAAAACTGGGCCGATGGCGGCGATTGGATAAGCCGACCACGGCAATGGTATGGCTGATCTTGAGGACCTGACTAATCGGGTCCGCGGCGGCGGACAGCAACGCTTCCCCGCTGTTCGGACTGGAATTTTCGGCCGAATTATTCATTGTTCACCGAGTCCCGATTTCCTTTCGAGTGCGTTTCGAATCTTCCTGCAAAACACCGCATGGCAGTTGGC
>DATLST010000123.1:0-7166 GCA_035534055.1 Candidatus Acidiferrales bacterium | reverse complement strand
GGAGCTGCGCCCCGATCAGCAGGAGGCAATCACGCAAGTGCTGGCCCATGATCAGGGCATACTGAGCGCGCCAACGGCATTCGGGAAGACCGTGGTCGGGGCCTGTCTGATCGCCAGAAGAGCAGTCAATACGCTGATCCTCGTGCATCGCCGCCAACTGATGGATCAGTGGCGCGAACGTTTATCGGCCTTCTTGTGCATGCCCATTGTACAGATCGGACAAATTGGCGGAGGAAAAACCAAAAGAACCGGCGCAATCGATGTCGCGTTGATCCAAAGCTTGCAACGCAAAGGGGAAGTGAAAGACTTTGTCGCTGACTATGGGCAGATTATCGTAGATGAGTGCCATCATCTTTCGGCATTCACGTTCGAGCAGGTTCTGCGCCAAGCGAGGGCGAAATATATTCTCGGCCTGACCGCAACGCCAACCCGGAATGATGGGCACCACCCTATTCTGTTCATGCAATGCGGGCCCATCCGATACCATCGGAGCGCCAAAGGGGATGCCGCCTCTTCCTCCCTTGAACACAAGGTCATCCCGCGCTACACGACTTTTCTTTGCCCTGTCCTCGAAGATTCAGCGACGATTCAGGATATTTATGCCGCGCTCGTCTCCGATAAAGCGCGAAATGACATGATCATCCAAGACCTGAAGGAGGCTTTAGCTGCCGGCCGTTCACCGCTTGTTCTGACGAGCCGGACGGAACACCTGAAGCACTTGGCCGAATGCTTGAGCGGAATTCCATTCCAAGTTTTTATCCTGAAGGGAGGGATGGGCGCAAAACAAAGAAAAAAACTCGCGGAATCCATTGCCGCCGTACCTTCCGGTGATCCACGCGTCCTCTTGGCAACGGGAAGCTACATTGGCGAAGGCTTTGACGATCCACAATTGGACACGTTGTTTCTCGCCATGCCAGTCTCATGGAAAGGAACGTTACAACAATACGTTGGCCGCTTGCACCGCCTCGACGAAAACAAGACGGAAGTGAGGGTCTACGACTACGCGGATGTGCAGGTGCCCATGCTCGCCCGCATGTACAAGAAGAGACTGGCGGGCTATGCCGCCCTTGGCTACACTCTCAACGAATGTCCGCAAACATGAACTGGCACAATTTCTTTGGTCACAGTTCCCTGACCTGACCGGAGATTTTTGTACCAGGTGAAATGAGAGAGAATTCACCTAGGGAAGGTCATGACGTTATTCGCCTTGGAATGTGAAGTTTGCGTTCGCGGTTTCGCCGGCTCGCACCACGACCTTTTGCTCTTGCATCCCAAACGTCGCCGTCCACACCTCAAGCGTGTATTCCCCTGGCGGCACGCCCTTTAACGTGAAGCTCCCATCGCTTCCCGTCACCGCGTAGAACGGATTGCTCACCACCCCGATATACGCCTTCATCCACGGGTGCTCGTTGCAGTGCACCGGTATCATCACCTCAGGTTTGGTGAATCTGCGGATCACCGACGGTGAACCCGGCTGCTGCGTCACATTCCAGTCTTGGTTGGCATCCCCCACCACGTGGATGTTGTGCGTCGTCGGGTCCAGCGTCAGTACTTGCAGGGGCTGTCCCACCATGATTCCCAGCACGTGCGGTTCATACAGGCAGCCTCGCTGCGTCAAATCCACCGAATTGCGTGGCGCGGTCTTCGGCAATTTGCCAGTTCCCGACTTGATGTACACAAACGCGTTTGGCAGCGTCCCGTCAGCGTTCACTTCTCCGTCCTGTGCATACACCGCTCCGGAATGTTCGGACACGCAGACAGGATCTTTTCGCATGTCGAGCGGCAGCAATTTTGGCTTTTCACCCTGGAAATGGATCTTACCTGAGATTTCTCCTCCGCTCACGGCTGCGGACTGGCCGTGCGCCGCCCATCCCGCCACGAAGAACACGGCCGCACCGAGCCCCAGGATTGCCGGCAGCATAGCTGCTGCGCTTATTATTTTGTTCCCGCGTATTGGCTTCACGTTTGAAACCCGCCTTTCTCTACTATCGGATCGTGCGGTGTTGTCCTAGAAAATCAGCCCCAGGTACAAATACACCGAGTTGTTATCTCCGGCGTTGCGGCCGGAGCCGTCGTAGTTATTTCCGCCTCCATTGAACCGCGTGTAGCCGGTGTACTGCACGGCCAGCCGCACGTTCTGCACCGGCCAGTACGTGAGATTCAGGATGTATCCCCTGCTGTTCGGGCTGCCGTTCGCGCTCCCGGTCAGCGCCGCCGGAGCGAACAGAAGCGGATCGGTGGTGCCATTGGTCACGAAGTATTCGAACGCCGGAGCGTAGTGATACCCGAAATGGTAGACCGCGTTGACGCGATACGTATTCAGGTGGTGCGGGGCGAAGCTGGTGCCAGCCGGGTTTGCGGCTACCTGCGCATTCAGATTCGAGTTTTCGCGGATATACGTCCCGCGGAGAGTCAGTAGGTCATTCCTCCACTGCGGGAGAACGCGCTCGAACTGCGCGTCCACGGCATTGTCCGTATAAATGTCCTCCGGCCCCGTAATGGTTTGCGGTGTGGACCTCATGTGCATCCCATAAGTTCCGAATTCCAAATAACTGTTGCCTATGGTCTGCTGCCAGGCCGCGCGCCAGTACGGCGCCGCACCCTGAATGTTGAAATCGAAATTCGTGCCGGGATTTGGCAGCGGCTGTCCCAGGTGTGAGGAGCGATAAAGCGTCGCCGCGCCGTAGAGATGATTGTTCCACATCGCGTATCCGCCGAGCCCGGCAACGTCCTGCGCCAGAGATCCGTCAATGACGGTTGTAGCGGCGGGCGTCGGCGCAGAGGGTGAAGCGAGCCACGGAAAGCCCCAGGCCGGCGTTGTGTTCCAAAGGTCTTCAACGGTAGGGTTATTGTTGAGATCAATTCCGTAGACCAGTGATTTTCCCTTGACCTGCCGGTTGTTGGAATAACGGATATCGGTGTTGTCCCAACTGAAATGATCCGATTGCACGTCGTACGTCGCCTGCACGAATCCGCCGAGGTGGGTTGCATACGCGCCGGCGAGAAACAAAGATACATCCTGCGGGAAGGAAAAACTCCAGTTCTGTGTGCCTGGCTGGGGCTTGTTTGTTCCGGTATTCGAGATTTCGAACCACGCAGATAAAGGAAGCTCAGAGAGGAGAGTCAGGCCCGCTTTTCCTTTCTCCGGCGGCGAGGTGATCACCTTCAGTCCCGTAATCGTGTAGCCATTCAGCTTGAAAATCCGACCGAGCGGAGTCAGTTCGGGCGGGTTCGTGTGGCAGGAGCTGCAAGGGAAACCCGTCTGGCGTGAGTAGCTCGGAACAGCCTGCGCGTTAGGAACGGGAAGCCATGCCGCGAGAGAGAGCACAAACAGAATCCTGAATACGAGTATTGCGCTGAACCGTGGCCTTCGGCCCGCTTTATTCATTGCATCGTCTCCCTTAGGTTAATTAGTCGGGATAAATCCCGTTTCGCGTCTCCACGTCTCTTCAGATATTCCTGGCAGCCCCCGCGCTATCAGAGTTACCCGCGTCTTTCCGTTCCCACCAGGCTAGCCATTTGAAAACTCTTTTACCTTCTCCGCGCCCTCCTGGTGGAGCTGCCGCTTGAGTTCGGCACAATAATTGCCATCTGGATCAGCGACGCCGATGAGAATCTTTCCATCGGAAATCTCCGGGTCATAGAGTCGCTTTCGGTAGTTGGGCAATCGCGCAGTAATGAGAAACGTGACAAGCGTGGCAAGAATCGCGCTTAGCATAGTCAACTCATACATGATGATACCGGTGGGCCACATCGCCACAATGGGCATGCCTCCGGTGGGCAGCGGATAGGTGCGTTGCGTGAAGGTCGCGAGTGCGTAGCCTATCGAACCGCCGATGAGGCCGCCAAGCGCCGCGAGCCAGGGCATGGGCGTCCGTTGTTTTGGAAGACCCATGCCTTTGTCTTCCAGTGGCTCGGAGGAAATGACGACGATTCCATCAGCGTTGATGTGCCCCCGCGAACTTGCCGCGCGCAAAGCCTTCAAGGCTTGCCCGGCAGAGTTAGGATCAGAAAACAGACCATAGATCGCATTCATATCAGGCCTCACTGTCCGCCGCCGGCAAACTGTTGTCCAAGTCTGCGCGGGATTGGCTCAATGCGGGATCAGGCTCGTGAGACAGGGACTGGACGTGCTGACCAGCTTTGAGTTCCCACATGGAAATAATTGGCACGAATTTCACGAACAGGAGGTACAGCAAGGCCATGGCGAAAAATGTCCCTACCGTGATTGTGATTTCGACCCACGTCGGGCGGTAATTCCCCCAGGCATAGGGAAGGTACTTGTGCTCCAATGGGGGAACAATGATCAGGAACCGCTCAAGCCACATCCCGATCACGACTGTTATGGACGCGATGACAGTGCCAGTAATAGTCCTCAGTTTCTTGATCGCGAGAATCGGAAAGGGGATCAGGAAATTGCAGGAAACCATAGTCCAGAAGAGAATTGCGAATTTCCCCCGCTGGATTGACCAGAAAGCAGCCATCTCGGAAGCCTGGTTGCCATACCACACCGTCAGGCGTTCGGCGAAAATAAAGTAGACCCACAGGAGACTCATCAACAACAGGAGTTTGCCGAGATTGTCAAAATGAATCGGCTTCAGGTACTCCTCTAAATGAAGGAATTTGCGCAGGAAAGCCATGGCGATAATCAGGGCCGCAATCCCGCTGAAGATCGCTCCTGCCACGAAGTATGGACCAAAGACGGTGGAGTGCCACATCGGAACGGGCGCCATTGCGAAATCCCAGGAAACAATTGTATGAACCGAAACAGCGACAGGAATGATGGCGACTGCCATGATACGCATCGCCATTTCAAGCCGATGCCATTCCCTGGGGGTACCGCGCCATCCGAGTGCTAGAACCGTATAGATTCTTTTGCGCCATCCCGATGCTTTATCCCGAACCACGGCCCAATCAGGAATGATAGGGAGGAGAAGAAAAGTCAGGGAGCCCGTAATGTAGGTGCTTATAGCGAAGAAATCCCAGAGCAGGGGCGACCGGAAATTTGGCCAGATGCCGCGTTCGCTGGGATACGGAATGAGCCAGAAAAATAGCCACGGGCGACCGAGGTGAATCACAGGGAAGGATGCACCAATTAAAAGAGCAAAAACGGTAATCGCTTCGGCGCACCGAGTGACCGGCCGCCGCCAGCCGGCATTTGCCAAGCGCAAAATGGCAGAAATGAGTGTTCCGGCGTGACTGATACCGATCCAGAAGACGAAGTTCGTAATATAGAAGCCCCAAAAAACCGGACGTGAGATGCCTGCAACGCCGATCCCGGAGTAGACTTGGTAGAGAAAGGCCGCAAGGGCCGCCACTACCGGCACGGCGAGGAGTAAAACGATCGCGTAAAACCTCCGAGACGTATGGAAGACTGGGCGCAGCAAATCTTGGTTGATCCGGTCGTCGTTGAGACGAACGAAGTTGGTTTGCGCAATGCTATTCGTTGCCACGGGAAGACTCTCTTTCGAGGTAGGTCACCTTCGGATCGGTACCCACTTCGGAAAGCAGTTGTGTGCCTCGGACGGAGCGCGAAAGACGAGACACAATGCTATCGGGGTTGTCCAAATCACCAAAGACCATGGCATCCGCAGGGCAGGACTGTACACATGCCGGGCTGAATTCTCCGTCCTTAATCTCGCGTTTCTCCATCTCGGACTTGATCTCTGCCGCCTTGATGCGCTGAATACAAAAGGTGCATTTTTCCATGACCGCTGCCTCGCGGACCGATACATCGGGATTGAGTTGAAGGTTCAGCGGCTTATCCCAAACGGGATTGAACCAATTGAAGTACCGCACCGTGTACGGGCAGGCGTTGGCGCAATAGCGGGTGCCGATGCAGCGATTGTAAACTTGGGCATTGAGGCCATCCGCGTTGTGGTAGCTGGCATATGTGGGGCAGACCGGTTCACAAGGTGCGGCGTCGCACTGTTGACAGGGGATGGGCCGGAACATCACGCGCACATTCGGATATTCTCCTTCCCAGTAGCGTTCCACGCGAATCCAGTGAATCGCCCGGCCTCGGGCGGCCTCCGCATCGCCGACCGTGGCGATGTTATTTTCGGCGTGGCAAGCTGCAACGCAGGCTTCGCAACCGGTACAGCGGTCGAGGTCAATCACCATTCCCCATCTACGCGCCATTAGCCCTCCTCATCACCGCCACTGGTGAGCGGTCCAGGTTACCGGGTCACCTTTTCTTGGCCCCATTTCACTGGACCACCCGAGAACATGATTAATTCGCCTTTACCCACTAGTGCGACACTCACCCGTGTTCCCGCCCAGGCCCAGGAAGACGTGGTCGGTTCGAGTTGGGGCGCCAGAATCTTAAGAGGATTGGCACCGCGACTGCTGGCATAACGCCCGTACTGCTCATGCCCCTGGCCAACAGGCATGGCGATGACATTCGGCGCAATGCCCGGAGACAAAAGCGCCGGAGCGCGAAGTTTGCCGTGTTGGGAAACAACCTCCAAGAGATCGCCCGTTTCGATTCCCAGCCGCCCTGCGGTCTGCGGGTTGATTTCCACCCAACTGCTCCACATCCCCGTTGAGAGGACGTCCGGCATCTCCTGCATCCACGGCAAATTCGCAAGAGTACCGTCGAAAAACTGCTGCGAAGCGTACGGCAGGAAGTGAAATGGGAATTCCGCCGTCGATCCGTCAAACTGCGGTTCCTGGTTCTTGAATGGGCGGAAGGATCGTGAAGGAGTTTGTGGCCTTGGAGCGGCGCTCTCGTTGACGCTCCACCAGCCACCCTTCTCCTTCACTTTTTTCCAGAATTCATCATCACTATCGGCGCTGATCGAGCCGGAAAGATGCCGCAGTGGCGCGAGTGTCGCTTGAAGCATCTCTTCGTAGCTCTTCCAAGGCAAAGCTTGACTCGTCCGTCCGCCCAGACGATGGGCAACGTCGAGTAAGACATCCGGCATGGCGCGAGTGTCATGGAGGGGCAGCATCGTCGGCGGCGCGACGCTGACCGTCGCTTCTGTCGCTCCCGCTTCCGGAACATCGTCAATCCACGATTCCAGATAGGAGTGATCGGGGAGAATTAAGTCAGCGAAGTTACTCGTTTCGTCGAGGAAGTTCCCGAAGCTGGCGATGAAGGGGACTTGATCAAGAGCCTCTCTCACGTGCCATTCCGGTGGCGTGGCGAAAACAGGATTGGCCTC
>DATLST010000122.1:0-7282 GCA_035534055.1 Candidatus Acidiferrales bacterium | reverse complement strand
GCTGCAGTAGATTCGAGGTTGTATAGATAAAGCACAATCATTAATACAAAGATTACTATTCGCGGCAACCACCATGCCCACCAAGTCTGATAAATAAACTTCAGTGTCTTATTCTGAGCAATGGAGAGACGCTGCGCCTCTGCGATGTATTCATCGGTCATCACGAATTTATGGATGGTTTTCAATATTGTTCTTGAAGAGTGTCAATTGGGGAAGTCAATCGCGACCGCGCCTTGTATGTGGAAATTATAGTCATCGCCTGGCGTGTTGACGAACGCCCGCTTTTGGCCGGACGCAGCACTTAATGCCTGACATCCGTGATTCTACTACTTCTACTTCTGCAGCCGACCCATTGCGAAACTCCAGACTAGTCCCGCTTATGGCCGGAAGCGGCTCTTCGGTCTGGCTGCCTCCCGATTAATATTCGACATCGTCAGCAGCGATTCAGTTAATTGGTATTCCAATAGAGACACCCCTTTCTTTATGCCTGACTGCTAGCCGCGGATCCTCACTTGGGCCGACGGACGACTCTCACCTTCCCGCTGTTGCCGCCGCCGCAAAAGAATTGCTCTTTTCCATCGAATTCGAGCCCCGAAACTCCGATGCCAGGTGGCATCTCGATCTTTTCAAGTACTTTCCCTGTCGCAGGATCAACCCGTCTCACCTCGCTTTCATCGCCTTCCCACGTGCCGTGCCAGAGTTCTCCGTCGGTCCAGGTGACGCCGGTGACAAAGCGATCTGACTCGATGGTGCGAAGAATCGCACCGGTTTCGGCATCGATCTGGTGGATTTTCCGCCCCCGATCATGGCCTACCCAAAGCGTGCCCTCAGCCCAAGCAAGCCCGGAGTCCCCGCCCTCGCCCGGCGCTGGGATGGTGCTCAGCACGCGGCCGGTAGCAGGATCAACTTTTTGGATGCGGGCTTCGGCAATCTGATACAGATGTTTGCCATCGAATGCAGTACCCGCATGAGCCGCTACATTCAGCGTGCGGAGCACCTCGCCGGATTCCGGGTCAATGGCTATCAATTTATCGCCCACGGCAGACCAGACCTGCTTGCCGTCATAGGTAACGCCATGCACTCTGTTGGCTCCCGAGAACGGACCGAGTTCACGCACGATGTTGGCTGACGATTTCTTCATGCATTCCAGTTTAATCGCTTGGTAAGGAAACCGGGAGTAACAAAGTGGTCGTGATTCCAGGCAACGGTGGCGCCGTCCAGCGGCGCGCAGGTCCTCGGCCGAATGACTGGACTTTGCCGGCTTCCCACAACGAGTCCAAGCCGCGTTGTATGGTGCGCTGGCTGGCGCCGAGGGCCAGCCCGAGTGCCGAACTGGACCATGATTCGCCATCCGAAAGCAGCGCCAACAAGGCCGCGTTGTCCCCCTCAAACGGTTGCGCCAGCACCACGACATTTTTATTCCGCCGCGTCACCAATGCAAATCCATCTTGCGTCGCATGGATGACGGCGACGGACCGCAATGTCCTGCGAAGCCGGCCGATTTCGACGCGCAGTCTCGCCCGATAGGATTCGTCGGCCTGTCTGCCACGAAAGGCGTGTGCTACCAGCGCGCTCCGCGTTACGTCTCCGGGCCAGGCTTCGGCGAGCGCTCGCACGAGTGTAAAAAGCACCGGGCGGCTTGCAAGAGGAATTGCCATGTGCTTATGACATATAAGGTGGCGACACGCGTCCACGATGACCAGATCCGAGGCGAATAGATTCTCCACCTCCACCAGCGCGAGCGGCTGATCTGATCCGCGCGAAATCAAGCGCGCGGCAGGGGATTTCAATCCGACGGCCGCCGCTTCGATCTCCGCCGCCAAAGCGCTAATCCCTGCTGCTAGCGCCGCCTTTTGGGCCCGGGCGAGTGCCGCCTCCGCCAGGGTCGCGCGTACACGTCGGATGGCGATTCCGGCCGCTGCCAGCTCATAAGCGGCCCTCAACACCGGGGTAAAGGGCGACGGATCGAGGCGGTTCAATTGCTGTTCCGCTGCATCCAGTTTCCCGATCAACACCAGGCGACGAATCTGTAGCAGCCGCGCATGCGCCGCATTCAGGTGGTCCTGGTGGGCTTCCAAAACTTCCCGGGCGGTGTCAAGGATTTTAGCGGGCCAACCCAGATCACGCGACACCAGTGCGATTTCAGCCAATGCGACTGCGCATCTGGCGCGGGCAACTGTTTCTCTGGGACTGAAGGCTTGTTCAGCGCGTTGCAGCAGGGCCTTGGCGCGTTCGAATTCGCCGAGTCGCGCCATGGCGATACCCCGGAGGGAAAGTGCCGGGGCGTCGTTACGCAGGGCAACGCGCTTCAGCGCTCCTAATACGTCACCTTGTGCGAGTGCCTGCGCAGCGGCCGCAATCAGCGAGTCCATTTTATATCACGCCACACTTGTTACTCACACCTTTTCGCATTGCTACCTATTCTAGTCCATGAAGACCGACACACGCGTCGAACCTTTATCGCTGTTGATCGAAGGAGAAAGTTATGAGACTAGTAAGACTTAAATCGCCGGGAGGCTTGGAAAACCTCAAGTTGGTCAATGAAGGTCGCCCCGAACCAGGACCAGGCCAATTGCTGGTCAGGATTCGGGCCAGCTCACTGAACGCCCATGACGATTTCGTTGTGCAGGGGACATTTCCGAGCGCCGATGGTCGCATTCCGATGAACGATGGCGCTGGTGAAGTGCTCGCGGTTGGTGAGAATGTCGACGAGTTCAAAGTTGGAGACCAGGTCGTAAGCACGTTTTGGCCTTATTGGTTGGCAGGCGAAATGACGCCCGTCACTAAGCAGGACATACCCGGAGACAGCATCGACGGGTATGCACGCGAATTCGCCTGCATGCCGGCACACGCATTCACCAAGGCGCCGGCGGGTTACACGCATGCCGAGGCGGCGACGCTTCCCACCGCGGGATTGACCGCTTGGAGAGGCCTGGTTGTTCGTGGCCAGGTAAAGCCCGGCGATACTGTGCTGGTCCTCGGAACGGGCGGCGTATCGATTTTCGCACTGCAGTTCGCCAAAGCCGCGGGTGCCCGAGTCATCGCTACGTCGTCCTCTGACGAGAAGTTGGAAAAGCTGAAGCGTCTGGGGGCCGACACCGTCATCAATTACAAGGCAGTACCAAATTGGGGTCAGAAGGCAAAGGAATTGACGGACGGACGCGGTGTCGATCACGTAATCGAGGTCGGCGGCCCCGGCACGTTGACACAGTCCATTACGGCATGCCGAATTGGTGGGCACATAGCCCTAATCGGCGTCTTGACAGGATTTGCCGGTGAAGTGGCGACCGGAGCGATGTTGTCAAATCAGATTCGTATCAGCGCACTCTCCGTCGGCAGCAGAGCCGATCAAGAGGACATGATTCGAGCCATAACGGCGAATCAAATAAAACCAATCATAGACTGCTGCTTTCCGCTGCAGGATATCGTCCCCGCGTTCAAGTATTTCGAATCCAAAAAACACTTTGGCAAAGTCTGCCTCGAACTTTAGGGTGTGTTGCTGACCTAATAGATAGGCATCTGGTCATAATCCAAGCGAAACGGAACATCACAATTTGACGAAAGGAGCAAAGGCAATGACGACACAGAAGACAACGGGCAAGGCTAGAGACGAGCAGCACGGGAAAGGACATCCGGCGATGAAACCGCCTCCGATCGTATCACCGCAAGAGTGGGAGTCCGCACGCCAGCTGCTGCTGGTGAAGGAAAAAGCCCTGACGCGTGCCCGTGACGCACTGGCCGCCGAGCGACGGCGGATGCCGTGGCTTGCGGTTGCAAAGACATATGAGTTCGACGGCCCCGCGGGCAAAGTGAGCCTGCTCGAGCTGTTCGAGGGCCGCCGTCAGCTGATCGTCTACCGCGCCTTCTTCGAGCCGGGCGTATTCGGTTGGCCCGAGCACGCCTGCCGCGGCTGCTCCCTGGGCGCCGATCAGGTTTCAAACCTGACGCATCTGAACGTACGCAACACGACCCTGGTGTATGCCTTGCGTGCACCGCAGGCCGACATCGCGCGCCTGAAGGCGCGCATGGGCTGGAAGATGCCCTGGTACACCATCACCGACAGCTTCGACGTCGACTTCGGCGTGGACCAATGGCACGGGCACAACGTGTTCATTCGCGATGGCTCCAAGGTATTCCGCACCTACTTCATCAACAACCGCGCTGACGAGGCCATGGGGAGCATTTGGAGCTACCTCGATGTCACAGCGCTTGGCCGGCAGGAGACCTGGGAGGACTCGCCTGAGGGCTACCCCCAGACGCCGCCGTACAAGTGGTGGAACTGGCACGACAATTACGACGTCGAGACTTCGCCTGACCCGAAGTGGGTCGACATATTAACCGACCCTCAAGCAGCCGCCCGAAAGCGTGAGGCAGAGGCGAAAGATTGACTGCGGTTCGCAACGGAGAGAAGCCATGAAAGACATCATGAAAGATAAACCTGCAGCGCCCAAGATCGTCGATCGGAAAACTTTCGAGACGGAACTGCACGTATTGCGGGTTCGAGAGAAGGCCCACACGCGAGAAGGCGACGCTATCGCTGCCGCTCGCAGGCGCTTGCCCATGGTCAAGGTGGATTCTGAAACTCCGCTTATTGGCGAACGCGGTAGGGTGTCACTGCTAGAGGCATTCGAAGGACGCCGGATGCTCATCGCCTATTACTTCATGTGGCATGCTGGAAAACCTGCGCCGGAGCAGTGCGAGGGCTGCACTTGGCTGACGTCGCAAGTCCGCGAGCTATCCTATATTCATTCTCGCGATGTCACGTACGCCGTGTTGTGCCAAGGTCCGTATAAAGAGAGCGCCCGCTACCACAAGTTCATGGGCTGGGAAATGCCTTGGTACTCGGCCAAGGACTCGCTAGACACACTGTTGGACGGAGGTCGGGCGGGCATGTTTCATCTTGTTTGTTATCTACGATTGGAATCAGATGTCTACGAGACGTACTGGACAACGGGGCGCGGCGGGGAGGCATTGGATCTTAGCTACGATTTGCTCGATATGACCGTCTACGGAAGGCAAGAGTCGTGGGAAGACTCGCCGACAGGCTGGCCACGGCTGTTCAAAGGCAAAAATGCGATTCGTATCGATGGACGTCCCACCGCGCAGTGGTCCCGCCTGAAGGCCGGCTATTCGGACGACCTAGGCACATCCAAGCGCTGACATCATTCCTGCACTGCAGTGATAAGCACTTTAAACAGGAGGTGATTTATGTGGCATCAGTTTGCATCGTACCAAGATTGGGGCAAGGCACGCCGCGAGCAATGGGGAAACGGCAGAAACGCCGAAATGGTCGCTAGCGTGCCCTATTTGATCGACTCTGATTCCGCTGCATCTCGAGGCCGGTCTCATGGACGTGCCGATCGCCTGCTGTGCCTTGCAGCTACCCCGACATTCGCAATCATGGCATTACTTACGGGGATTCATGGCGATAGCATGGCGGCTATGCTCTGTCCGGCTACTGGAAACGGATTGCCGCTTAGCGGGATGTGCCTGATGTATGTGCTGATGAGTGCCTTCCATTTGGGGCCTTGGCTGAAACTGATCTCCCGCCGAATAAGCGCTGCCGATCGATAATCGCACGTCGGTTTGAATTACTGCCTCTGACGGTGTTTCTGCCGCTGAGTGGAAGATGAAGCGTTGCGGCGTCATTCGATAATTGTGATGCCAATGTCCGCTAATGGCCGGATGCTGCATTTAATACCCACCATCCGTAATTCTACTCCTTCATATTCTGCACGCGACCCCAAGCGGCCGTTTATGTTATGCCACCATAACCGCGGAATTGATGTCCAGCCAAAGCTGGTGAAGCTAAGTAAAAACTACAAGGCACAATCTCAGACAAACGTACTCTTCTGCTTAAAAAACAAATACCAGTAAAAAAATCCAGCCCACACCACGGCGCTTATGGCGTAAGTGAACATGACATCAGTTCCTGTTTGTGGGTGGCTGCGCAAATAAATAAGCGGTATCGGAAGCGGAATTAGGTAACCCAATACCACGAGCCAGCGTGACCATTTCCAGAGCTTCCAGATGCCAACGCCAGTTACGACCATTGCAAGACCAGATCCCACCAAGAAAGGGTAATAACCTGCCGCTCGCACCTGACTCCATGAGAGAGTCTCGTCGAATATACGTATCGAACCGACCTGTAACAGACTGATCACGAGCAGCATGAACCCGGCACACAGCGAAGCTAGACAGACCAGACGCATTACTAACGGCATCGCCTCAAAGCGGGCGATAACACCGTTCACTGCAGCGCGAGCCATAACCAGCATTCCCACCAATTTGTCCACGGTACGCATCGAACATTTCCTTGTAAATCACCATGAGTGACTGCTTTCGAGAAGCATATTCAAGTTGGCAGAGGACTGCTTCTGGCCGGACGCGGCACTTCAAACGACCTTCTACTGATTCTACCTCTTGAAGGGCTGCTTACAACCCGCTAGCGGCCCCACAACGCCGGCCGCTAGCGGATGAACAACCATCACACGTCTGTGCGCTCAGACATCTCAAGCGCGTCATCGACCTCGATCCCCAAATATCGTACCGTGCTTTCGAGTTTCGTGTGTCCCAGCAACAGCTGGACCGCCCGAAGGTTCTTGGTCCGCTCATAAATCAGCGTGGCTTTGGTGCGCCGCATCGTGTGGGTGCCGTAGTCGCGTGGATCAAGTCCAATTCGCGATACCCAAGATTTCACAATCTTGCTGTACTGACGCCGAGATATATGCGGCGAGCGACTCATCCGGCTCGAGAAAAGATATTTACCAGGCACGAGCTGCGCTTTCGTGACCCAGGCATCGACGGCATTCCGTGTCTGTTCCGTGATCTCGAATTTGACCGGTCGCCCGGTCTTCTGTTGCAGGATGGTTGCGCGGCTCATAGTTCTGCCGCCTTGCACGACATCCTCTACCCGCAGATTGACCAAATCGCAGCCCCTCAGTTTGCTGTCGATAGCCAAATTGAATAGCGCGAGATCTCGCAGCTGTTTACCAAGCTGCAACCGCACACGCAGCGCCCATATCTCCTTGAGTTTCAACGGCGGTTTCTGACCGACAAGACGACCCTTGTTCCAAGGGATGCGATTGCCTCCGATTGTTGAGGTATTTTGGTTGAGTTCCATCACGTGTCTCCTTCTGTTGGATTGGAGACCGCAGTGTCGCTCAACAGAACTACCGCTTCGTTGAAGTGGGTCGTTTTTATAACGGCCGCTTAACTTTCAGGAGCGGCCTTTCAAGGGGTAGAATCAGTGGAACGCCGTTTAAAGTGCCGCGTCCGGCCA
>DATLST010000121.1:0-25841 GCA_035534055.1 Candidatus Acidiferrales bacterium | reverse complement strand
AGCTAGTGGCCTGTCGCAGTGAATTCGTTAGTACGCGATTCTGGGAAAAGAATGGGCCAAATAGCTGGCACCCGCCATTCGTACAGTTGCTCTTGGTTTTTGCGTGTGGCGTCTGCAGTAACACTTTCTCCGCGACAGGCCACCAACCAGCGCACCGTCTCGCCCACGGCCTGATCGATGATCACGTCGTGTAGGCGCTGAAGGAATCGATAAAGGTCGTGAAGTCGGGCACGCTCCCGAACCCCAACGCCTGACGCAATTCGCGATGCTCGCCCAACTGAACTTCGCTTCGCGAAAGATCCTGTCCTCGTAATGCATCAGGCAGAGAATCGCCAGCAGTTGGGGTTGGTCGAACAGGCACTTGCTGAAACGATTTCGATAGCGCGGGAGAGCCGCCCGGGAGGCTTGCAGGGCGATGCGGACAAAGGGCAGGAGTCCAATATCCGCCTGTCGACTTGGCCAGGAGCGTTAACATCAGCGGGGACGGCACGGCCGAAGTCCGAAAGAATTGTCTCTTCAGGAAAACAATCTCTCAGCCCGCCTTAATGCCACCTTCGGTGAACATAGCGAAAACTTTTTTGCGTTGTTCACAGCATTTGTGCCGCGAGTTGCCTACGTCTACCTAAATCTCGCACCGATGGCGAGTCAATCAACTACTCGCACTTGTCTGGACTTACGATAAAACCGCATCGTGAAGCAAATGATGCTTCGACGGGCTTGACCCTGATAATCTACGGGATGTTGTTCGGCGGAAGCTGAACAGCGTGTCTCTTGTGCGGACAGATGCCATTACCGGGTCGCAGCAGAAAGGGGAATCGCCGGACCCTGGGGAGATTGGCTTTCGGAGATCGCTTCATCCCGTTCGCAGTCACTTCGTGTCCCTTACAATTTGCCTTGTCCTCGCGGTGATCTTCACTCTGCCCGGCTCGCTTTCGCCGGGATCGAGTCTTCTCGGCTACCCGGGAGACAATTTTCAGCATGCCTGGTTTCTATGGCATTTCGCGCGGGCAGTGACGAAGCTCCAGAATCCTTTCTATACGCGCCTGATCTTTTATCCCAATAGGGTCGACCTTTCCTGGAGCACCACTGATCCACTGGCCGGAATTCTGGCTCTGCCACTGAGCCTGACTTTGGGACCAGTCATCAGCTACAACATCTCCCTCATCCTTCAATTGGCTCTGGCAGCTTTTTTCGCGTGCCTTCTATGTCTGCGGATTTGCCGGAATGAGGCGGCAGCGCTGATCGGGGGAATCTGCTTCGGTTTTAGTCCCTTTGTGCTCGCGCATGCCCTCGGGCATCTCAGCCTAGTCACGGCATTCCCGATCCCCCTATATTTTCTGGCTCTCGACCGCCTGCTCAGAAAATCCGACCCCTCGTGGAAGGAGGGCCTTTTCCTCGCTCTCGCGCTGTTTCTCACTGCCTTAGGCCACTTCAACTACACGGTTTTCTGCGTGATGCTGACTCCCATCGTCATCTCGATCGACGTGGTTCTGGAAGGCTCCTCGGTGCTGAAGAGAGTCTGGAAACCGTTTTGCATGGCGGCGGCGGCTTTTCTGATCATGTTTTCTCCGTTCCTAGCCATGCTGTTGGGAAATTCCGCGGACATGCCGCTCCCACGGCCGCTCTCGCACGTGCGGCAATTTTCAGCCGACGCGTTGGGCTTTATGATCCCGAGTTGGAACCATATTTTGCTGGGACGTTTTGCGCGCGGCCTCGATCCGCGTCTCTTCGTCGCAGGTTTTGAAGGAACGGTATACGTGGGACCCATCATCCTGCTTCTGGCATTGGTGGGATTCTGGAAGAGGCGCTCGACCCAGCCACGCTGGGCCTGGCAGGCTGCGGTTCTGGCTGGGATCTTTTACCTCCTATCACTGGGGCCGACAATTCGATTTTTGGGCAGGCAACTTCCAGTTCCGGGGCCTGCCGCGCTGCTCTATCGCATCCGCTTCGCGCGATTTATTTCCGCACCGGCAAGATTTCATGTTGTGACGGCCCTGTGCCTCGCCATGCTGTGTTCGATGGGCATGGCCTTTCTGCTGGACAGGCTGGGGAAGAATTGGCAGCGCTGCCTGCTCGTGGCTGGCGTGAGTGCGCTTTTGTTGCTGGACCTGCTCACCGTTCCGTTTCCTCGGTCCTCGATCATCGATCCGGCGCGCGCGGCAGACTCTCCTGCTGCCGCGAGCGCGTGTAGAGTGCCAGCCGAGCTTCAGAAAGGCACGGTCGTAACGTTCCCGCTAATCATCGCGCCCTACAGCTTGAAAAGCATGTGGATGCAGGTAAGCGATGACGGTCGTTACGCCCTGGTTGATGGCTACGTGTCCTATGGCTCCGACCGGGTTTGGAAGGCCTATTATCAGGATCCGATTTTGCGCTCTCTGCTGGCGTTACAAGGCGAACTCTCTGCGCCTATCGATCTTGTGTCCGACCGGCAAGCCATGCCCGCCATTGTGCGTACACTGAACCTGAGCGCCATCGTGGTCTTCGATTCTCCGTTCCGCGATGCGGCGGATCGTTATTTGCGAGCATTGCTGGACCGAGATGGACAGAATGCGGGAAGCTGCACGATCTTTGATGCACGCCAGGATCGCATTTCGTCCGCTGTGCCAAGCGGCATGCGCTCTGCGGCTCCGCCGCTGAATCCTCACTAATCTTTGCGATCTGGATGTGCGGCGTGAGAATAGGGAATCGGCCGTATGGACGGATCGCCGGGGATCGGTTAACCTAAATCATGGCCGAGAAGAATACCCCCGGTGGACTGCTCGCATTCCTCATTGGGTTAGGAATGGGGACGGTTATGGCGATCTTGTACGCTCCTCAGCCCGGCGATGAAACGCGCGAGTTGATTAGCCAGGCGGTGAAGCACGGGAAAGAGTATGTCTCGGACGCCACTCAGCAGTTCAAGAGTGAGATCGGGATTTCAGTCGCTGGTGTGAAGGACAAGCTGCAAGACGCCATGGAAGCCGGCAAGAATGCCTACTGGGAAGAGATCCGCCAGACGAAGGACGAGCCCTCAGTCTGATAAAAAGCTTCTTGAGCTCAGAAACACCCGCCACGATGATTTAGAACTCCCAGCTGGGAACCTTGCATCCTGATCGTGGTATTTACGATTTTGATACAGAAGAGCATGCGATTTCGACTGGACTTTCGTCTGCAAGGCTAGGGACGTCTAGATAGAACTTGCTGAAGCCCCGCAAAAAACTCACGGCATCGACCATAGGCCTAACCGTAATCTACTGCAAAATATACGCTTAGCTGGCATCTTGAATGGCATCGCATTTGCTTAATCTAAGCTAGACGACGACATGGAAGAAGCAATTCAGTTCGGGCTAGAGACAGAACGACCGCGACTTTCTTCCGCAGCTGCGATCCATCGCAATCTTCCCTACCGTGGAACAGGCTTCCTGTGGGTTGCCCAGGCAGGTCTTGATTGTAATCGCGGGGGACATTTCACTCATGGTAAATGGATTGGAGCTCTGATTCCATGAACCCAGACATCTGTCTTGACTCTCAAGAACCAGCAAAAGCGCAGGGGACTGTAAAGCCCAGTCCGAAATGGGGGGAACGGCTCCGCGCCCTCCGCAACAACACCCCTTTAATGATCAAAATGGTCTGGGAGGCTTCTCCGGGCATGGTGGTGGCGGGCTTTGCCGCCCGGTTGATTGCGTCCCTCATTCCACTCGCAACTTTGGCTGTAGGCAAGCTGATCATCGATGGCATCGACGGTTTTACGGCCCATCATAAGGCTCTTCCCACCCATTTCTGGTGGCTGGTAGTTCTGGAATTCGTCCTGGCCGCTCTAGCTACCGTTTTGGTGCGTGCACTCGACTTCTTCGATACGGTGCTCGCCGATAAGTTCACTCGTCACGTCAGCACGAAGGTGGTAGAGCACGCTTCGCGCCTGGACCTGACCTCTTATGAAGATCCGATTTTCTACGACAAGATGGATCGCGCCCGGGTGCAGAGTACCGATCGTTTGATCATGATTCAATCGGCCGGTAGGCTGTTCCAGCAAGGCATCACCGCAGCCAGCCTTGCCGCTAGTATTTTGTTCTTTTCTCCCTGGATTCTTTCCGCTCTCATCATTTGTGTGGTTCCCGCATTCCTGGGCGAAACGCATTTTGCCTTTCTCGGCTATTCGCTGAATTTCGAGCAAACCACGGCTCGGCGTCAAATGGACTATCTCCGCATCCTCGGTGGGAGCCGGGAAAGCGCAAAAGAACTGAAGCTGTTCGGCCTGGGAGGATACATCGTCGAGCGCTACACATCGCTTTCCGATCGGTTGCACCATCAGAACTTAGACTTGGCAAAGCGTAAGCTGTTTTTCGGCGCGCTTCTGACGATGCTTGGCACGGTAGGATACTACGGAACATACGGATACGTGATTTATCGTACCATCGCCGGTGCTCTCACTCTTGGCACACTGACCATGCTGGCTGGCGCGATCGCCGGGGCAAGCACCAACATTCAGGGGTTCTTCTCCACCTTCTCTATCATCGCCGATCAGGCTCTCTTCATGACCGATCTGATGGAGTTCTTTTCCGTGCAGCCGAAGATATTCTCGAAACCCGGAGCTTTGCCGGTTCCGCGACCCATTCGCCGCGGATTCGAATTCAAGAATGTTTCCTTTCAATACCCCGGGAACTCCCGGCGTGTTCTGAACAATGTGAGTTTCAAGCTGGAGCCGTGCTCGCGCATCGCCCTGGTCGGCGAAAACGGCCAGGGCAAAACCACCATCGTGAAATTGCTCACGCGCTTGTACGATCCCACGAGCGGCCAGATTCTGCTCGACGGTGTGGACCTGCGCGAGTACGACCTGGACGATCTGCGGAAAGAGATGGGAGTCATCTTCCAGGATTTCACCCGCTACGAATTGACTGCTTCTGAAAACATCGCCGTAGGCCAGATCGAGGAACGCGAAAACCCATTCCCGATTCGCGCAGCGGCCAAGAAGAGCTTGGCAGACAATGTGATCCGTCGCCTTCCCCACGGTTACAACCAGACCCTCGGCTGCCATTTTGAGGGGAGCGTAGACCTCTCCGGCGGCGAATGGCAGAAAATGGCTTTGGCGCGCGCTTACTTGCGGGACGCGCAGGTTTTGATTCTCGATGAGCCCACGGCTGCCCTCGACGCGCGCTCCGAACACGAGGTTTTCGAGCGGTTTGCTGAGCTTACGAGGGGTAAAATGTCCCTATTGATCTCTCATCGGTTTTCGACCGTTCGCATGGCGGACCGCATTCTAGTTCTGGAAAATGGCTGCATTGCGGAACAAGGCCAGCATGACGAATTAGTTCGAGGTACCGGCCGCTACGCGGAAATGTTCGAACTTCAGGCTGCGAATTATCGCTGAGACCAGAGCCATCGGGTCAAGTACGAAAATAGTCGGATCGCTTAGCCCAACACCACCAGGATTTTGTGTTCGCGCCCGTCATCGGCAAGCGGAATGCTGGCACATCCGGCCACGAGCTTGCCGTCGACCTCAGTAAGAGCAACCCCCCGAACCACGTGGGATGGATTTTCCACCCGTATCTTATAAATCGCCGAATGATACCGGAATGTAATAGAGAAATTCGGCCAGTCTCTGGGAATGCACGGATCAATGCTGAGCGTCATTCCTTGAAAGCGAAAACCGAGGATTGATTCAATCCCGACGCGATAGAGCCAACCTGCTGATCCTGTGTACCATGTCCACCCGCCTCGTCCGGTGTGCGGCAGCTCCGAATACACATCACCGGCAACCACATAGGGCTCGACTTTGTAACGCTGTACATCCGCTCGCGACCGGGCGTGGTTGATTGGATTGAGTATCCGGAAGAGCTCTCCGGCTCGGTCTCCGTCGCCCATCTTCGCAAAAGCCAGCACGCACCACGCGGCGGCGTGCGTGTATTGCCCTCCGTTTTCCCGGATGCCTGGCACATATCCCTTGATGTAGCCGGGATCGACTGGAGCGCGATCAAATGGCGGCGCCAGCAGCAGCACGACCCCATCCCGCCGGCGCACCAAATGTTGATCGACCGCGGCCATCGCGCGCGCGGCTCGCCCCGGGTCTGCGGCTCCGCTGATTACCGCCCACGATTGGGCAATCGAATCGATCCGGCACTCTTGGTTCTTGGCTGAACCGAGTGGCGTCCCATCGTCAAAATAGGCGCGGAGATACCAGTCGCCGTCCCATGCCTCTCGTTCCAGCGCTGCTTTCAGCGCCGTTACATGCAGCCGCCATGTTTCCGCCCGTTTCTCCTCGCTCCGTGAATCTGCCAGCTTCGCAAAGTCGGAGAGTACGAGATGCAAGAACCAGCCCAGCCACACGCTTTCTCCCTTCCCATGTTCGCCCACGAGATTCATTCCATCATTCCAGTCTCCCGTACCCATGAGAGGCAGCCCGTGACTTCCCACGACGAGGCTCCGATCGAGCGCCCGGGCGCAATGTTCGAACAGCGTACCCTTTGTCTCCGACACGCGTGGCTGGAAGTACGATACGTTTTGACCTTCGGCGAGGGGTTCGCCTTCCAAAAATGGCACCATTTCGTCGAGCACGCCCATTTCACCGGTTACCTCGATGAATCGGCTGACGGCATAAGGCAGCCAGAGCAAATCGTCCGAGATGCGCGTCCGCACACCCCGCCCCGAGGGGGGATGCCACCAGTGCTGGACGTCGCCTTCGACAAACTGCCTCGCCGCGGCTCGCAGCAACTGCTCGCGGGTGACGTCGGGCTTTGCAACGGACAGCGCCAGCACATCCTGCAACTGATCGCGGAATCCGTATGCGCCGCTCACCTGATAAAAACCCGCTCGCCCCCAGACGCGGCAGCTGAGCGTTTGATACAGCAGCCACCGATTGAGCAACAGGTCCACCGCGGGCTCGGGCGTCGTCACCTGCACGGTGCCGAGTATTACATCCCAGGACTGGATCACTTGGCCCAGTGCTTCGTCCAGGTCGGCATTTCGATATCGCTTCAAAAGCTCCTGTGCCGTTTCTCGGCTTTCCGTTTGTCCCAGTAAGAACACGATTTCCGCGCGCGTGCCGGGCCGCAATTCAATCGAGGATTGCAGCGCCGCACAGGGATCAAGCCCGGCCCCCGCTTTTCCCGAAAGCCCCTCCCTGCGCTCCAAGGCTGCTGGATGTTCGAGCACGCCATTCCGCCCCAGAAACTCCCGGCGGTCCGCAGTCCATGCGGTCTGGCGCCCTCCAATATCCGCGAAAGCGACGCGCCCGGCGAATGCGTCATCCCACGCATTCCGCGCGAAGATGGCGTCCGTCTGCTGATCCATCTCAGTGATGAGATAGGGCGATGTAGCGCTGCGGGAGCTGCCCAGAACCCATTCTGCGTATGCTGTCACGGAGAGGCGCCGCATCCGGTTGGAATTGTTCTGCAACGTAAGCCGAGAAATTTTAATGGAGTCTTTCGCCGGGACGAATTGCACCAGATCGCTTGAGATTCCGTGAGAGGAATGTTGAAAGCGGCTGTAGCCCTGACCGTGTCGCACGACATACACAGCGGCTTCCTGGCGAATTGGCGAAGCTGTGGGACTCCAAATCTCTCCCGTGGATTCGTCGCGGATATAGAAGGCCTCGCCTGGCGGATCGCATACCGGGTCATTACTCCAGGGCGTCAGCTGATTCTCGTGGCTGTTGAGCGACCATGTATACCCGGCACCTGATTCCGAGACCAGGAATCCAAAGAAAGGATTCGCGATCACGTTGATCCACGGTTCCGGCGTTCGCAATCCTTCGCTGAGAATCGTTACGTACTCGCGGCCGTTCTCGTCGAACCCGCCCAATCCGTTGGCGAACGCGAGATCTTCGGTCAGCGGAACCGCGTCAGCAATTATGTCCTGCATCACTTCCGGGCGGGGCGCGCGAATTGTCACCGATCCGGAACGCTGTGAACGGTTCACCTGCTCGGACAATGTTCCGCGCCGGCTGAATAGCACTACGCGCGCCAAGCCTTGTAGAGTCGTGCGCAACTGGGGCGAAATCAGGTTCCCACGCAGCAAGAAGACACGGCCCAACGCATCTCCTGTTTCGGGCGAAAGTCTCAGCTGGCTCCCGCGCACCAGCGCTTCCAAGGCGCTTTGAAGATCCTGCACGTAGGACTGAGGCTTTTCATTGACGATCACAAGGTCGGCGGGCAGGCGTTTCATCCGCCAATATTCGTGGGCGCGCAGCAACTGTCGGATGATCTCGATATCCTCAGCCTCATCGATGAGCGCCAGGACAATGGGCCGGTCGCCTGAAATCCCGCAGGCCCACAACGCGCCGAGGTCCAGTGCAGAGTGGCTGAGGGTATCGGACGACGGACGGAGCGAAGCGTCGGCATACACAATCGCATTTGCCAATTTCTGATACAGGTCTGCTTCATCAGCTCCGATGCCCAAGTGCCGAAGCTGCACTTGCGCCTGGGTCCACGCCAGCGTGAGCGTGCGCTCAAACGTCGTGGCATCCCGATGTTTGTCCGCCAATTCCAGTGCTTGCTCCCGGGTGGGTGCGACAACCGTTGAAAAAATGATGCGGGCGGTGGTGCCCGGCGGGATTCGCAGGGTTCGGCGCAGACTGACGATGGGATCCAGCACGGAGCCCGTCGTTTTCCGTAACGGCGGCCCATCGATGATCGATACGGGATTGCCGATATCCCGGCCGCGTCCGATGAACTGAGCGCGGTCCGTTTCATATTCCAACTCGCCAACGGTGGCCGCATCCACCGCGGTCATGTGCGCGAGCCAAACGGGTGTCTCCTTGTCGGATTGGCGCCTCCGAGTAGCCAGCAGCGCTCCGAGTTCGGGAACAAATTCCGTTTGCACGAACAGATTGGAAAATGCGGGATGAGCAGCATCCGCCCCGGATGAGGTGAGACAGATTTCAGAATACGACGTCACCTGAATTTCGCGGGTGCGCACGCCTTGGTTGGTGATGGAGACACGCCTCATCTCGGCGTCGTCATCGGACGAGACGATGACTTCCAGTGTGGTTGTCAGCGAATGGTCGCGCCGCACGATTTCCGCGCGATCTTCGAAAAAGCGGGCTTCGTACGAACTGGGTTCGGTTCCGCAAGGCTGGTAACCCGCGCTCCAAACGTGATTGCTGTGCACGTCACGAAGGTAAATGTACGAACCCCAGCAATCCCGCGTGGCATCCTCTCGCCATCGCGTGACCGCAATATCTCCCCAGCGGCTATAACCGGAGCTTGCGGACGTCACCATCACTGCGTACCGCCCGTTCGAGAGCAAATGCGTGCGAGGAGTCGAGCCGTGCGGCGTAGCGAATCGCCGCGATACGGGCGGGATGAGGTCCCGTACTCGGGCCGCCGAGACTTCTTCCGCGCGAGGCCGGGTGACCAGGACGTCACGTGGCGTCCGTTCCTGCAGCAACAATTCGACGGCTTTCACGATCGGCTCGCTATGGAAACGGGCACACATGGCGCCATCAGTGAGCACGTTGGCAAGCGCCGCCAGCGTCATTCCCTGATGATGCGCAAAATATGCATGAACCACGGCGACCTTCTGCCCTTCGGGCACTCTACTGCTCGTGTAATCCAGCGATTCGTACAGGCCGTAGAGCCCTTGGCCTCCGGCTTCGACTAGCCGGGCAATGTTTTGCGCTGCTGCCACCGGATCGACCATAGCTGCAAGCGCGCTGGCGTACGACGCGATGACCACATCGTCGCTCAAGCCCCGCTTTAGACCCAGCCCCGGTACGCCGAACGCGGAATATTGATATCTCAGATCGATATCGCGAGCGTTGTACGCGGATTCAGATACGCCCCACGGCACCCTGCGTTCCGCACCATATTCGATCTGGCGGCGGACTATCAGCCGGGCCGTGTCGCTTAGCAAACTGGCCGCCGGAGCACGCATCACCAGCGCGGGCATCAGATATTCGAACATGGAACCTGACCAGGAAACCAGCGCGGACCCTCGGTCCACAGGTGTGAGCGCGCGTCCGAGACGGAACCAATGCGGTGCTTCGACGTCTCCCTTGGCGATGGCTATAAAGCTGGTGAGCCGGGCTTCCGAAGCCAGCAGGTCGTAACACGCGTCGTCAAGCGTGCCATCCGTGACGCGGTAACCAATCGAAAATAGTTTCCGCATCTCATCGAACAGAAAACTGAAATCCATGGCGTGAAACATGTCCTGGGCTGTTTGCGCCAGAGCGGTGACGCGGCGAATCAATACAGCGGCCTCCGCACCGGACTTTCGCAGCGCGTCGGCCAGAGCGTCAATCCGGGCCAGTACCGGCAGGCTGGGCGATTCCTCGCTGAGAATCCGTTCTCGCAATGCGATAAGCCTGCGTTCAGCGCCCTCGAAGTACTCAGGCGCTTCGGATAGTCTGGGAACGTTTTGGAATGGTATTTCGCCGCCTAGCCATCCACTTATGCCTTGGGGATCCTTGAACATCGCCGCACTTTCCTTTGCATCCAAGCGTGTCCATGGGATCAGTATCTGCGCGTCTCGAAAATGACTCTCTACGCAATCCTGTATGGCTTCGGACCATATGCGCAATTCGGAATCGGCGGCATCCGCTCGCTCCTGCGCGAAAGCGTGGGCAATGTCAGCCGCCGTGTGGGCCAGCGTCCGCAGTTCAAAAAGACGCACAGCCAAAGCCTCGGAACCGGCGGGCAATGGTTCCAGAGCGGCCGCTAATGCTTCCGCGGCATTGGCAAGCTGCTTCCGCGTAACAATGTTGGTGCGGCGGGTATCGGGAATTTCGGCGAGCGGTTCCTGCAGCAGCGAGATGCAATCCTGAATGCCCTGGAGCATTTGTGCCCCGCCAAATGGCTTTTCAAGCAGCTCGCGACAGCCGTTGCTCAAGGTTAGCAGGTGTCCGGCAAGATTGCCGCTATCCACCGAGGAGACATACTTCGGCTCAAGCGGGCGAAGGTCGCTCGTGTCATACCAGTTATAGAAATGCCCGCGAAACAGCTCCAGCCGGTTCATCGCCGCGAAAGTCTCTTCGAGCCGTTCCACCGTTTCGACGATGCCGATCCATCCGAGATCGTGAGCCGAAAGCATGGCGATCAGGTACAGCCCGATATTCGTGGGCGAGGTTCGATGGGCCACGACGGGCTTAGGATCTTCCTGGAAATTGTCGGGGGGCAGCGCGTGGTCGCCCGAGGATACAAACGTCTCGAAGTATCGCCAGGTTCTGCGGGCGGTAGATCGGAGAATCTGTTTCTGAGGAGGCGCGAGGGGCGCGGCTTTCAGCCGCAGAGGCACACTGATCCATCGTGCCACCGCCGGAGCCACCGCCCAAAGAGCGAGGAACGGCGCGGCAGCCACAAAACCTTGGTGCCTTCCCAGCGCCAAGGCCGCCGTTGCGGCTGCCGTGACCGCAAGCCCGGCTGACATGCGCCGGTAGATATGGGACAACTGAAAATCCACTGCGTACTTAGCCTGTGCTGCAGTTACCCACTCCAGTAGGTTCTTTCGGGTAAGGAACAGGCGTGCCAAGGTGCGTACGATCGCATCGCACATCAGCCAGGTTTGATACGCAAGGAAGGTGAGTGCCAGCCCAACCTGGGATAGGCCATGTACTAAATCCGTCAGCAGAGCGCGCATATGGCTACGCTTGGAAACTCCTCCGAGCCGGGGATCGAGGCCCATCAAGAAGGGAAGCAACGCGGGGATAGCCAGCGTTCCCACAATGAATCTCGTCCAGACCCAAGGAGAAGCGGGTGGCAACAGCCATCCTACGATAAGCGTAAGAAATGTCGCCGGCGCCGAAAGACTACGCCGTAAATTGTCGAGCATCTTCCATCGACCCACCATCGGAACGGAGACGGGGTGCCGCTCAGCAGTGCTTCTGGGTCCATGCCAGAAAATCCATGGCAAAAGCTGCCAATCCCCGCGCGCCCAGCGGTGCTGGCGCGCCGCCGCCGCCTCGTAGTGCAGGGGGAATTCTTCAAACAGCTCGATATCGGTCACCAGAGCGGTGCGCGCGAAAATGCCTTCGAAGAGATCATGGCTCAATAGGGTGTTTTCAGGCACCTTATCCGTCAGTGCTGCTTGGAACGCATCGACGTCGTAGATCCCCTTACCTGTGTAGGAGCCTTCTCGGAACAAGTCTTGATATACATCGGAAACTGCCGAGGCATACGCATCGATTCCGGCCGGGCCGGAGAAGAGCTTCTGAAAAAGCGAGCCTCCGTGATCGGTAGGGAGCGTGGGCATGATGCGTGGTTGCATCACTGCATACCCCTCCACCACCCGGCCAGCACTGGAGGAAAACTCTGGTCGGTTGAGAGGATGGGCCATAGTTCCGACCAGTTGATAGGCAACGCCTGGCGGCAGGCGAGTGTCTGCATCCAGAGTGATCACGCAGCGAACCGCCGATAGCCACTCGGGAACGTGCTCCCCAACTGTCAGGAATGTGGTGTTCGCCGCTCCCCGCAGGAATTGATTCAATTCCTGCAGTTTTCCTCTCTTGCGCTCCCACCCCATCCATCTGCCTTCTTTTTCATTCCAAACGCGCCGGCGATGAAACAACAGGAACCTCTCGCCGCCTCCGGGCGCAGGCCCGTAGCATCTATTCAGACGGGCGATTCCATCCGTCGCTGTCGCCAGCAATTCGTCGTCACCGGGAAGCGTTTCCGTGGATGCGTCCACCCAATCGGAGAGCAGACCGAAGTGCAGGCTTCCCTCGGGGTTTGCTAGGTAGTGAACTTCCAATCGCCCGATCAAATCTTCGACCTCGTTCGCGCTGACAAGCAGCGTGGGCACCACCAAGATGGTTCGCAAATGCTCGGGCACGCCCTTGCGCAGTTCGAGGCGCGGAAGCGTTCGAGGGCCAAGCCAATCCGTCACGGCACGATTGATGAGCGCAATGGCCAAATCGGACGCAGGGAACGCCGCAAGAAAGCCCAACAGCACAAGCCCTTTGGCGGAAACTCCCGCTTCATGGTCGTATAGCAATGGCAAGGCCAGCACTGCGGCTGTCACCAGAGCAATCGTTCCGAGATAACCGGGCAGGGCCGTCTGCATGTACGAGCGGAGAAGGCGTCGTTTCCAAGTCAGATGGAAACCAAGTTCCAGCTCGAATTCCGGCCGCCCTTGTGAGATCAGGTAGTATCCAGGGTCCGTGCGGCGCTGTTTCGCCGGGACGGCATTACCGCGGGCTTCAATGCGCGCCCGATTCACGTGTTGCACAACCCGCTGGGAAATTTCCACTTCCGAATGGCGGGATCCCCGCGAGAGACTTTCGATTGCGTGGCGATAAGAATCGCGCGTGGCGAAATCGAGCTCGGCGAAGTTCGTGTCTCTTCCGAGGATCACGTCCACCAAACTCACGCTTTCGAAAAATTCCGGCCATTCGACGTCTGACATCAAACGCATGCTCGTGATGATGTTGCGCACTGTCACGTTCATGGCCGCTTGCTGCTGGTGTTCGAGCCGGACGATTTCTTCCGCGGTGGTCTTCTGTTCCGTGAGGCGCTCGTCGAGCCAAAGCAGGACCGGTCGCACGACCGGATCGAGATCGCGGAGCCGCTGGAGTAGCGCAACGGCAAAGGCTCTCGGCAGTGGCTTTCCGTCAAACCGCTTGAGTTCCGCTTCAGGGGCGAGGCGTGGTTGGGCGTTGCTGCTCAGCAGCCGGTCGGCCAGCGCGTCGGCTTCCTGACGCGCTGCGCGGCTATGCACGATCGCCTCCGCGAGACGGCGCAGGTTTTCCACAAGCACGATGCGCAGTGTGATCGCCACTGCCCACAGCTCGCCGATCGTGAGCGGCTGGACGCGCTGATAGGCTTTCACAAAGCGTCCCAGTACTTCTGGATCGAACCGGCTGTCGGTATGCGCTACGAACGCCCAGGCAACTCCGAAAACTCGCGCGTAGCCTTCTAGAGGGCCCGACGAAAGCTTGGGAAGTTTCCGATAGAAGCCAGGAGGCAGATCCTCACGTATTTCACGAAGCTGCTCATCGACGATGTGGAAGTTGTCGACCAGCCACTCGGCAGCGGGTGTGATCGCGTGATCCTTTTGAATTGCCTCCGCCAGCGATCGATAGGCTTCCCTTAACACCCGGCCATTTTCTGCGACGCGGGGAGTGAGCGGCCGCCCCTTCGTCAACTCAGGGTCGACCGTCTGCGCGGCAGCTAGGCTTTCCGCGTGCTGTTCGAGCCGTTCGACACTGAACAATTCCGCACGGATCGGCTCTTCGGTGCCTGGTACAGTGCTGGTAATTGGGCTAACGGCGCTCATAGCATTCCAGACAGGACGGGGATCCTCTCGCTAAGATTTACAGTTTAGGATTGTGCTACGAATCACGTTTAAAACGCACGGATTGTACAATGGGCAAGAATCGATGGCCCCTCTTAGGGCATCGGAACGAACTAACGCGCATGCACCTGAGGTTCATAACAGCACTTTTTCAGATGCAACGGAATAGCGAGTTAGGATAGCTGCGCACCTGTTGCGGACACAATAGCAGATGGATTCAGTCAATCGCGCGTTTTCGGTAGAACAAGGGCAGCAGAACAATGCCGACAGCCACGCCCAGCAGGATATGAATGTATCCATGCAGCATCAAGGGGGTCGTTATACCAAGCAACCAAAAGCTCAGAAAAATGACGGAAATCGTCCACACCATCTTTGCTCCTTCGCGCTATTGATTGCTGCTCGTATCTGATACACACAAGCGTAATGCTTGCGGATATTTCTCCGCCGTTTTATTAAAGAGCAACCTTTTTGTTGGCGGTATCGAAATCGCTAACCATCTGATTTCTCGCCGCACTGGCGGTCAGCTACAGGCTAGACCTACTCTGCACTCTACGTCTATCCTGCAGTTGCTGTATGTTGGCTAGGGGCTTCATTGTACCACATTTGAAATACATCTCTATAGACATAGAAACATCGGTCCGGTATATCCGAAGGATCTCGATCCTTTTGATATGCAACTGACAAAATACGGCTTCGTCCGAGCTCTACTCACGTGTCACTAAAGTGGGCTTCGTACACGAGCTTCTTTTTGTTGTTACAGCAAGGCGGGGATGGAATCGTTGGCTCTGCACCTGGATACTGGTTGTGCTAGCCGGGGAGAAATCGATGGCAGAAAAAGAGACTTCAGTTTGCGGAACTTATCGGAACCAGGCCGCCCTAGAATATGCAATGTACCACTTGCGAAACGTAGGATTTCTCGACGCGAACTTCACGGTCGTATTTCCCGAAGGGCCTTTCAATGATTTCCGAGGATCAGGATCGCCAGGCATAACCTCAAGAAGGATTGCCGAAACTGCTGAAGAGGGCGGATTCTCGGACGAAAATCTGGATTTATTAGACCGAGCTATTCAAAACGGGAGAATTCTGCTGTCGGTTCAGTGTGAAGGCACTGGGCAAGCATTGATTGCGACGAAGATACTGGACGGTACGGAGGCGGATGGCGTCTCCTCATCGACAAAGTCCCAGCCGCCATCCCCATCCATCTATCGATCGATAAGCTTCAAAAACGTCGCATAAGGATAGGGCGGTTGTCATTCAAGTGATCGCCTCGGCGGTAGACGCCGCTTCACTCCTGCGATTCCGTTCATCGCGCTTGGCTTGAATCACCATCCACTCTACATCGGTTGGACGGCACGGTGAGGCGATAAGGTCAAAAGCCCCCTGCCGCATCGCTTCCAGATATTCGTCCCAGTTCCCCTGGCGTGAGATCACGACCATACGCATCCTCGATGTTAAACGATGTGAAGCTGCGAGAAGGTTGCGATAGTTGCCGTCCGCGAGGTATTGGTCGCAGAAAACCACGCCGATCGCTTCCTTAGACAGAAGTTCGAGCGATTCTTCAATCGTCGCAGCGCAAATGGGGTCTATACCCAGCCGGTTCAATATCGTTGTGAGCGCCCGACGACCTTCGAGATCGGAAGAGACAATGAGTATTTCCCAAGGAACAGTCATGAGAACCTCATTTCCCGCAAATTTCAGAAAAATCGGACAACAAGCTCGGTGCTATTCCGATTTTTCTTCCGCTTGCTGACAGCAAGCTAGAGCCGAGGGCCGAAAGGCACAATCCGTTTGTGACCTTAAAGGCACCCGAAAAAGACTGTAGGATTGCGGAAATAGCCAGTTGGGTCCGTTCGCAACACCCGGATCCCGAAGGAAAGGCGGGGCAAAGGCGATAAAGGTCGAAGGGGACGAACACCGCATCGAACTGATCTTTAAGCTGGTCGTGGCTGAGATTCCCGTGATGGGACACATCGGCCTGACGCCGCAATCATTCCACGTGATGGGCGGATCCCAGGGACAGGGCAAGACGGTGGAAGCAGGACGATAGGTCGAGCGGGACGCGCGGGTAGTCGATTGCTTTCTTCCGCAACGGAGTTGCGCGAGTGTCTGCCCGAGCACCAGCGGCACTGACCAATTTTGCTATAGTGAAGGGGTGGCTCACCGCACATACCTGCATGTGAAGGAGACGCCCTCTCATGAATACCCAAGATTTTCGATCGTTGTATGATTTTGATTCCTGGGCAACTCGACGCGTGCTCGATGCCTGCCATTCTCTCAGCGATGAGCAATTTACACGCGATCTCGGCAGTAGCTTCCGCTCCGTGCGCGATACCCTATTTCACATCTGCGGAGCTCAATGGATTTGGCTCGAACGATGGCATGGCCGTGCACCCAGCACAATTCCCAGCGCAGCCGATTATCCGAGTCTCGAATCGATTCGGCGCCGCTGGACGGAAATCGAACGGGACCTCCTCGATTATGTTGCTTCGCTCACTGCGGACGATTTACAGCGCGTAATCCACTACAAAACCATGGCCGGGATGTCAAGCTCCCAGCCTTTGTGGCAATGCCTGCTGCACGTGGCGAACCACAGCACGTATCATCGAGGCCAGATTACAACCATACTGCGCCAATTGGGCGCCAAGCCCGTTGACACGGACCTCATCACGTTCTACCGTGAGCGCGCTGTCCAAGCAACCGCATGATCATGCGACCAGATAATCTTGTGCCGCACGCTTCCCGTCGTTATGCTATCTGAGCGACCAACCAGGTTCTGTCGCATGAAAACGATTCATATCAGTCTGGATGAATTACAGCTCTGTATCGTTCAATAGCAGCAGTGAAGTGCGATATCGCTTCCGGCGAACGCAATCCCGCGCACCTTTTGTAGGCTTTGCGTCATGTGATCGCGGCGGAGCCTAGCGTGGCGGTTGAGTATGCGGAGATCGTAGATGCGGAGACATTCGAGCCGGCAGCTATGCTGTGGAGGAAATGCTACGTGCTGCTCGCATCATCTCGCGTTGGCGGCACCCGTTTGATCGACAATGCGCTGGTCGAACCGGATGGTTATTCTTTCCGAGTGTTTCTGCAGCATGCTGTTGGTGGGGCTTCCGCAGCTAATTCTTCTCTTCTGCTCGGACTGCAGCGGTCACTTCTGCGGCATGCCCCTTAGTCGAGACCTTGTCCCAGATCTTGCGGATCTTTCCGTCCGGTCCAATCCAGAAGGTCATGCGCACGATTCCCAAGGAGGATTTTCCTAGGAAGCGCTTCATGCGTCGCGCCCCAAATACCTCAATTACCTCGAACTGAGGATCGGAGAGCAGAGGGAAGTTCAAATTATACTTGGCCTTGAATTTTGCCTGTGAGCCGACGGAATCGGCGCTGCACCCGACGATTGCGGTATTGAGAGCCCCGAAGTGTTTCATGGCGTCGCGGAATTCGGACGCTTCATTCGTGCAGCCGGGCGTGTTGGCCTTCGGGAAAAAATAGAGAATCAGGTTTTTCCCCCGGTAGCTGCTGAGCGAGATGGTGCGGCCGTCGTCAGCCGTTGCGCGGAAATCAGGAGCCCGGTCGCCTTCTTCGATCACGCTCGTCCTCCGGCCAGGGTCGATTCAGCGCTCCGCCAGAACCCGTTTGAGAATTTCGCTGGCGATCTGCGGATTGGCCTGCCCTCGCGTCTCGCGCATTACTTGCCCCACGAAGAATTTGAATACACCTTCATTCCCACTGCGATATTTCGCCGCGTTGTCGGGGCTTTTTGCCACCACGTCTCGGGCGATCTTCTCGATCGCGGTCGTATCCGTAATCTGCGCAAACCCCTCTGCTGCGACGATTTCCGACGCACTCTTCCCGGTATCGAACATCGTCGCGAACACTTTCTTCCCGCTCGCGGCCGTGATTTCACCGCTCTCAATTTTCTTAAGCAATTCCGCCAGCGCCGCGGGCATGAGCGGGCATTCCGCGATATCCTTCCCGGCATCGTTCAATCGTCGCAGCAGTTCGATGGAAATCCAACTCGCCGCCGTCCTGGGCGGCGCCCCCGCGCGAACCGCCCCTTCGAAATAATCCGCCATGGCGCGCGTGGAAGTCAGAACCCCCGCGTCGTACGGTGCGATCTCATACTCGCTCAGGAAGCGATTCAGCTTCACGTCCGGCAATTCGGGCATGGCCCGGCGGACGTCCTCGACCGTCGGCTGCTGGACGGAAACAGGAAGCAGATCGGGATCGGGAAAGTAGCGATAATCGTGGGCGAATTCCTTCGAGCGCATAGGCTCGGTGCGTGCTGCATTCACATTCCACAGGCGCGTCTCCTGTGCGATTGTACCGCCCGATTCCAGCACCCCGATTTGTCGCTCGATTTCGTATTCCAGCGCGTGCGACAGATAGCGGAACGAGTTCAGATTCTTCACTTCCGCCTTGGTCCCGAATTTCGGGGCTCCCCGCAGCCGGACGCTGACATTCGCATCGCACCGAAGCGAACCCTCCTCCATATTGCAGTCGCTTACTTCGGTGTATTCCAGGATCTGTTTCAACGTGTTCAGGTAAGAGTAAGCTTCGGCGGGGGTGCGCAGATCCGGCTCCGAAACGATTTCAATGAGCGGCACACCGCAGCGGTTGAAGTCAATATAGCTCCAGCGGTCGGAATCCGGAAATCCCTCGTGGAGGCTTTTGCCCGCATCGTCTTCCATGTGCAGGCGGGTAATTCCGACGCGCTTGGTCCCCCCATCGAGATGGGTATCAATCCACCCTTCGACCGCCAGCGGCAGCTCATACATTGAGATTTGATAGCCTTTGGGCAGGTCGGGATAAAAATAATTCTTTCGAGCGAATCGAGATTGTTCCTGAAGCTTACAATTCAAGGCCAGCGAAGCCCGCAATGCGAGCTGCAGCGCCTTCTTATTCAGCACTGGCAGAGCGCCCGGCAATCCGAGGCACACGGGACACGTATTCGAATTCGGTGCGTCGCCGAAGTTGGTCGAGCAGCCACAGAAAGCTTTTGTCAGGGTCTCGAGTTGCGCATGCACCTCGAGACCGATGACGGCTTCGTAACGTCCGAGAACTTCCGGTGCAATCCGTGTTTTTTCTTCGCTTGTCCGGGGCATGACGAATTGCAGATTATAGCATCCGTTGACACAAACGTGGCGGCGACCCTCGTCGCCCCAGGTGCGTCACTTTTCACCGCCCCATACGTATTTCAGTCCCAGTCGGTAGTTGTAGCCCAGCGCGGGATAACCGACGGCCTCTTCGTAATGCCGGTCAAGGAGATTTTCGAAGCGAGCCACGGTGGAAACGCCGTGCCCTAAACTGATGCTGTTGGAAAGATCCAAACGCACGTACCCCGCAACACTCGTAATCCCAAGGCCGTCGAAATCGCTGTCTGTCCGGCGCCCCACGTAATAGCCGGCGAGATTCCAGTTCATTCGAAGAAACCGGGCGTTTGCCGCCACATTCGCGGAGTGCAACGGCCGTTCAAACAACCGATTGCCGGGAGCCAGCGCGGGATCAAAGGCATTCGGGGATGCGAGCACTTTGGAATCATCGTAGGTGTAGTTCCCGATGATGGTTAGCCATCGCGTCGCGTTCAACTCGAAGGATGAATTTGCACCCATGGCGCGAGCCTTATCGGTATTGAAATAGCTTCCGCCGAAGGCCGGGCAGTTTGGCGTAGCTCCTCCGGAGGCAAAGCTGATGATGTCGCGAAAATCATTATGGAAGTACGTAACCGACATATGAATGCGATCCGAGGCGAAGTACTGATCGATTCCGGCGTCGAACGTGGAGCTCTGTTCCGGATTCAGTTGCGGGCTGCAACCGATGGGAAGAATGTCGGGCTCCTTAATACCCTCGCCGTAGGATGCACGCAGACGGGTCGCACCCCAAAAGTCCTTGCCGAATCGCAACGCATAGGTAGCGCCCGTGCGCGGCACAACGCGCGTGCCGAAAAATCCGTTTGCTTCCACGCGTCCGCCCGCAATTAGAGTAAGGCGCCGGGTGGGTTGGTAACGAGTTTCGAGATATGCGGCCTGATTGTGCCGGCTGGCGGAGGGACCGGTCTCGACTTCGTTCTCATACCCAGCAGTGACGGTACCTTTGTGAAATAGATAGGTGGATTGCTCGTTCAGCCCTGCCCGGTTGTACTCGGATTTAAATATGCCAAAGGGCGGCGATACCTCCACGAGTTGAAAACGCGATTCGAAGGCGGACAGTTGATGCTGCCAATGCTCGCCCGTGGAAAAGTTCCAACCGAGATTCGCGACAAAATTGTGCAGGTCGCTGCTCTGGCCAAGGTTAGCTTCGCCCGGCAGCAAAGTCTGGCCCGGCTGCCCCGCATCGCTGGCGTTGTTGCGCAAAGTCAGCCGAAGCGAATCTTTGTCGGAGAATTTCCAACCGAAATTCCCGGATAGTGTCACGTCGCGGAAGAAGTCGTCCGGCCCCTGTCCATTCGTCGAAAAATAGCCCGTCGCGGCGGAATAATCGAACATGCCAAGGACGCCGCTGATCTGGCCGCCGCCGTGCCCGGTGCCGAATGTCCCTCCATCACCTTCAATGGTCAACTGGGGCGTCTTTGTCGTACCGCGATGCGTGAAGATTTGAATCACGCCATCCATGGCGTCCGAGCCATACAGCGCGCTCGACGCGCCATGCACGATCTCAATTTTGTCGACGTTCTCGAGCGTAAAATTCGAGAAGTCGAATGAGCCTCCCGGCTCGTTGACCGGCGCACCATCCACCAGGACTTTGGTGTAATTCGAATTGCCGCCATCGAGGAAAAACGAGGTAATGCCGCCATAGGAACCCAGCCGCGCAAAGCTGGCGCCTTGCTGCGCAGCGAGCATGTCGGTGAGCCAGATCGCTTGCCGATCGTCGATTTGCTGTTTGGTGATCACGTCGACCAGATCAGGAGTCGTGGCTGAGGTCGCGGGTTCGGCGGAGCCGGTCACGATCACATTTGACGACATTTTTTCCAATTCCAGCCGTATATCCAACGTGCGCGTCTCACCGTCCGCGAGATCAAATTCCTGTTCTACATGCGCAAACGACGCGTGCTGCACGCTTACGCGATAACGGCCCGGAGTGACCCGGAGTGAGAATTGCCCGTCTGGTCCGCTGATGGTGCGGATAGGCTCGGATGTTTTATCCGATCTTTGCGCGGCTATAGTGGCTCCCACAACGGCGGCACCACTTGGGTCGGTTAGTGTTCCATGAATTGTAGCTGCGGATTGCGTCTGAGCAATGGTGGGATGAAGCAAGCACATTTCGAATAGAATTACTGCGGCAACAGCCAGAAGGACTGACAGTTTCATTTTATTCCTCCTCTCCCTCTCGCGCGGGAGATGAAGGTTGTCCTATACGCATGTAATAGGCATGCGTATCCGGATTGAGACTCCGCCGGTCTCCTGGCTTGGCGAATCCCTGGTGATCAGGGTTGCAGCGCGGCCTTCCCGTCCCGGCCGGATCTCGCGATCCGACGTCCCGGATAGTGGCACGCGCCGAAAACTGCTCCGCCTTACAGTCGCGCGGCGGCGACGGTTTTTCACCGTCTTCCCGTGCACGGAGTCTCTGGTGAATGTTTACGGCGCCGTGTGATTTGGGCGGCGCCGTTTGCGGAAGCCGAATGCCTGCATCCGCGAAGCAGCAAAGAAAAAGGTCTGCGACTAGCCATTCCCTCGCAGAATCACACGCGGTCTCTCGCCTGACCGGATCTCAACTTGGAGTGGTGCTTCAAACACCTCCTCCAACAAGTCGCTTTCATAAACTTCCGCCGGCTTTCCCACGCGGAGGCACTTGCCTTTGTGCAGCAGCACGATGCGGTCGGAAAACTCCGCAGCCAGGTCGAGCTCGTGCGTGACGATCAATACCGTGTGCCGGCCTTCATCGGCCAGCCTTCGCAGCCGTCGCAACAATTCCACTTTGCCTCCGATATCGAGGTGCTGCGTAGGCTCATCGAGCAGCAACAGCGAAGGCTGCTGCGCCAGTGCGCGGGCCAGGATCACGCGCTGTTTCTCGCCGCCCGAGATATGCTCCATCCAGCGATCGCGCAGCGCCTCCGCGCCCACCTGAGACAAGGCGTTTCCGACCGTCAGAAAATCTCCATCTGATTCGAACCGAAGCCGCCGGCCGTGCGGGTAGCGTCCCTGCAAGACATACTCCCAAACGCGCACCGGAAAAAGCAGCTCGCTTTCCTGCTGCACCAAGGCAATTCGCTTTGCTCGCGTGCGCAGGTCGAGCGTGCTGATTTCGGCGCCGTCCACCTCAATGCGTCCCGCCAACGGTTTCTCCAGGCCCGCCAGCAATTTCAGCAGCGTGGATTTTCCACTGGCGTTTGGGCCCAGGATCGCCACCAATTCATGCTCTTTGGCCTCAAAGCTTACCGGCCCCAGCGTAAATTCCGGCGCGGAGCGATCCGTCGCGGCGTAGGCATAGCTCGTCTGCTCCACCTTCAGGCACGCCTGCGGCGCCCCACGTAGACTTATGGCCTGGGACGCGAGCGCTCGGTCCTCCTTGGACGCATTCATCGCACCCTCCGCCGCATGAGATAAATGAATACCGGCGCGCCTGCAATCGCCGTCATTGCGCCCACCGGCAACTCCGTAGGCGCGACAATGGTGCGCGCCAGCAAGTCCGCCACTACGATAATGATCGCGCCGCCGATTGCTGATGTTGGAATCAGCAGCCGGTAATCGGTCCCGAATAACATGCGCATCACGTGAGGCACTAGCAGTCCCACGTAGCCAATCGCCCCACTGACCGATACCGCAAGACCCGTCAGCACAGAAGCGGCTACGTACACGACGAGCTTCACTCGGTTCACGTTGACGCCCAAATGCCGCGCTTCCTGCTCGCCCGTCAGTATTAAGTTGAGGTCGGCAGAAGTCGTGTAGATCGAGCCGAGGGCAATGATTAGCACCAGATACAGCCACCGCAAATTCACCGCCGGCGAAGAGGAAAGATCGCCCATCAGCCAGAACGCCATTCCGCGCAGGTCTCGCCCGCTAAGAGAGGTCATCAGAAATATAATGACCGCCGAAAGAAATGTAGCGGCCACAATCCCAGCCAGCAGCAGCGTCGCGCTATCGAGCTGGCCTCCGCGCCTTCCAAGAAAGTAAACCGCCGCGATGGTGGCTGCCGCCCCGGCGAATGCCGCCGCCTGGATCGCGCCCGGCGTGAACGGCAAGGCAATCAAACTCAATATGGCGCCCAGAGCCGCGCCGCTCGACACTCCCAGGACGTACGGGTCGGCCAGCGGATTCCGCAGCAGAGCCTGAAAACCGGCGCCGGCGGTTGAAAGCGCCGCCCCCACCAGGATCCCCAGCGCGATGCGTGGCAGGCGCAAACCGAAAACCACGAGCCAGAATTCGGATGGAATGCGCTCCCTCCGGCCCAGCGCTCCATTGAACAGTGTCATGACAATATCGCGAACGGAAATCGGATAAGCGCCCATGCGTAGCGAGATCACTACCGCCACGAACAGCACCGCGAGAAGCAGCAGGCAGATGCCTAGTACGCGGCGTGACGTCAGCGGGCGCACAGAATGCACCTCGGTTCCGCCTGGATCGCCGCCGCTGAAAGCTTGTTTGGTATTCTCTCGTTCTCGCTGTGCGCCGAAAAGGCTTCTGGGTGCAGTTCGCGCGCAAGCTCTTCAATCGCTCCGATCATCCCGGGAGACGGGCGAGCCATTTCGTCGCTCACGACGACGACATGCCCGAGCTCGACGGCTTGCAGGCTTCTCCAGTCGGGCCGCGCCCGCAGTTGCGCCAGCCGGGTTTGTCCCTCAGCGAAAGAACCTTGTTTTGATCCTGTACCGGTGTGGTTGTTAGTGAAGAGGATATAATCGGGCTGCAGCCGCACTACCTCCTCGAAGCTTATCTGCGGCCAATTGTGATCCGACAGTATGACGGATTCCGCTCCCGCGAAGCGCAGCGCATCCGCAATGAATGTGTTCTGCCCAATCGTAAACAGCGGGTTCTCCCACACAACGAACAGCACGTGTACGAGCGGCAGGTTCGCGAGGCGCGCATCGAGAGCATCTAGCCGCGCCTGCAATTTGGAGACAAGGGTCTTGCCCTGCTCCTCCACCCCCATCAGCTCCGCCATTCTGTTGATTGAATCGAGCATTCCACGCACGGTGTGGGGATTGCTCGTATAAACGGCAATCCCGAGCCGCGCGAGCGCATCAACCGTCTCGGGGCGATTGATTGATGTCGACGCCAGTATAAGATCTGGCCGCAGCGCAACAATTGCTTCCAGGCTTGGGTTCTGGGGTTCTCCCACGTGAGGCTTGCTCTTCGCAGCGGCAGGAGTGTCGCATTCATTGGTGTCACCGGCGAGACGACCCTGCAGACCCAGCGCGTAAACCGTTTCTGTGAGGTCTGGCGACAGAGTCACGATGCGCCTCACTTGCGCTGGGACTATGACCCGGCGCCCGGCTTCGTCGGTTACCACTCGCGACGCTTCTTGGTTGGCCGCCGCTTGCCGGGGAAATATTGAGGCACCCATCGTACTTGCGGCAGATAGAAGCAGGCCGCAGTACAGCCCGCACATGATTGCAGCGATGAAAAACCGGCCTCTCGGCAAGCAAAACAATCGGTTCTCCGGCCCGAGAGAACAAATAAAAAAGCCTCGCGAATAAAGCGAGGCTGATCGCCACACCCTCTCTCGCGAAGAGTGTTAGCTTCGACTAGCTCGGTAGGTTTCCTGACTCTCGGCCTTCTTGCCCTGGCAAAATCTGATCAAATTTTGGGCTAGAATTTCTGGCGTCGCTGCTCCGATTTTACTGGAGCCCCTTCCCAGCCCCTGCATTCCAGGAACCAGTGGGTTTTCCTTGGCAGCGCCGACCGATCACAGTGGCGGGACCGTGGCCGATTTTCACGGCCTTCCAATCTCTTCGAGCGAGTTGATTTTTTTCATGCAAAGTCTATGCCGCACTTGGCGCGATGTCAAGCCAATGAACTGATCCTGTCTTAGCTCCATAATTCTGTCACCCAGTAACGGCAACGTGAAAATGTCACCCCCTGAGACAGGAGACATTCACGTTGAGTCAGAGGGAACTGCAACGAGTGACCGTGATTTCGCGATGCGCGCAAGGGAACCTGATGTGTGCCAGGGCCGCGGAGCTGCTCGCTCTATCGCCCCGGCATGTTAAACGGCTCAAATCCCGCTACCGGCTAGGCGGCGCAGCGGCTCTGGCACACGTCAGCCGCAGTCGTCCCAGCCATCGACGCACCCCCTCAAGCCAACCGCATCCTCGCTCTGGCACGCACGCGCTACGCCGGTTTCAACGATCATCATCTCCACGAAAAGCTCGTTGAAACAGAGGGCTTCTCTCTCAGCCGAGAAACCTTGCGTCGTCTGCTCCGCGCCAGCGGCGTCGGCTCGCCTCGCAAACGTCGGCCTCCCGCTCATCGTCAGCGCCGCCTGCGATCGGCCCGAGAAGGCCAACTCGTTCAACTCGACGGCTCTCCCCACGATTGGCTCCAAGGCCGCGGCCCGCTGCTTACTGACCTGACCGGGCTTTTTTGTACCGGCCGACGCGAGAGAGAATTCACGAGGAGGACGGCTGGATATGGCAATCAAGAGGTATAAGGCAGAACAGATCGTGACATTGCTGCGTCAGGTCGAAGTAGGAATTGCGAACGGAA
>DATLST010000120.1:0-6669 GCA_035534055.1 Candidatus Acidiferrales bacterium | reverse complement strand
TAGGCAATATGTTTTGAAATCATCTGCTGCGAGAGTGCAAACGGTTCCGTCAATCCATGCACAGAGGCAGGCCCATGGGAGAGTCGTTCGATCATCGCCCGGCGGGTTGGATCAGACAGAGCCGCAAATGTTGTATCTAATTTATCCACAACCATATGGTAGTGAATTATCCGGCGATGTCAAGTGTGGATTTTGGAGTTCCCGATTTCTGTTTCCTGATCTCTGAACCCTGACACCTGCGCTAATTTATGCTTCCCCACCGCCGCGGATGAAGAACGGAAGAAAGTCATCAAGAAGTTTCAAAGATGGGTCCGATTTCCTACGAACGATCGCTCCGTACCAGCAAGTGACCAGCAGTGACGCCAGCTTTTTGGGATCTTGCGCAGTTGGTGTTCCACTTTCTATCTGAGCGAGTGAGATCAAGTCGCTTACATGAGTGATCCAGATGTCTGTGCCACGAGCGATACGTTGCGTAAGGGCGACGGGGATTGCTGGTGCCTCCGCAGCGAGGGTCGCCAGAAGTTGAAGCGGGGCCACTTCAACCATCGGTGGTTCTACGGCCAGGAAGCTGCAGTGCTCTTTCAGTTGATGGCTCGCGCTATGACCCGTTGATCGAGAAAGCGATTCACGAAGGGCCTCGAATTGGCGATCTACAAGTCTCGATGCGAGGTCTTCTTTGCTCCTGAAGTAATTATAGAAAGTGCCTTTAGGCGCGTTCACGGCAGCGACGATGCCGTGAATGCCCGCTCGCACATAGCCCACTTCCTGAAACAGCTTGCCGGCTGAGAGAAGCAGCATTTCACGAGTATTGGCCGCTCGACGGGCGGCTCGATTCTGAGCACTGGACATTACCCCGATATGGCGATGAATCATTCATTCATGGCTTGTCAAAAAGAACTGAATTTGTGATTTCTGATGACAATGATGTTTTTTTCTCAAGCTCACCAAAAAAAGTGCACTCGGTGGTGGTATTCTGGAATCCATTCAAGATGACCGGTCGTCTCGGATTTGGAGGTCACCGTGAATACAACCCGCGCCGGCGAACAGAATCGGAATTCCACGCACTCGCCTGAAGCTTGGTCCGAGAATCCGTTTACGACTCACATTAAATTGGACGGGAGTTCCTCGGTGCCCTCGCCGTTTCGAACTCCGGGTACTTTTACGGTCACGCGTCTTGAGTCAACGGCTGGCTTGCCTGACCGCATCACGAAACTGTCGAGTGTGCCGGCTCTCCTCGTGTCGATCTCCCTCAAATCCTTGCCATTGCATAGCTATCAAGTGTGGGTAGCCGACAAAATTGTACCCACACCGATCATTCCTCCGTTTCGGAGCAATGTCATCGACTTCGATGCAGAACCAAGCTGCTGGGCTGGAAAGGCGTTCGATTATGTTCATTACACCGTGCCACGGGTCGAGCTTGACGACATCGCGGCTGATTGTGGTTTCGGCCGCGTAAACAGTTACAAGTTATCGGTTGTGGAAGACGATTTGGTTTTAGCCCAAATCACAAGAAGCATTCTGCCATTCATTGGACGACGCGACGGTCCCTCGCTCCTTGCGCTGGATCAGTTCAGCCTGATTCTGGGAGCGCATCTGCTTCAGCGGTACGGTGTGCTGCAAAAAATCGGCAAGGTTTCAAAAGGCGGACTTGCTCCCTGGCAGAAACGCCGTGCGGCGGAACTTCTCCGCGAAAATTTGGACGGTCGGATACGGCTAACGGACGTTGCGCGTGAGTGCTCGCTCTCCGTGAGTCACTTTGCCCGTTCATTCAGAACGACCTTCGGCATCTCAACCCACCAGTGGCTGATTCGGCATCGCGTTGAGCATGCCCAAGAATTGCTCAGGCAGACGGGCGAACCGATCGTCGAAATCGCAATGCTGTCCGGGTTTGCCGATCAGGCGGCCTTCACGCGCACGTTCCGCCAAGTAGTCGGAGTAAGCCCCGGACGATGGCGACGCTATCATAGTATGAGACCTATCGGGCCTGATAACCCCGCCTGATCCCGCCCGACCGCGCAGAGGGTTGTGCTCACCTTCCACGTCTCCTTAGACCGCTCAACTCCTGACACTTTTTGCAGGCCCCCCGGCAAGGCTATGCGCATTCTTTCGGCAATAAACGACAAAATCAGCACAATCCTGCAAGAGCGGAGAGGTTGGGTGCGCCTACCTTGATGCGCGAGTCGATTTCATAGAACTTGCATGATTCATTGAAGCTCAAACTGGAGAGGAGAATAACCATGACGAATATCAAGAACGTGGTTCTGGTGCACGGTGCATTCGCCGACGGCTCCGGCTGGGAGCCAGTAGCTCAAATCCTCAAGAGTGATGGATACAAGGTGTCGGTGGCACAGCCCCCTGAGACCTCCTACGCCGACGACCAAAAGTACACAAAGGCGGCCATCGACGCCATGGACGGGCCAGTTGTTCTGGTGGGCCACAGTTATGGCGGGTCCATCATCACCGAGGCCGGCAATCATCCAAAGGTTGCGGCGCTTGTCTATATTGCCGCATTTGCTCTCGATGATGGTGAGAGCTGTGCGTCGATCGAACAGGCCCTGCCCCAAGCCTCCAAGGCGTTCAAGCCGGACAGCAACAGCAACTGGTGGATAGAACAGGAGCATTTCGCGGCTGACTTCGCAGCGGACATTCCTGAGGATAAGGCGTGGTTCATGGCTATATCCCAGGTGCCGATTTCCACCGACTCGTTCACCCACAAGGTTACGAATCCCGCCTGGAAGCGCAAGCCCACCTGGTACATGGTGGCAACCGAAGACCGATCGATTAATCCGGACCAGGAGCGCATGATGGCGAAGCGCGCCAAGGCCAAGACGGTCGAAGTGAAAGCGAGCCACGTGGCCTACGTGTCTCACCCGAAGGAAACAGCCAAGCTCATCGAAGAGGCTGCCACCTCCGCCGTTTCGCAAGCAGCTCATAGTGCCGACTAAATAGCTTCGTTAGCCAACGGTGGTCGCCATCCTGAACCGGCTCTCCAAGAGCAGGGTCTCCGCCGATTCTGACGACATCGGCGGAGGCCCAGATGAACGTCGTCGCGGGTGCGGGCTGTACTTGCAGCCCGCGCAAATTTTGAGGAGGACACAATGTCTGAGCAGGGCACAATGATGAAAGATCACATGACCATCAAAGGACGGGACGGCGCGTTCGGTGCCTATATCTCGCGACCGAAGACCTTGCCGGCTCCCGCCGTCGTAGTTCTGCAGGAGCTGTTCGGGGTGAACGCCGACATTCGCAAGACCTGTGACGAACTGGCCGAACAAGGCTTCCTTGCGGTCGCGCCAGATCTGTTCTGGCGGCAGGAGCCGGGCGTCGACCTTAGTAATGTCACCTCCGAGGCCGACTGGCAGCACGGCGTTCGTCTGTATCAGGCCTATGACCGAGACGCCGGCGTCAGGGACATTAAGGACACCGTCAACGCTGTGGCCAAGCTGCCAGGGTGCACCGGCAGGGTCGCCGTCCTCGGCTACTGCCTTGGCGCGCTGATGGTCTTTCTGACCGCCGTGCGCGATGGCGTCGACGCTGGGGTCGCTTATCACGGCGGTGACACTGAGAAATATCTGGGCGAAGCCGACGGGCTTCATGCGCCGCTGCTGATGCACCTGGCCGAGGAGGACGAGTTCATTTCCAAGGCTGCGCAAGCTGAGATCAAGGCGGCTCTTGCTAAGAAACCAAACGCGACAGTCTACAGCTATCTGGGTCAGAATCATGCCTTCTCTCGGCATGGTGGGGCACATTACAACGCTGAGGCTGCAGCACTCGCCCACGAGCGAACATACGCCTTTCTCAATCGCCAATTGCGATGACTGCCGGCCGCTCCAGCGTTTCGGCCGACTGGAGCGCCTTCGCCTTCGGACAGGTTGGCGCTTTTGCCACTGCAAATACCGGGAAGGGGCTCGAGAGATGATAAGAAACATTAAGGCGGAGCGGTTCAGCCTGACCACTTCCAAGCCGTTTGATGAAGTGGTGGCTGGTGTAAACGGCGCCATCGGTCATCCGGATATGGCTGAATTTGGGAGATCAACTCACGAAGCACGCTCTTTTGCCGAACTCAAAAGCGCAGTCGAGAAAGGACTGAGCAAAGCAGGACTGATGCTGTTTATGCAGTTGGATCAAGGTGCGGTTGTGCGTAAAGAAACGGGTCACGAGACTCCGAAGATGATTCGCTTCATCATTGGCAATCCCCTCATCATGAAGGAAATGGCCAAAAATGTTCCGGATGCCGGCTCTTACGCGCCGGTTACCGTGCTTGTGGATGAGCGCGCCGATGGCGTGCATTTGTCGTATGACAGGATGGCGAGTTTCTTAGCCCCGTATGGAAATGCCCAAGCTCTCGCTGTTGCTCGAGATCTCGACTCGAAAATCGAGACACTCCTGCGAGACTCTGCCGCTTGACGATCACGGGTCCAATTTCCGGTACGAGTCGCTTCAAACCCCATGGCGGTGATTCAGCGAGAGATTGCAGGTTCGAGCGGCAGCCGCTCGCTTTTTCCGCGATCTGAAGGAACCTTACAAGAGCACGGCCACCTACCGGCCGGAAGATCAAACAGTGGTGAGTGATTGCGGCGGCTTGATTTGAACTAACGACCTTTCGGTTGACGACCAAACGCTCTTTCGCTTTTCTTGTTGCTGTAACCTATTGGCTCTATGAGGATTTGGCTCCCCGGGCAAGACTCGAACTTGCAACCCTTCGGTTAACAGCCAGTATAGTGATTTCATCAGAGGTTGCCGGAGCTAAGCTAAACCGAAGCAAGTCGGCGAGTTTGAGCAAAATCCGATGAGCCACGTCCCAGTTTTTCTCTTTCCTTTTGTTCGCTTTTAGCCGCTGCTTTCCGCCATTGATACTACGTTCTTACTACGGCCCAGCACACCTGCTTTGCAAGCTCGCGAGATAACTCCAAACCTTCTACAGCTTCCTTCCATTTTTGTTTATTTACAATAACTTGGGGCATCTGCTTTTCGCTCAAAAGCTAAGCCCAATTGCCAAAACAGATAGGGTTTTGACACAGTTCTGACACAGCTCGGGGCAGATGCTTTTGCAAAATGCGCTTTAGCCGAGGCGCATTTCCTTAGCCAATTCGCCATGATCGACATGATCGAGAGGACTAGTGTACCTCGCGGCCCTTGAAAAACTTGCCTCACCCACCCCGACCTAACGAGTTTTCATCGATGACGGGGGCAAGTATGCCTCCTTAATCGCAGAAACGTGAGGGTATGCTAACGAACGGCCATTAGCCGCCGGGATTCTACGATTCGCGGTTGTCTAACACGGACGAGCCAAATCGCTCGCGACGGAAGCCGGAGATATGTGATCCCTCTCTTCCCTGTCATCCCAGAGGCGGTAGCTCTAGTTGCTCCCAGTATTTCAAAAATTCAGCCATGGTTCCGTGTGCATATCTTCGTAATGCTATCCGTTCATCTTCGGTTCCGTCGGATCGTTCAAAGTTGGCGTATTGGGTAGGCCCAGAATGCTTTGGCGTAAGAAAGTTCTTTCGCAAATTTCCGATCGCAACAGGGATATCCGCGTAGCCTATAACCGGACTGCTTGCGATTGCTTCAACCGCGGACCTCGGCCCCTCCTTGAATGCATTCAGTATCCACACAACGTCGTAACTATCTTTTGCTTTGTCTCGTTCTTCGATTGCAAATGCCTTTAGAACCAGGAATGGTAGGAGGCTCGCGACCTTGACTTCCACTCCCTCACGGATTCCACCTTGATCCAGCGTGTCACCGTCGAGCTTCACAGTGAAATTATCCAAACCCGCCAGTTCCGCGCCCCTCGTTCTGATTGCACTGATTTTTCCCCCAAGGCCCTTTCCTGGATTTCGCAGAAGCTTACCGGGGGTCCCATCTCCCGCTGGACAAAAGAACTCTAGTAAGACCTTGATCCCGTCGACGTTCCGCTCCCATCGAAATGTTTCTTCCTGCCCCGTATCGGCGTTTCTGGCTGGTGCGAATCCGCTCTCCTTCAAGTTCTGCTGCAGTGTGCGGTAGAATTCTTCTTCTTCCGCTGATACCGTCACCCCCACGACCACATCGAGATCAGTGGTGCCAACGTGTTCTTTGAGCTCCTTGGGGACATCTCCAACTAGGTAGCGGGGTACCATGCCTCCGATTAATATCAACCGCGCTCCCCAAGGTCCGATTTTTTTGAGAATGGTTCTCAGTGCCTTTTCGCAGGCTGCGAGCGCCTCGGGAGTATATGCAGACTGAGGATTTTTTCCGGCTTCCAACGCGGTCATGAGGCGAAGATCCTTTCACGCAGATTTTGTGCAACCTCAAGAGCCCGCCCGGCACCATTTATCGTTTCGATGTAGGCCCGCGAAGGAGTCACGATTCGGAGATTCGGAGTAGTTTTCGGCAGTTGCCAATTTGCACGGGCTCTGTTCGAGGCATGTACAAGCGGCACGTTATCTGCAGATTGCCATACTTGCAAATTGAAACCCTTTTCCACGATTTCTCCACCCACGATTCCTGCGATCTCTTGCGCAGGTATTCGAGCGTCCAGCCAAATGGCAGGATTCACCTCGCTCGTCAGAGTTGGAGCGTATATATTTGCGGCCGCGACCCCACCAATCGCCCATTCCCCTTTTAGCCGATTCAAATCGCAAAGTTTTTCCAGTAGCTCATGCGGAGATCTGCTCCATACATAGAGAT
>DATLST010000119.1:0-4081 GCA_035534055.1 Candidatus Acidiferrales bacterium | reverse complement strand
ACCGTCGCAGGATCGAGACCGATCAACACGACACGTTTCATGGCTGGCAATCCTCCGGGCTGGTCAGTGATTTTTAATCTTATCACTCCACTGAGGCATCCCAACTCCTGAGAAACGGGGTAACCGGAAACTCGCTTTTCGACCTTGGCCAACTTCTCGGGCCATAAAGAAGCGCAGGGATTCAGCCCTGCGAATGCCCGCGGCGCATGAGCGCCGTATCCCGATAGCCTTATCGCGGCTCGGAGCTTTTCAGCTCCGCCATCAAGCCGCGCGCCGGCGCGCTTCCTTTCCTGCGCCTTTTGCATCCCGGCCTGCCGGGACGCCCCCTCGTGCGCGCGAAGCCTTCCGGCGCGGAATGTCCGTTGGTTTCTCGCGTAGATCGGGCGTCCGAGCGTCCGGGTCGCCGCCATTTAGACCGCGATAGATTCGCTTCGGATCGTCGCGTTCGGAGCCACGCCATGCGTGCGCCGAATGAGGGGTTGAAGATCTCGCGCGAGTTCGTGCACGCTCAGCGTCATCTCCCTCCTTTTGAATGGTTTGCAGCTACTGGGGTCCGCAGATTTGGGCAATAATATACTTGACTCATCACAATTTTTAGTGTACATTTTGAACATGAGAAACGAACCGAGAACACTTCAAGAAGCGATCAAATACTTCGCCGACCCAGACAACTGCCTCAATTTCCTTGTTGCGCGGCGCTGGCCCAATGGTGTCGTTTGCCCGACCTGCGGATCGAGGGAGATTAGCTTTGTTCCGTCGCGGCGCTTGTGGCAGTGCAAGAATCGGCATCCGAAATGTCAGTTCTCCGTCAAGGTCGGCACCATTTTTGAAGATTCTCACATTCCGCTCGACAAGTGGCTCTGTGCAATGTGGATGCGCGCCAACTGCAAAAACGGCATTAGCTCTTATGAGATTCACCGGGCGCTCGGGATCACTCAGAAGTCCGCGTGGTTCGTACTGCATCGCATCCGTCTCGCCATGCAGACCAATTCCCTTGTGAAGATTGGCGGTCCCGGTAGCGAAGTCGAAGTGGACGAAACTTTCATCGGCGGTCGCTCTCGGTATATGCACAAAGAGGTCCGCAAGCGCCGAATCACCATGAACGGTCCCGGCGATAAGACTGCGGTTCTCGGCATGTTGGAGCGCGGCGGAAAGGTTCGCGCAATGGTTGCATCCAATATCCGCAAGCCGCACGTTCAAGGCGAAGTTCGTAAGCATGTGGACGCTGGCAGCGTGGTCTATACTGGTGCGCTTCTGTCTTACAAGGGTTTGGATCAGGAGTACATCCACAAAACCATCGATCATGCGGTCAAGTATGTGAGTGGAAGCGTTCACCAACAGCCTCGAAAACTTCTGGAGCCTCTTGAAGCGTGGGATGAAAGGGAGCTACATCAGCGTCGAGCCGTTCCACCTGTTCCGCTATTTGGATGAACAGGCGTTCCGCTACAACAATCGCGCAACCGAGCATCGCCCAATGAATGGTGCAGACCGATTTGATCTTGCGCTGTCCCAAATTATTGGAAAGCGGTTGACCTACGCGGAGGTTACCGGCAAGGTGGGGCAAACGCGACTTAATTAAGCCTTGGCGATTGAAGCGCGGGAGACGTGTGCGTGTTTCCGCCGCTTTGGTTTCGGCCCACGTCGATGGGGATTCTTTGCAGCAACCTTGCGATGAGCCTGGACGCGCTTCTGTATCTCCGAATGGGGAACGGAGAGAACGCGGTCTACGAGATTCGTAAAAACTTCGTACTCGGTCACACAGGAAGGATATCATAAAATGATTTTATTAGAGTGTCTTCGCCTCTTGAGCTATCAACGGTAACAACGCTTCTCGTTTGCCTTTTTGGCGTTTTGGTTCCCCCAAGATTAGGGCGAGTTCCCGTGTGCTCTCATTTTTTACTGAGTAATGCATATGAATTGGAGTTCGCCCTAATCGGTTGAATCCTTGAGGTTCATGAGGAGTCAACAATTCCAATGGCTCAAAACCTTCTTTGAATGGCTCATTCAGATTCTTCTTGCGATTCGCCCACGCAATCATATCTGCCGCTTGTAGTCCGCTGAATATCTTTGGTCGCCCATGCCCGATGGCTTCAGTTATCTCTAGTTCTCGAAGAACCTCATATTCACAAAAGAAGGAATAGCAATCAATGATTTGAGAGTTTATCGGCGAGTCAGAGAAAAAATACGAAATGCCATCTATTGCGCCTTGATGATCCTTACCGATTTCGTAATTTAGAATCATGCACCAAAGAAATGCCAAGGCTATCGCCGAAAAACGCTTTCTGAATTTTTGGTGAGGAAAAACATGCTGGAAATCAATGTTATCGACCGAAGCGGTTAAGCTGTACAACTCTGTTTGGTTGATGATTTTCACCAAGTCTTGAAATAACACCCGACGCTCCCCATCACTGAGGCAAGCCAGCCGCCCGTGGGGACGAGCAAATTCCTTCATGTGAATCGGCGGTTCGATTTGATAGAAAGAGAGGGCATGAGCCCATTCGCACTCAAATTTGAGGTATCTTTCCTCGACAAAAACGGGACCGCCCATCACAGCAGAAGGGGCCCGCTGATCGCCGCCACTGTCGTCGATGTAATGGCGCAGAATGAACACTTTTCCTCGCCCTGAAGGATTCATTACCCACCATAAACTGTTCTGGTCTTCCACCGATCCTCTCCTTTTTGGGATCGGCGATTAATACGTTGACCCTACTCTAAATTACTTTGATGAGTCAACTATATTATCGCCCAGATTTGCGTAGGGTTTTCTACGAATAGACACCCGCAACCGGATCTGTTAGCGTCAGTCAGGGCGTTTTTAAGCCTCGCTGACAAATGGATCTGTACGCTCACAACTCGACCGAGTCTTCGCGCAGTGCGCTTCGCCGATTATGCGGCAGGCGGTCTGCATCGCCGCACACCAGTGCATTCTCGTGCGGGTCATCAGGCGTCACCAATGGCCCTGTTCTACCCGGAACAGTCACTCGAGTAGAAACACTCCTAAGTCACAGAAAACAAACACCCGGACATGCGTCTACCCGGAACGTCCCGGCGCATGATTTCGAGGGCCTTTTGAGGGAAAGAGTGCCTGAATCCCGACGGCTTTTGGTGTCGCTACGGCTGGCGTTTGCGGCGGACGGTGGCGTCGAGGGCGCCGCGGGCCAGGCGGACGGAGATTTCATCGCCGGGCGCGACCTGGTCGGACGAGCGCAGAACTTTGCCCGAGGCGTCGTAGGCGATGGCGTAGCCGCGTTCGAGGAGCTTCAGCGGGCCGCGCTCCTGCAACTGCACGTCGGCGGCTTCCCAGCGGCGGCGCCTGGCAATCAGTGCGCGGTCCATGGCTACGCGCAGGGCGACGGAGCGATCGTCGAGCCGGCGGCGCAAGCGGCCCACGCGCGCGCGCAAATCGAGTGCGGCAAAGCGCACCTGCGCGGCGGCCAGGCGGCGTTCTTTTCTCGAAACCATTCGATCGAGGGCCGAACGAAGCGCGTCGCGCTGCTGGCCGATGCGCCCGCGCAGCGCAACGGCGCGCCCGCGAAGATCGAAGGTGACGACTTTGGCCTGGGCTGTGGCAAAGCGCTGGTGCGCCGTGGAAAGCCGCAGCCGCAGGACGTAACCGAGCTGCGAAGATAAATCGTCCACCTGCTGACGGCGGCGGCGCATCAGCAACTCCAACTGGCGGAAGCCGCGATGGGTCTCCAGGTCGCGCACGCGATGGCGGCGCTCGGAAAGCAGATATCGCATCTGCTGGACCAGCCGGCGCTGGCATTCCGAAATGTGCTGCTCGAATTCCTGGCGCGAACGAACGACGATTTCGGCGGCAGCGGAGGGAGTGGGCGCGCGCACGTCCGACACGAAATCGGCGATGGTGAAATCCGTTTCATGGCCCACGCCGGTGATTACGGGGATTTCCGATTCGGCGATGGCGCGCGCGACGCGCTCCTCGTTGAAGGCCCAAAGATCCTCGAGCGAGCCTCCGCCGCGCGCCAAAATGATCACGTCCACGATTTTTGCGCGATTGAAATAGCCGAGCGCGGCAGCGATTTCCTTGCCCGCGCCTTCGCCCTGCACCTTCACCGGAAAG
>DATLST010000118.1:0-31499 GCA_035534055.1 Candidatus Acidiferrales bacterium | reverse complement strand
GTACGCTATCGAGGACTGGTGAAGAACGCTAACCGGCTATTTGCTACCTGCGCGCTCGTGAACCTGTTTATGGTTCGTAAGAAACTACTGGGTGTGATCGCGGCGTAGGGTCACAAGGGACGCTCTGGTGGCGCTGGCAGGAGGATCCAATCTCTCGGCATCCCTATGAAATCACTGAAACCGCTTGAATTGCCTATTGTTCCTCATCCGTTCTTTTAAACCAGTGCTTGTTCAGAGGTTCCCTAGCAGTTTTACTGTGCTCAATCTTCCGGCCGGTCATTTGAGATGTGTTCGCCCCATGACAGGGGCTCGCCGCAGGCCCTTCTTGGCAAGCAGATCTACGTAAAGCTGCTCAAACCGCTCGCGAGCGTAATCAAGAGTGAAATTCGCCTGGGCAATCCGTCGAGCGTTCTCGCCCCATTCTCGTGCGAGATCGGGAGAAGCAAGCATAGTCTCGAGCGCATTTGCGAGAGCACATTCATTTTCAGGAGTGACGAGCAGGCCAGTCTCTCGGTCACGCACGAGCTCTGGATTACCCCCAACGCGCGTGGCGACGACAGGACGTCCAGCGGCCATCGCTTCGAGGATTGTATTAGAAAGGCTCTCAGAGCGAGACGGGCTGACGACTACCTCGAGTGCTGCCAACACCGAGGTAATATCATGCCGCTCCCCCAAAAAACGAGTCCGAAGGCCGATGCCGAGCTGCCCTGCCAACTCCTCCCATTTCTTACGGAAGGGACCGTCACCCACGAGCACGAACTCGACGAACGGGAACCGACTGGCGACGCGTGCAGCGGCGTGTAGGAAGAGAGCGTGATTCTTTGCGCAATCATTCATTCTAGCAATCATACCGATGCGCATCATTCCTGGCTCGGGTGGTAAGGCCGGCAGCGTCACCTGGAAGGCTCCGGGTGGAAGTCCATTCGAAATCACAGTTAGCTTTGTCTCGGGCACTCCTTCTCTTGCGAGTTGGACCGATGCCGCCAATGAATTGCAGACAACACAGTCGGCCAAGCGAAATACCACGTTTTGGATGCGCCGCCGCATCGGTGCGAGGAGGTCGCCGAGCTGCCGCTGGCTGCCTATGACGACCGGTATACCCGCGAGGCGCGCCGCCGGAATTAACATTAGATTGGTGTAAAAATCGAACGATTGTGTTACTTCAATGCGAGTGCGACGCAGAAGCCCCACGAGCCTGCCGAGGGAGTGCAATGCACGCAGAGTCAGAAAACTGCTGCCAACCGGGTATTCCCCAATTTCTCCGAGATCTTCCAGGAATTTCCCACCGCGTTGAACGCAACCGAGATAGAGATCGAAGGAGCCGTGCCGAAAAGCTCTCGCCAGCAGAGCAAACTGTCGTTCGCTCCCGCCGGTTCTTAGGCTGTCCATCATCATGAATAGCCGCAGGTTCTTGTCAGCGTTTTGAAAGCGGGCGGCGTTGCTGCGAGTAGGCATCATCATGGAATTCAGGATATGTCCTCGGGGTGCCGCGTCGCGCGGAACGAGGGAACCGTCAATGTCCCAGTGGGGTCACTGGAAATCGTCGCCCGGGAAGAGGTCTCTGAAATAGTGGAAATCCCGCTGCGCACAGGATCCAGATAGTTTCTGTGCCACAATTCGTACATCAGCAGAATCCATAGGGACCCGGAATTGTCTCGGCGTCCCTTCCAGTGGTCCTCAAGCATCGTCCGAACCCCAATAGGATTGAAATATCCACGGGCCATAGATCGTGGTTCGAGTAGAATGTGCCCGATTCCACTCTTCAGTTCCTTTCGGAACCAGTGGACGAGTGGTATCGCGAACCCTTGTTTGGGGCGGTGGATGGCGCTGCCAGGCACGCCAAGCCGCTCTGCGAGCCTCTTGAGCGCGTACTTTGACTGACCCATGCGAAGTTTCCAATGGGGTGCCAGTGAAGCCGACCATTCGACGAATTCGTGGTCCAGAAGTGGGCACCGGACCTCAAGAGATAAGGCCATGCTCATCCGGTCGACTTTCGTCAGCACGTCCGCGGGCAAATAGGTTTTTGTGTCAAGGTACTCCATACGACTGAGTTCATCATTTGCAGGTGCGCGATCGTAATAATTGCGAAATAACTCTGCTGGGGAAGGACAGCCAGCTGCGAAATTAAGAAAATCAGGTGAGAAGATGGAGCGCTCACGTAAGTCTGGAGGGAGATAGGAAATGCTGTCAATGTAGCGGTCGCGGGCTCCAAGCGAGATGTTATAGGCGAATTTCCGCCCCCGCACACCGTGAGGCAGGATCGGATAGGCGTAACTACGATAGGCACGGCCGACCCAATCGGGAATCTTTTCGAAAACGCGTCGGCGCAGGTTCATTTGATAACGGTCGTACCCCCCGTAAAGTTCGTCGCCGCCGTCACCTGAGAGGGCAACATTTATATGCTGACGCGCCAACCGGGCAACATGATAAGTCGGCAGGATCGAGGAATCAGCGAAAGGTTCTTCGAGCATGTGTGTAAGCTTATCGAGAGTCTCGCTGAAGTCAGGGTCGACAATAAATTCGCTATGGTTCGTGCCAAAGCGCTCCGCGACGGCGCGGGCATGTGCGGTTTCATCGAAGTCCTCATTAGGAAAACCAATTGAAAAGGTCTTCACGCAACCTAAATTGGCCCGGGCCATCAGGGCGACGATTATCGACGAATCTACCCCACCGCTTAAGAGCGCGCCGAGCGGAACATCACTGATGAGTCGGATCCGGACCGCTTCTTCGAGCCGACGCTCGAGTTCATCCAGGCACTCGTGCTCGGACCCGAGATCAAAAGTGCCATAACTCGGCAAGTCCCAATACGAACGCATGCGGATCTGCCCAGCCTCGAATTCGAGAAGATGACCGGGAGGGAGTTTGCGAATCTTCCGAAAGGCGGTAAGAGGGTCAGGGAGGTAGCCGAATTGAAAGTATGACAGCATTGCTTCGTGGTCCACGTCGGCTAACTCCGGCGCGACGGCAAGCAGGCTCTTGATCTCCGAGCCGAAGTACAGATTGTCGTTATGAAGTGCGTAGTGTAGCGGTTTTTTGCCGAGGCGATCGCGAGCTAACACTAGAGTATTGCGCCTTTCATCCCAGAGCGCGATCGCAAACATACCGCGGAGCTTCTGTACGCAGTCGGCCCCAAATTCCTCATACAGGTGGACGATTACCTCAGTGTCGCTGTGAGTGTAGAAATTGTGGCCGCGTGATTCGAGTCCACGGCGCAGGTCAGGAAAGTTGTAGATTTCACCGTTGAAAACCACCCAAACGTTTCGGTCCTCGTTGTGAATCGGCTGGTGCCCACCGGTGAGATCGATGATGCTCAGTCGGCGCATACCGAGTCCCGCACCGTCATGGAGGTAGAATCCGTCATCGTCTGGGCCACGATGGGCGATGGCACTGCACATCAGACGGATGGTTTCGACATCCTGCCTTGCACCGAGTTCAGTACTTACGATGCCTGCAATTCCGCACATAAATGGTTCTCGGTGACTCCACTGCGGGCTACTTGTCGTGATTTTGGCCTACCCGCAGTTCGAAACCGTTTCGGCATTTCCCGGACGGGCTTTGTCCAGTGACCTGTACTCCTAGACTCAGCTCTGACGAGCACGAGGATTTAGTCCAGGAGAAGCGAGACAGTTTTTATATCACAGTCATGGGCTGTGAGGTTGGATTTGCTCGCCAGGGTTACACGCCGAGGTGGGCAGCCTGTAGCCCAGCGCAATGTCCGTCCGCTTCGTCTTGTGAGAATGGCCAAGGATGGGAGTTGATTCAACCCACCACAGGAGGGGAAACAACTATATAATCATAGCTTATGTCGGATCGAACCATGAGATTGCCCTCGGTGATTTGGCCAAGTTCATCGGCGAAACAATGGGCGCCAGTGTCCCGGTAATTTGCGACCACGAGCGATTGCGCACCGAAAAGAGCGAGGTTACCGTATAGGGACGCAGACTGCTGCCTTTGCCGACTGCTATGCCAGCTATTGACGGGATATTGGCCGCGTGGATGACTACATGCGTGCGGTAGAAGAATGTGAAAATCGTCGGCGATGACTGTTACTTCGTCACCAACTATAATAGAGTAACTGGCGCGACAGATTATTGGGACCGCCACTTAGTTGCAGCATTCGGATTACAGGCTCGCGTAGTACGGCCGCATTCGATTGCCGACGGGGATATCACCAATTGCGCGCTACCCATGGAGGGTGTGGGCCGCGTGTTTCATCTGGCTGGGAAGAGTTCGTACCAGAAAGTTAGCAGAATCTCCGTATCTTCGACACCTCTAACGTGATGAGTACGGTGAACGTTCTTTAAAACTGTCGTCGCAATCAAGCTACGTTAACTCTGGTAAGCTCTTACGTGTATGGTCTGCCGCTACGATTGCCGATCGCCGAAAACCATCCACCGGGCGGCCGCCAATCCATCACAAGAAGATTCTCTCCGAAAACATGACTCGATTCCATGAGCAGTACTTTGGGCTCCCCCGGTGATCGTGCGTCCCTTCAACATTTACGGTCTGAGGCAGCGTCATTCATTTTTGATTCCTTCGATCGTCCGCCAAGTTCTGGACGCATCTGTAGCGGTGGTGCGCGTCAAAGACCTGCGCCCCAAACGGGACTATCTTTATGTACAAGATGCCGTCACGCTTTTGCTGGCCACATTGCGCCCCGGCGCCCGTGGCGCCTTTAACATTGGCAGCGGGCGCTCGGCGAGTGTGGCGGAAGTGGCCGAACTGGTCAATGATGCGGCTGGGGTCTGCAAATCAGTTGTGAGCGCCGACGAACCTCGCCCAGGGGAAATCCTGGATGGGGGAGCTGACACTTCGCGCGCTGCCATAGAACTTGACTGGCACCCGCGCACTTCACTGGCGGATGGATTTGCCGCCGTGGTCGCGGCGGAGCGGGCGGCTCGTGGCTGACCAGACGAAGTTGCTCTACCTGATTAGTCAGTTCCCGGCCATCAATCATGGATATCTGCTCGCTGAGGTACGGCTTCTCCGAAGCCTTGGCCTCGAAGTGTCGGTGGTGTCGATAAGCCTACCCGATCGTCCGCTAGAAAAGCTCAGTCAGGATGAGCGCGAGGAGGTAGCGCGCACTTATTACGTTAAGTCTGTGCCGGCGTCGCTGGTTGCATTCCTGAACATTGGTGAGTTTCTCTGGCATCCGCTGCGTTATTTGCGTGGACTAATCTTCGCCCTCGGATTGGCAGGGAGCAGCCCCGAGCGAGTAGCCTATCATTTGGCATACTTTGCCGAGGCGATTCTAGTCGGCCGGCGCATGCGGCAACTGAGCATTTCTCACGTTCACGCGAGTTTTTCCGCAGGTGTTGCCCTAATCACCGCGTGCGCATTCCCGGTTACGATGTCGTTTGGAGTGTACGGATTCGGGGAGTTGTACGATCCTTCGGCCGCGCGTCTGACCGAGCGCATCAAGGGCGCGCTGTTCGTGCGCTCAATCAGCCGCCATGAACGCGGCCAACTGATGCTTGCATGCGACCGGAGTGAATGGTCCAAGCTGGTGTACGTTCCTCTTGGAATAGATGCAGCGAAGTTTGCATCCCGAACAAAGCAAACTATCTCCTCGCCGCCGCGCCTACTGAGCGTGGGTCGTCTAGCGCCGGAGAAAGGGCAGGCGTTGCTGCTCGAAGCTGTTGCGGTCTTGCAAGCGGAAAGCTGCCCGGTCCAATTGTGCATTGTAGGTGATGGGCCCGACCGCCCATGGCTGGAGAGACTTGCCGCCGAACTGGGCATCGCATCTAACGTCGAATTCGCTGGCTGGGTCGATCAAACTCAGCTCATGACGCTGTATGCTAAAGCGAATCTATTCGTACTGCCCAGCTTGGCGGAAGGCATTCCGATCGTGCTGATGGAAGCCATGGCTATGCAGATACCCTGCGTCGCTCCTCACATCACAGGTGTACCCGAGTTGATCGAGCATGGTGTAGAGGGAATGCTGTTCGCGGTTGGGGATGTGGAGGACTTAAAAAAAGTCATCCGCAATCTTTTGGAATCTCCCGAGTTATGCCTGCGGATAGGCATGCGGGGACGGGCTCGCATCGTGCGTGATTACGACATCGCGCGAAACACGGAGCGTTTTGGTGCGGTGCTGGTGGAGCGACTACGCGATAAACCCTTTTTGTAGCTTGTCTTGGTCGGTGTGGGCATCAAATACTAATGACACCTGTTCCTTACCTATCCTTTCGGCCAGTAGTTTCGTGAGTTAGGGAAACGATAGACTTGGAAAGTTTATCGGGATCTTCAGGTTTAGGTCACGAGAGGTGGTGTACGGAAATCTCTATCGGAGGCGGCAGAGTGGCTTACAATAATAGGGGTGACCAGAACATGTTTGTCACCGCAGGATCAACTTTTCTTGCAACCGGAACGAGATCATGAGAATATCACTCACCATACTGATCATTCTTGCTGCTTGTTCTACGGCCAAAGCGCAATCTTCCCCCACTTGCGGATCGCTCAATGATTCGCGAATCCACATTGCTGCACACTACGCCACGGCAAGCGAAGAACACTACGACGGGTCAACGATTGGTCCTCCGGCAAGTGTCGGTGGGACGATTACGGATAATACCTATGGTTGCACGATCAGACGGCTGACGAACTCCACGGTGTCTCCGGCTAACGGAAACTTTTGCAACCATGAATATTCCAACATGAGTCCTGTTAATGCCAACGACACGCTCGTTTTATTGAGCTGCAATTCCTATTTCCTCACCGACCTTTCCGGGAACGTCATCGTGCCGCGAGGAAGCCTGCCGTGGGGCGGAGGCGAGGGTTGCCGATGGGACCCCGTGAATCCTTTGGTGTGCTATTACATCGTCAATCCTGGCTCCGGTAATGTCCTCTATAAGCTGACCGTTCCGTCAAACTATTCCAGTTGCGCGCCAAGCTGCACGGTCACTTCGACCACGCTGCACACCTTTTCCGAATACACCCATATTGATTTCGGCGGTGGTGAGGGTGACATGTTCTCTCCCGACCACATTGTGCTGGATGGCGTGCGTACTTCCGACGGAAGCACCGATATTTTCGTGTACACCATATCGACCGATACGAAAGGGCCGGTCTATAACTTCACTCAGTCATTCGACAACGTGCAGATTACTGGAAGCAATCAGATGGTGGTGAACTGGGGCGGCTCGCATATCCAGACGCCATTCGGCTCCTGCACGTCTGGACCATGCCTAACCGGGTTTGAGTTATTCGGCGCACCATGCTCCGGGATCGGATGCACGCCAGCAAACGCGAATTATGTGCGGCACCTCTCCGACACGAACAATCACTCGGTGGAAAGCCGAGACGACAGCGGAAACGACATTGTGGTTACATTCGACACTTACCCGCGCATACCGGGCTGTGCCGGCTCCGGGAATGGCGGTCAAGGTGGTGTCGAAACCATCCGAGTGGATGGGAGTGGAGTCACCTGCATCATGGTGGCAACTCCTTGGAGTGGCGACGCACACCTGGGCAGCACAAGGAACCTTGTCGGCAACAACTGGATCGAATTTAGCGATGAGGATGGCAGCAGCTTCAGCGGCACGAGTTCAGCGTCTTATCCCCTCAATGCGAACTGGAACCAGCCTACCAATGCCAATAATAATCCGACCACTGCGGGACAATGGGGCTATCTCAATAACGATTCGGCCATACTGAGTCCGGACGGATCGAGGATTTATCGCGTATTCCAATCCCGTTCCCGGCCCGGACCTTCTGATTACTGGAAAGTTTCACGAGATTCCATCAGCCGGGATGGAGCGTACGTCATCTTCGATTCCGATTTCGGATTGGGCCAGATTTACGGTGGCATAACGGATTATACAGATGCGTATGTGGTTGCGACTGGGATAAAGAATACGTCAACCGCTCCCGTGCCCGACGCACCTCAACCGCCTACGGATTTGAAAGTAGTGGTTGATTAGAGTGCGCCGAAGAAAAATACATTCGCAGGGGCCACCTAGCTAGTTGTCGACCGGTAATGGATTTCGTAAACCCAATAGATATTATTTCTAAAAATACACTGAAATTCTATGCCGCGGATCACCAAATACTTTGAGCAATCCTTTGGCATGTCAAGGCTGGACCCGAGCATGCCCCGTGGTGACAAGATAGCGAAGCGTGGGTGTCGGGAATTCAGATAAGGAAATGGATCAGTTCCGTTTAGATCGGACACGAAAAACGCACGGTCTCCTGCAAGCAAGGGAAGCCCGATCGCGATCCCTAGTATGTTCGGTTCATCGTTGTAATTGTCGACTATGACGTGGTCCGTCAGTTTCATTCTGGGGTGCAGAATCTTCCCCACCTCTTCAACATGAACGGGGAATTGCATGAGAGGAGAAACGGAGCGAAACTTATCCTCAAAGGGATTGCGGTACTGGCTAAGACCAACAATGAGTGCAAGGTTGGCAACTAGCACGGCCGTCAAAACGGCTAGTGTGCGATCGCGTCTCGTCCCGAAAACTTTCGCGCTCAGTTCCGCCAGACCGTAGCCGGCAATCGCGGCGCAAAGAGTTCCTAGCATCAGCGTATACCGCGCCAGAGCTAAGATCCCATGTGTCGCTATAGTAGCGAACTGGAATAATGCGAAGAATGCCACCACGAATGCAAAATCGAGATTCTTCCGCTTCTGAAGCGACAGCCACAATCCGTACAACGTTCCAGCTATCGCGACCGGCGTAAGCGTCAGCACGATCACGCCTGGGGACAGTGCCAGCTCATAGAAGGGCCCATGCGGGTTCACCGCAAGTTGAGCTGGTATGCTCGCTCGATTGTCGGTTAGGCCATAAAATGGATACCCCGTCATAAGCCAAGTGTGTATGCTCCAGAAGATCGGCCAAGCCCCACTCGTGACTCCGAATGCAAGCAACGCCTTCCAGTACCCGCCGCGAAGGAATGGCCGGCTCTCCTGGCCTAGCAGGAAAATCAGGGCGAGTGCAAAAATTACGATCCAGGCCTCGAAACGAATGGCCGCAGCCGCTGTGAGCGATAGGCCACCTGCAACGAGTGCGCCATACTTTCCCGAGGCGCGGAACGTAAAGACTCCAAGCAGGCCCCCGAGGACGAAAGCGACAAATATTTCTTCGGAAGAGGAGGTAGTGCTGTACGCAATATGCAGGCTATAAAACGTAAACACTGCGAGGGAAAGTATAGCCGCCCAATCGCCGTACAAGCGAGACACCAGTCTCCAAAACAGCCAGAGCGACATTAAGCCCGCTACCAAACTTAGAAGCCGGCAGGCCAGTATCACATCCGGGACGATCTGCGCGAATAAAGCCATTAACCAAAAATGTAGCGGCGGCCACCTCGGCCCTCCGAAGTCCAGGCTGAAACTAGGATGCTGAAGCCAACGCGCGGTTACGGCCGCGCGAGCGAATGCATCACCGCCATTGTTCCGGGAGAAGAAGAAAAATGTCATGCGAAGGCCGCAGCCGATTACGAGAAGCCATTTAGCTTGCCGGCTCGCGAAAGTTATTGTTTGCGGCCTCATCAATAGTTCCAGGATGATTTGTCTCGGAAGATCCTCGGCCCTTTCATTGACCATGCCGAGTCCAGTCTCTTGTTCGGAATTACTCCTTGACGATTTCTACGATAAATCGAGCTTGCGTCCGGGTGAATCGGATGTTGGCAAAACCTGCTCTCCCAAGAGCTTTCATTATTCCGCGCTCGCTCTGGAAGGATTCTATTCTTTTCTTCGAGAACCGAAAGGTTCTACCTGTGATATAAAACCAGACGCCGTTCCCCAGGACATACAGCCTGTATATTGATGGGATCGGTTTTGGCAAAGCAGTTTTCATCAATTCTGCCAGAGTGAAACGAGCAGAATGCAGACTCAAAAAACGGACCCGCCAGGCTTGAGGACTCGATAGATTTCGGCCAGGGCGCGAGGGATATTCATATAAGGTAAAGAAACCTCGCATATGACTAAATCGAAAGTGTTTTCGTCAAGAAAGCATAGGTCCTCGCCCTTTCCTGCCATGAACTTGCGATTGGGAAAACGATTGCGGGCTATTTCAAGGTCACCTTCATCGATATCAATACCAAAAACTTCATCGCTATCAGTGACACCCAGCCTGCGAAGCGGAATCCCTTGGCCGCAACCTAAATCCAGGACACGCATATCCAACACCTCAGCTTCCGAAGATATCGCGATATTAGTATTTAACTGGGATTTCCGATTTGGACTCCTACCTCGCGCATCCTAATGCCCTTCTGACCTGCGACGCAAGAAATTTGAGATTAGAGCAATTCCCAGCGAGGCCGCGGCGTGCCGACGGCTTGTTTTTGCTCGCCTGAATCGCCTGCTTGCTGCCGCGTATTCAAGTTCTTACCAATTATCGGCCTCCATGGGTTATGGCTTGTGCCGTTCGCCACGACCTTAGGCGGACTGATATCCAGGGCTCTTGTTTACGGGTTGGCACCCGAAACGGAGGGACATGACACGGATAAGGAGCTCAGTTAATGGCTACGGGACCTGCTCAGGCTTGTTCAGAATTCGGCGAACAACTTTCTGCACGCGGTGAGGCAATCTGCGAAAATGCAATCTCGCTCTGTCCATCGCCGCCTCTTGGAGATCATATTGATGGAACCAGGTTCTATCCATACGGTACCGAATGATCGGAACGACTGTTCCTCCGAACCTCCTGTGAAAAGTATGTGCGCCTCCCAACGAACAACGACGGAATCCCTCGTTGCAAGCCCACTCGATCACCTTCCATTGCAGTAAGTCGTTGGGTTTCAAATGCAGGAACTCATCCAGAGAACTGTGTTCCGAGAACTCAATAAGTCCGCGAGGGCAGAACCGGAGCGTTATGCCGGCAATTATTTTTCCCGAATACCGAGCTAAGATGAACCGAATGTTGTCTCGATGGTAGAACCGTTGCTCGAACGCCTCTCGTGGGATTTGGGGTGTCCATATTTTTTTCCTTGTAGTCTGCTGCCACCTTAAGTGAATTTGGTAAAGGGTTTCGACATCTTCTGGCGTCTTAGCTTGGAACACTTCCACGCCGTTCTTGATGGCCTGACGAATATTTTTTCGCCTGCTAGCGTGAAGCTCCCTAAATAGAACTTCTGGACCTTTCGTTAGATCGAGCACAACATCGCCCTCTAGGTCTCGACGACGGAAGCCATAAGACTCGAAAGCGTCTAGTGGCATCGAACTCCAGTTATAGACGGTCACCAGCTTTGCTGACCCGGCCTCCGTTAACAGCCCTCGTGCCAAGCTCGCAAGCGTGGCGGTTGTGTCGACTTTCATGTCGACGCACAATTGTGGACGCGATTGCAATCCAGACATAGCCTCGTTCCCCATGTGCCGCCCAGTCATAACCCCCATGACCGAGTCTCGGTTCAGAGCCAAAATTGCAAAATGCTGCTTTCCAATCCATTTAGGCTCCACGAAGAATTCCGGCGAGTCATAGTGGGCAGGAACCTCGACTCGAGACAACAAATCACGCCAGGCCTTCTCTAAGTCAGGACTCGGAAATTCGTGCAAAATTACGAAGGTACTTTTATCCCCAGCTTGGGGTTTAATAGTGTTCGTGGCCCTAGAGTGCTCTACTGTTCTCATTGAGTCCCGCTGGCGTCCCGACTTCAAAGCGGAGTGCAATACAAGTGACCGGGTCGTTGATTACCTAAACTCGAGCGAGTCAAATAACGGCCGCGTTCTACATCAAATACCCGATAGCCACACGTCTCGAGCAGGTGAATCACCGCCTCAGCAATTTCTGTCTTTTCCTTGTGCGTCGCTCCGTGCATTTCAACGAATAAATCCGGATGATCCTTCTGGAGCGTACGTTGCATGCCCTTCAAAGCTTGGAATTCCATCCCCTCGATGTCAAGTTTGATGAGATTTGGGGCTGGCAGATCGTTCAGGCTGATATCGTCATCTAAGGACACGATAGGGATCCTAAGATTCCGCGAACTCTTTATTGAAGAACTTATCTGATGTGCAATGGCTATCTCACACGACCCGGCGCCCGGCATGAGCGGATCGTAAGTCAAATTGATGGTTCCGGCGCAATCCGACACCCCTCGGTTCAGAACCCTCACATTTTTCAAATTATTCAGCCGAATGTTCTCAATACACCGAGCAAAATTATGTGGGTTTGGCTCATACGCGACGACATGCTTGGCCTTCCGGGCGAAAAACAGCGTGAGCACGCCTTCGAATGCACCGACGTCATAAACCACTTTATTATCGAGCGATAATGTTCGCAAGAAACTAGTCTCGGGCGTCTCACCTGGGTCAATTGGCAAAAATCCTAGACCGCCCCTTCTTCGCATTCCCGCAGCCAGACCGTGTCTTATTGTGTAGTTATAATTGCGGAAGAGATGTTGACTGACGAATGCAATCATCATGTGCTTTACACTAAAATGCCGTCCTCGAAATTCTTTCAACTTTGCACCTCAAAGAGGGGCGATTGCTGCTGGTGGATTACATCGACGATTTTGGGTTCGTCGTCCAAGTTAGGCATGCCGCAACTGGTGCAGATGATAGGATACTCGACGGTCAACACCAAATCTTTAAAAGAGACACAGGGCGATAGCAAATGGTAATAGCGTAATTAGGGAAGATAAAATGTCCGTATATCGTTGCCCAGAATGCTTAAACGAACTCTGCATTGTTAGCGATCAGCTAAAGTGCACCGCTTGTCGTAAAAAGTACCCAGTTGTGGATGGCTTGCCTATTTTTTCTAACAATCGGGTCTTTTATTACGGAGAAGTTCCTAAAGAAGTGATGCGGAATATCCTCGCGCGGGCCTCGTCAGTGGGTTGGAATAAGGCTTTATTAGAAACTGTTTCAGAAAATCCCGATGACGGCGAAAGAGCGTATTTTCTGGACTACGCCACGTCTGAATTACGGTCTGGATTCAAGTTCTTGCTCGAGCGGTTTGAAAGTGGCACGGTACTCGATTACGGCTGCGGACCGGGGGCAATCACAACGAGTCTTGCACGCAATTATGCCACAGTGTATGCGACTGACCTTACACTGGAGCGTGCGCAGTTTACGCAACTACGAGCCCGTCAGGAAAACCTTCGTAACGTAACTGTATTTTGCTCCGGAGATACTCGTCACATACCTTTGAAGGACAAATCTGTAGATGTAATCGTTGTCAACGGAGTTTTGGAACGTGTTCCAGAAGGTACTGACGGCCATCCCCGATCCGTTCAATTGGAGTTCTTGCGGGAATTACGCAGAATCCTGTCCGAAACTGGGGTGTTGTTCATCGGCATCGAAAATCGCTTCGGCTTTGGATATTTACTTGGCAAACGCGAAGAGCACGCTCGCTTGCGGTATATATCTCTACTACCTCGAAAAATCGCTGACCTGTATTCTCAATTGATGCACGGTAAGCCCTACCGAAGTTACACTTACTCTCGAATAGGCTACAAATCTCTGTTGAGAGCTGCCGGATTCATGGAGTCAGATTTCTGGGGCTTTATCCCCGATTACCGGGAGGTAAGTAGGGCAGTTCGTCTTTCCGACCCGACGATGATCAATGGAACCCTAGCAGGCCAGGTGACGGTAACAAAGCGACTCAGAAATCTAATAATACGCCCCCTATTTCGTGTGATGAGCGAGTCTTTCGGAATCCTTGGGGGCAACGTCACTTCTGAGCCATATATTATGCGCCTTATAGATCACATCTCGGCTGTTCATTTGAAGGACGCACGATTGTCTATTAGTAAATATTCAGTGGACAAATCTGGAATCGTACTTGTCCGTATTTTGAGTGACGAGACGGACTACGTTATTAAGCTTCCACTGTCAGCAAAGGCGGAACATCGATCCGAAGTTTCGCTGCGCATTTCAAAGCGGATCTCCAGATCAGTTGGTTCGCACTTGAACATCTACCTGATGCCACGTCCAGTCGCTAGTGACAGGTACCTTGACCAAGCCTATTGTGTCGAGACTCTTATCCCAGGTCAGGTTATGACGAAATTAGTTGCGAACACGAGCCCCAGCGTTTTTTTTTCGGGGCTCGTTGAGTATCTCTCGATGCTATGCAAGAGCTCAATGCAGGTAGGTGGGAGTTGGGCTGAGATACTGAGACGTAGTGCTAGGAAATACGGACTGCGGCTGGCTAATTATCATCGACGATGGGGCATTCCTGAGGATGACGTTAAGCATAAGATTAACGATATAGCTGATTATCTTGGCAGAGTAGCCCCCCAGAGTGACGGTTTTCTATGCGCAATTCACGGTGATTTCTGGCAAGACAATATTTTGTTCGTTACGCCAGGGATGCAAGTCGCAGGTGTGCTGCATTGGGAATCGTATGAATCGAAGTCACTGCCATTCATTGATATGTTTAATTGTATAATTAAAAAAGACGAAGATATTGATCAAGTATATTTGAATCATCGCGTGATGACGCTTCACAAAGCACTTGGCGGAAAATTGGTGCAGTCTGATCTAATTAGGAACTATGCACGAAGAATCGGCGTAGATGAATCGGTGATTCCGTATTTCCTGATGTTGTATTGGATTCGACAGAGTTCGCTATTGCTAAAGTGTGGGCGAACTCGACTGAGATCCGACCTCGGAACAGAAGCTATTGGCCAATCGATTGATTACTTCCACAGGCTCACTAGAGCATAGGAAAACAGGAGGACAACTGTCGGTTTTAGTTCTAGACGGAAGTTCATTGGCAACTCTCGCGTTCGCTCGGTCGCTCGGTCGCGCGGGGATTCTGACGACAATTGCTGCTTCTTCACGGGATGCCCCCGCGCGGCGATCACGCTATTGTGCTGATTTCAAGGTCTATCCCTCTCCTCTTGATAATGTGGAGGACTTTCGTAAGTGGCTCATACGCACAGTGTCATGCAGCGAATATGAGTTGCTCGTTGGGACGACCGAATGCACCATACCGCTAATCAGTGAATGGCGCCAATGTCTGGAGCCCCATGTCCGTGTACCGCTCCCGGACCCGACAAGGCTCAGAATCGCGTTCGACAAAAGCGCCGTAATGCGCTTGGCACGGGACCTAAATTTAGTCATTCCTCCCACGACTTTTGTTGATGGTTGGGAGGATGTCGAAAAAGTCGCTCGAGAGAACCGTCATTGGCCGCTAGTCATAAAGCCCCACTCAAGCATTGCATGCAAGGATGGTCGACGGTTTGCGGTTTCCGTACAATATGCCTTTAATGCGGACATGCTCCGTAGAATTTATTGCCATCTCTGCGAGCAGACTCCCTGGCCTATGCTTCAGAACTACGTGCCTGGAACCGGGGTGGGCTGCTTTTTCTTGATTAACAAAGGGAACGTTCTTGCCCGATTTCAACACCAGCGCATTCGAGATACGAATCCGACCGGGTCCGGGAGTAGTTTGCGCGTGAGCACTCTAGGTGATCCCAGCCTGATGGACGCGAGCGAGCGCTTGCTTCGTGCGTTGGGATGGGAAGGTCTTGCAATGGTTGAGTACCGCGTCGACTCGGAAGGAACGCCATATTTTATGGAGGTTAACCCCAGGCCTTGGGGTTCGATGCAACTTGCCGTAGAAGCAGGCGTAGATTTCCCTTTGATGTGGTATCGAGGGGTTGTCGGTCACACCGTCGAGGAAGTCAAATCCTATCATCATGGAATAGCGTGCCGCTATTTGGCCGGGGATCTAACGCACTTAGAGAGCGTGCTACGCGGTCCATCTCCTGGATGGCGGCTGCCCTACCCTCGCCGGCTCCCAACTTTGGTGAACTTCCTCAAGTTCTGGGGCCGAAACGTGCGGTATGACGATTTCGCGACACAGGACTGGCGTCCTGGTGTTTACGGACTGAAAAACTACTTCCAAGGTTTATGCGAAAGAATTGGCCGGAAGTTGCGGCGTACTGAAGCCGATTCAAAACGAAGCTAGCGATTTCATTCGGACATCTTAGGGAATCAACATCGGTGGGACGGACTCGTATGAGTCGCCAGGAGCCAACTCACCAATTGAGGGTCCGGGTCCGCTCCAACACGTTTGAGAGTGTACGGACGGTCGCCAGGTCTTATACTTCCACAGATGGCCGTCACACCGGATTGATATACTTTTGCGACAGCCCGAACCACGGCTTCGTTATAGAGTCCGTCCGGATAGCAGAAATCACGCACAGGCCTTTGCAAGCGAGATTCCAATTCAACGCGAGAGCCCTCAATTTCTACCGCCAACTCTTCGGGGTTGAGCGGTGGTAAATCACAATGCGTCATAGTATGGGAGCCGATGTTGATGAGTCCAGCATCTAGTTCTGCGAGTTCCTCCCAGCTCATCAGCTCGAATAGACTGAGCTGGGCATCCGTGAAGTTAAATTCTGGAGTTCGAAGCCTTATTTCCTGTTCTATAAATCTGCGCCTCTCCAATGTAAGCGTTTTCATCCATTGAAGAAGAATTTCCACTCGTGAGGGAGTTGCAATCCAGTCCGGTGCGCAAATTGCGCTTCGGTGTGCGTCGGACAACCATGGGATGCGGCACCACATTTCCCACGTCCACGTGGTTTTTGTACGGCCAATTAGACCCGGACAAACATAGAAGGTGGCAGGAAGATTTAGATCGGTCAACACCGGATAAACAACGGACCTGTGGTTCCGCAAGCCATCATCGAAACTTAGTGCAAGGGCGGTGGACCTTTCGGCATCGCTCCGCGTTGCCCGGGCGAGAAGTGTTTCCAATGGCAGGACAGCGAAATGCTTTGACAAATATTGAAGTAAAGTGTGGAATTCCTCCGCACTTTCCTTTGGGATTTCGTGAAAGACCAATATTACGCTGCATCTTTGTCGCCGCGCGATACGGGCGAGGACACCCGACTGAAATATCACTCTGCGCAGTAATTCCACGGCAGAGCGCTTTTTCACATTTAAGTATGTCCTCAAACGTCGTTCCATCGAGATCGCACGGAGATTCAAACCCTCCCTTTCCCTGCAGCGTTGCTCTCTAGCCTTATGATGCACCTCATTCTCGGCAAGTATTATACCCACAGGTAAGGTCTAGGCGAACGGTGCGTCTTACCTCTGCGCGTTTGAGGCCTAGATTTACACGACGAAGGGGGTGCTGGGCAAAGGACATGGTCAAATGGTCCGCATCGAAATGCAATCTTTCGCCTATGATACTCGGAACTAATGGCCTGTAACAACTACACATAGACTGTAAACGAATCCATTATAGGCGCGACCAGGTTGACGATATGCTCATGCCTCTCACCATGTCGATACACAATCAGTTGGTACAGGCCACTAGAAGTTGTTCGGCTCAGTTGTCGTCCTTAGGTAGAGATAGCGATGCTTCAATTCACGCTCAACGCGGGAAAATGGCCTGCTGCAGCATCGTCCTTTCCGCAGGTGTGAACTCATAGATCATCAAAGGCAGAGAATAGCAAAGCATTGAGGCAATCCCCAAAGCGAACAGGCTCTTGTAGTCTGGCGACGCGAAATGGGCAGACAGCAAGAATGGAACAACCAAGGACCCGGCGATGAGGGCCAACGTTTTCCCCATGCGGCAGAGGTAGTCTGTATAGCAAACGGAAAGGACGTGGCACGCGTATAACGGCTGGATGAGAAGTTTCACCAGCACCATCGGCAGGAATGTTCCGAATGCCACTCCGAATATCCCATAGCTCCGAACCAACAACAGACTCAGCAGCAGATTGGCTAGAGCTTCGGCACAGGTGAATATGGCGAATACTTTGTGTCTGGAGATCCCATAGAAAAGACTCACGGACGGTGTCTGCCAGAGGGCAAAGATATAGCCCAAGACGAGAATCACGAGACAGGGATAGGCATCCAAGTACTGCGGTCCCATCCAACGTGCGATAAATGGCTTGCCCCAGGCAATCAATCCAAAGCCGACGAAGCTCGAGACACAAGCCGAAATCTTGGTAGCGAAGAAAAACGTCTTCTTGATTGCCTCAAAGTCCCTTGCGCCGTCTTGCCGACTGAACACGAAAGAAAAAACTCCAACGATCGCCGTTATGAGTCCTAGAAAATTCTGTACTAAGGCGCTTGCGATCCTGAAATGCGTCACAGCCGCCAAGCTCACATATGCAGCAATTACAAGGGCGTCAACATCAAACCGAATGATATTTGCCAGTTGCAGGATTGCACTGAAAGCACTGTACGAAAACAAGGATTTCGCAGTGGCGCGACTCCAGTATTTTCTGTCGATACGCAAAAAGGGTAGGTTTCGGTGTGACAAATACACATATAGGACAGCAGAGGGAATACCAGCGAAAAATGTAGCCCAGGCGAGGCCTACTACTTTATAGCCGCAAAGAAGAGTTGCAATCACCAGGGCGGTGCGGATGCTCAACGAGAGAAGTTCAAGGGCCGCAGTGCTGTCGAAACGTAAATGTGCCTCAAGCGCTCCGATAAACACCTTGAGAGGGAATCCGAGGGCAAGGCTGAAGGTGAGTATAAGAATGACTCTCCAGAAAAGAGCTGCATCGTCTGGACTTCTGCAAAACAATGGGGCAAGTGCCGCTACTGCGCTGCCAAACACCACCAAGACGACGGCAATTGCAGAGAAGACCATCAGAGCCGTGTTGAAAACACGATTACACTGTTCCTCATCCTCCGATCCCAGTGCGCCTGCAATGAAACGGCTAACAGCACCCGATAGTCCCAGATCCAAGAGTCCGTAGTAACCAACGAAGGTTGCGACGAGTGTCCAAATCCCATACAGCCGGTCTCCCAGAGAACGCACAACGAAAGGCATAATGAGGACCGATACCAAGCCGGTGGCACCCAGACTTGCAACCCGCAGTGCTGAACCATATGCGAGTTTCCGTCCTGTCCCTCCGACACTCTTGCCTTCTGAACTCCCACCATTTTCCATTTCAGTCGTCAGTCGCATGACCTAGCTTCTGTTTCCCGCTTCGGTAGTAACCACTGCTTTCGCCTCGTCGTCCATTGGCGTGGACCGTGTACCAAGGGTGCCATAAATACCGAACAGTCTCAGTGCATCCCGCGTTTTGCAGCTGCAGTGGCCAGAGCGGGACAGGCCGTTTGTGCAGGACCTGATCTGCCCCCAAACTTTGCGCAGTGGATCATACGACGTTTGAACCTCCTGAGCTTATAGCTTCTGGTTCTGGGTTGGTTCCGAATGGCGGCGCGCAGGGAGCCGTAGGCGACCGCAGAGCCGCCATTCGGCGGACGAACGCCGCCGGAGCCACATAGCCCAAACTGCTGTGCGGCCGCTGTTCGTGGTACTCCTTTTGCCACGCCGCGATTTTCCGACGCGCCTCAAACAGATTCGCAAACCAACTCGCGTTCAAACATTCGTCCCGCAACTTCCCGTGAAAACTCTCGACATGCGCATTCTGCACCGGTTTGCCCGGCTCGATATGCACCACTTCGATCTTCCGCTCCGTGCACCACGCCAGGAAATGCCGCGAGGTAAACTCGGGCCCATTGTCCGAGCGAATGGCCTGCGGCGCGCCGCGCTCGGCGATGATCCCTTCCAGCATCCGCGTCACGCGCCGACTGCCCATGCTGGTGTCCACTTCCAGCGCCAGGCATTCCCGCGTGAAAGGATCGATTATGCTCAGCGGCCGGAACTTCCGCCCGCTCTCGGCGGCGTCCCGCACGAAATCCAAGGCCCACTCCTGGTTCGGCCTCTCCAGCACGGGTCGCGCCACGCCCGCACGCAATAGGCGTTTCCGCACCTTGCGCCGAATCATCAGCCCCGCTTCGCGGTACACGCGATAGATGCGCTTGTGATTCACATGCTCTCCCGTCTGGTCCAGCACAATCTGCAATCGCCGGTAGCCCAAGCACGGATTTTCCCGCGCCGCTTCCCGCAGACGCACGCGCAGCGGCTCATCGTTGCGTCGGCTCACGTAGCGAAAGCTGGACTCCGCCAGCACCATCAGCCCGCAGACCCGTCGCTGGCTCACCAGATAATGCGACCACAGCCAGCGCGCTTCCCCTCGTCGGTCTACGAGCTCCAGCCGTTTTTTTCAATCACCGCTTTCAGCATGTCCTTGTCCAGGCTGAGATCGGCGATCAGCTTCTTCAGCCGCTGGTTTTCGTCTTCGAGTTGCCGCAGCCGCTGCGCTTCGCCCACACTCATCCCGCCGTACTTCGCTTTCCAGGCGTAGATGGTGTGCTTGGACACGCCCAACTCGCGGCCCATGTCCGCCGCCGTGCGTCGCGCCTCCATTTGCTTGAGCGCCCCGATCATCTCTACTTCCGAGTATTTTCGCTTGGACATCTTCCCCCCTCTCCGCAAATGCGACTTGCCCGCCGTGGCGGGAAATCATATACACCTCTGCGCGGATTGAGGGGTGAAGGTCAGACCGACGATGCCTTCGGTTCCGTCATTCATGGTCAGATTGATCTACTCCGCGCGTGGTCACTAATCACTCTCCGGTTAAAGCGGCCTAAAATTTAGCCGGAGGCGATAATCTCGATAGTCGGACGGGTTGCCTTCGCGACTGTCACATGCAGCTAGGGCGACGTTCACCATTTCCCGTGCCGTCAGGAAATGCAGCATCACGCAGTTCTCCCTCGCCCATCCGATGAGCTCTCCCAGAAATCTCTGGATAGCTGAACCCACCATGGCGGATTCGTCGCGCGGGTCCATGCCATGGCAGTGCAATTTGACGAAAAGCCAATTCGGCCGGCCTTGGACGGTGATGGTGGCCTCGATCCAAAGTTGCAGGCGATGCAAGGAGGGAGGATTCGCGCCAGTCAGCGCGCCATTTTCAATCCGCGGAGACAAGGCACCCAAAGCACGCCGTCCGAAATCGAACATCAATGGTCCCTGAAAGATCAGCGGGAAGGTGTTTGGCTGTGCGTTTATCCTCAGATTGTGTCCGCGGCGGTGCGGCACGCTGGAATTGAGCGGCAGGGCACATTCATATAGTGCGTTGATTTTGGCAACCTGCGCCGAATTCGGTGCGGAAGGAAGCGTAAAATCGGCATAGCACCCCGTTTCGGCGAGTATTTGCATTTCTTCATCTACACCGCAAAAGTGACCCCGACAAGAGTTTGCCAGCGCCCAGTTCCCGTGCACAAAGCCATACCTGACCTCTGGATTCCCCTGCGCCCGCGAGAGGCAGCCAAGGCTCGCTAGTGAATCACGAAATTCAACGAGCTGCCGGCGCATATTTTCAGCAGTGTCCGGGACTTTCACTCCATGGTGGAGTTGAATTTCGATCTCCCCCCATCCAGCATGGCAATGCTCTGCAAGGCGCTCCAGTAAGGAGCGGTCATATTGTTCTGCTGGATAGAAATAGGTGTGGACGAACGGAAATCCAGCCGAATCCCGCCATGCGTCAAAAATCTTCGGATAGGTGCGGCACCATTTCTCGAGTCGTCGATGTTGCACCTCTCGGGGCGCCCACCTACCCGGCGTCTCGGGCAGGAAGGAAGGCTCAAAATGGTCAGCCAGTGCAAGAATCAGATGGTTCTGCCCGATCCGGGACTGCGTCCGGGTCATTCTTTGCCAGAGGTAGGCGGGAAGCCAGCGCATGCTGTTGAGAACCTTGTCTGTGCGAGGCATCTCCGGCACAGTATTCTTTCTCCCTGAAGAATTCATCCCGATCCCGCAAAGTTCTCAAGAATACCCAGGTGATTCTGGGTAGTTCGACCATTTTCCCTGGTGTCGCAAACGGAGCAGTCGCTTAGCGGAGAAACCTGACTCTACCTCAAGAGCAAGCCACGAGCGACACCCTGAATGGACCCTGCCGGAAATTCAAAACCTGGTTAACAACCAGGGTCCTCGACACAGCATTTGTAGTCAGTGAGGGGAACCGCGCATCGGCTACCCACCCCACACAGCTGGTTTCAATTCCCATTCTGGAGAGACACTTCCAATACCCATCTGATTGAGCCTACAATCAACTTCCCCACAGCGTGTCGCCTTGTCGGTCTCCGATTTGGGCTGCCAGTGATCAGTGTCCTCTTTGAGAAAACGGGACGCGCTCATAAGAACAAAGGCAGCGACCATGAGTGATAACGGCCCTGGCTTTCACTGCCAATCTGTCACCTCAATCTGGGCAGGTAACAGGTGTGATTTTGACGCCCCATTCGAAATTGTTCCATCTCTCTGCGCAATTACGAGCAACGAACTGGTGTAGGCAACTAAACAGTATGGAAACAGTTGGTACGCGTCACTTGCGAAGAAGGAGCCTACGAGATAGGCAGCGAGACTAGCCTCAAGCGCCATTGAGAATAGTCGAATTCCCTTTCTTTCTTTTGAGCACTTTCTGATGTCTTTGAGATTGACAAATCCACGCCAGAAGATAAGCATGTACAAGAGAAATGCCGGAATACCACCTTCTGCGCTGATCTGCGTATAAGAGTTGTGGGTGACAAGCCACACCCCAGATTCAATCGCAAAGTTTCCTGGCCCAATGCCGAGCAGCGGATGTTGGGCGGTTACTTTTAAGCTTTGAAACAAGAGTTCTTCGCGCTGCTGCGCTGACTTAGAAGCCTCAGTGCTTTGGTTATTTGTTGCAGGAGATAAATTTGTTTGGTCAAATCGCTCTCGCAGGGAGTTCCCGCCATATAGCCAGATGACTATCATCGCGAAGGGTACGAGCAATAGTAAATAGAAGCGACGACTCTTGAGACCGAGCTGCCAAATGCACAGTAGCGCGGCGACAAGAAGTGCGATGGCTCCCCCACGAGACGCTGTTAAAAAAACTGCATAAATCATCGCAAGCATAGCAGCGGTCCATGTGAGCTTCATCCAGTAGCTTCTGCTGGTAAGTGCCATTGCTAAACAAAGAGGGAGGCTTATGTCAATGATGAGTGCAAGATCGTTCGAATTCCCGTACATCCCGAACAGAACACCCTGCAGACGTCCACCCGGTGTGTGGGCCTTGACAATACTGATGATTGTGATTGCGGACACGGAAGCAGATTGGACGAACAAGATCCAGCGAAGCCGTTTCAGCGAGCGGACAGCTCCGTAGATGACGATGACCAATGGCAACACTTTGGAGAAGTCAAGCATAACGTTGAATGCGCCGCCTCTCCAAACAGAAGAGAAAGGAACAGTGAGCCAAAGTTGAACTAGGAGTAGACCGAGAAAAATAACTTCCAGGGACATGCGCCAGCGGATACTGCAGAACGAAAAAGTCAGGGCCAAAAAGATTAGGATACCAGTTATTTTCGCCAGAGGAATGGCCGCCAATCCGGGTATCCAATCTTCTGGGCGGGCAAAGTACACAACCATGAAGAGAAATAACCCGAAAAACGCGAATCCGAGAGGCTCGCGCCGCTTCTCGTGTTTGACGGCTGAATTCGAAACCTGCTCCCCAATCTCAACGCCTCGTTCGACTGGCAATGAAGGATGAGTCATGCGATATAAACTTCTGCCTGGTGTCAGTTGATCCACACTCGCTTCTTCCCCACTGAAAAATAAAAAAATGCAACGATCGCGGCGGTATTTAGAAGAACAAATGCCAACGCGAGATCAGCTAGACGGGAGGCGAGGCGCACAGGCACTCGCACGAATGCCAGGGCCCCTAGTGTGCCTACGCCGATAGCAGCCGCGAGCGGAAGCCGATAAATGAATCCTGGAAGAAAGACAGACGCCAGGATGACCCCGATGAGGGCAAACGGGACAGCCAACCGGCACACTTTATGACTTACCAATTCGAACCGGATCGGGTTTCTAGCGGTAAGCAACCATGGAGTCATGCGGAGAAGTTGGTAATTTCCAAAGAGGGTCCGCACCTTACGCCGAAATTCTTGCTTCGGCGTTGATGCCAGGCTATCCCACACTAGAGCTCGCGGCTCGAAAATCACTCGTGCACCGCGCCGAGCCACCTCCATGGGAATAAAAACATCATCCAAAATGATGCCGGTGGGAAGATGCGGGACGAGGGTTCGCCTAACTGCATACAACGCGCCGGTGGCACCCACGGTTGAGCCGCCGGTGCTTTCCCAAGACCGAATTGCCTTTTCCATTCTCCAATACGATCCCACTCCCCGTGGGGAAGTTTCTTCTCCGTCCCCCAAGATCAAGGCTCCGCTCACGCATCCCACAGCCGGATCAGCAAAACTTTCAACTAGCATTTCGAGAGAATCGGTGGCGACGCGCTGCCGAGCATCCATAAATACAACAATGTCCCCGTTTGCATCCTCGACGGCGCGATTGAGTGCATCAGCTTTTCCAACATTCGCTGGTAAAAGAATCGAGCGTACTCGGGTATCTGAAAAATTGCTCAGAATCTCGTTGGTTTGGTCCGTCGAGCCGTCGGAAACAACGAGCGTTTCCACCAACTCTCCTGGATAATCCAACTGCTGCAGGTTATGTAACTTGCTTCCGAGATGCTTCTCTTCGTTTCGCACAGCCATGACGATCGATATTTTAGGGAAGATCGGCTTCCGACGCACTGGCTGCGGATACAGCCGAGCCCGCAAAAACAGCCAGATCGGATAAAGCAAATAAGCATAGAAGATCAGAAATATCGAGAACCAAAAGAGCAGCTTCACCGCGCTCCTCGTCCCAGCAAAATGGTTTTTACAGTATCGAAAAAGACTAACGCGTCGAGTCCCGGCGACATGTTCTTGATATAAAAGAGATCATAGCGAAGCTTTTCCTTGGCATCTTCTACAGAGCTTCCATACTTGTATCGGATTTGTGCCCAGCCAGTGATTCCAGGCCGGACAGTATGCCTGAGGTTGTAGAACGGAATCTCTTGCTTGAGCCATTCGATAAACTCGGGACGCTCAGGACGTGGACCAACAAGACTCATGTCGCCTTTCAGCACATTCCACAGTTGAGGAATTTCGTCAAGTCGCGTGGTCCGCAGAAAACGCCCCACGCGAGTAATCCGAGGATCCTCATCAGTGGCCCAAGTAGCACCTGTGTCAGCCTCTGCGTCGGCGCGCATGGTCCGAAACTTATAACACCAAAAAATGACATCGTCTTTTCCAACACGCTTTTGTCGGTAGAGAAGAGATCCAGGCGATGACAGTTTGATGGCGAGGACCACAAAAGGAACGAAGAGCAGACAGAGCACCAAACCAACTATCGACACCACGATGGAAGCGGTGCGCTTGTAGATCACTAGAAAGCGGGAGAGACGAAAACCAGATGAAAAAAGAAGCGTACCCAAGCGCAGCGATTCTATCGGGATCTTCCCCGTAACCTGCTCATAGACCTCCGTGCCGTCCTCGATGCGCACACCACGACTTTTCATGGAGAGTAACAGTTCCACCGGGAGTCTTCCGCGACGGTCATCTAGGGCCACTATGACGCGATTGACTCCTTGCCGACCAAGAGAGGTTGGAAGTTCCTCGTGGGAAATTGTGCTATCAAATGCTCCGTGAGGGCTGCCAGTTTCCCAGTTGAGTTCGTAGCTTCCATTGCCGCCAACCAAAATGCGACCAATGACGCTGAGACCCAACTCTGGGCGGGAATCCAGTTCTCGGAAAAGTCTTGAGGCGGACGGCCCGTCGCCGAAGATCATGGTTCGTTCGGCGAACCGAGGCCGTTGATTTAACGCAGAAAATAAGCCTCGCCACAGCGCCAAGATAATCGCAACTATGAGTACGCCTATCAGGGTGATGCCGCGGCCCAATTCCAAGTGGGGGTCAAGATAGTAGACTATGGCTACGAGAATGCACAACGTGCCCAGCGCCTGGATCAGACGACTGAGCACTTCGCGTTGATTGCTTAGGATGGAGGAATCGTAGAGATCGAAGTAATACATACAAATGAGGAAGATTCCCGAGAGCACGAGAATCCTCAAAAAGCCCTGCTTGTCGTGGAGCATCAGGGTGGCATCGTTTGTCCCCAGACGGAGAACGGCCGCCGCAACGAAAGAAAGCGCGATCAGGCATGCTTCCGAAATTCCCAAGAGGAGGGTGCGCCTTGGAAAGTAGGCATTTAGGACACGGATCACGGGGCGGCCTTTGATCTCATCTGTCTTTACGGCCGGTTTTCTGCCTTCTTCTGGACGCCGTAATATTGGTCTGTATAATTCACGCGATCAAATTCCGAAGCCTCGTTCAGCACGATCCCGAGCCACTTCGGATTATCCAAATCTTTCACGCCCATTTTCAGAGCTTTGATCGGCGCAACGCCTTCACGGACTACGAGCAGCGTGCCGTCCACCAGTCTTGACCACAGATTCGCGTCGACGACTGGGGACATAGGGGTTGAATCGATTATGACCCAGTCAAAACCACCGACTAAAAGCATGAACGTTTCCGCAAATCGGGCCGATTGCAAAAGTTCGGATGGCTGGTCGCACGCGGAGCCTGCACTCAGAAACCACAGTGACATATCGCCCAATCTGTGTATGTAGTGAGCAATCTCTTGGTCTTCCTCTCGCCTGCACCACCATTGATTGATCCCTTCAAGGCCGGTCAATCCAAGCAATGTCGAGAGGGTTGGCCTGTGCATGTCCCCTTCAACCAAAAGCGTCTTGTAACCGAAGTGCTTCACAATTGTGACCGCAAGATTTGCGGCGACTAAGCTCTTGCCTTCGTTGACCACCGCGCTCGTGATTTGTAGGGTTTTTAGCTCGGACTTCTGCCGAAGATTCTCCAGTCGAGCCGCTAAGGCGCGAAATTTCTCGGCACCTAAACTCTTAGGGTCTGTAAGGGCTACCAAACGCGACGTCCTGCCAGGTTTGATTCTTACGGCAGGGCCGTATTTCGTCTCGACGGGCCCTGGCTCAATGTTATTGAGCACTTCGAAGGGTTGGTCCGGCTCGGGCGCCACGGTACCTGGCAGCCGTTTCTCCCTATCCATTTTTCGTAACGTGTCGTAGAGTCGGCTCACTCGGATTTCACTCCCGATTGCGATTTACTTTCGTCAAACGATCCGGATAAATCTTCTGCCACCCTATTCAAACAAAGATCCTCAGCCACTTCCTGGACGATATCGGGCGTAATCTGGTGCTGATTATGGTTGAGGCCCAGCAGCAAGGAATTCTCACAAACTGTGTTGACTAAGCGCGGGATACCTCCCGAAACCTTTTGAATGAAAGCAATCGTTTCATCTGGGAAAATAGTGGCTGCATGCGAGTTAGCCCCAGCGAGTTGTAGTCTTCGATGAATGTAATCTTTCAGCTCTTCCATATCCAGGGGCTTCAGGTTGCAGCGCAAGCCAATCCGTTGCTTCAGTTGTCGAAGTTGTGGTGAATCGAGCTTTTGCTCGAGCTCCGGCTGCCCCACGAGGACAATTTGAAGGAGTTTGTGTTTGGTAGTCTCCAGATTCGTAAGTAGGCGGATTTCTTCCAGTAGTTCCCAGCTAAGCAATTGGGCTTCATCAACGATCAGTGCAGTAGTGAGATCGTGACGCGAACGCTCCATTAAGTAATTGTTGAGGCGTGCGAGGGCATCGCTCTTGGTTCGAGCTTGGGAGGGAAGGAGGCCAAACTCGTTAATGACATGGGCGAAGAATTCTTGTACGGAAATCATCGGATTGTACATATATGCGAATGCCACCTTGTTTCTGGTCAGTGCATCGAACAGGCATCGCAAGAGCAAAGTTTTCCCGGTACCCACTTCGCCCGTGAGCACGACAAATCCCTTACGGCGAAGCACGCCATAAGCCAGATTGGCTAGTGCCTCTGTGTGACGTGGCGTCGGGCAAAAGAAATACGGATCCGGGCTGACCTCGAACGGATTGCACGCCAACCCGTAAAATGTTTTGTACATCGTCCCTAACTTTTGTAGAACGCGTAAAGATTTCCAACCACTACCAAAATCACCATGATCACCAACGCACCAAGTTCTAGTCGCCGAAATAGAGAGCGAGTACGGCCCTCTCCAGGAGCATCTAGATGAGGAATCCCGATCAATACTCTAAGTGAGACTGCCTCTTCGAGATCTTTTTCTTGCCGAACCCGAACATTGGTGATTTCCAGGAAGGCCGTTAAAACGGCTCCCGCCGTGAAACCCACCAGCAACCCTGCGAGGCTGATGAGCAAATGATTGGGAGACGACGGTCTCGTCGGAAGACTCGGCGGATCCAGGATACGAAATTGCTCACCCTGTTGGCGCTCTTCAAGGCTCGTGGCGAGCTGTGACTGGTTTTGCTTCTGGAGAAGGGAATCGTAATTTGCCTTCGACTCTTCATACCCTCGAGAGATATCCGCCAGCTCCTGTTCCGTCGCGGGCGTCAAATTCAGACGGGCCTGATAGTCAGTGATTTGGGTCTCAATTTTCTTCACTTGCTGCTGATAATTCTGAATCTCCAAACGATTGGCCTTAAGCTGGCTTTGAACTTGCATCATGGAAGACGGTGCCCCATGCTCCACCTCCGCCGCAGAGCCAGGGTCAGCGCCACTTGTCGGCGTCGTTGGCTTCGGGTTGGCCGCTATTTCGGAATCCACGTCCTTCTTCAGTTTCTCCATCTTGGAGATTTTGTCCTTCAACTGAACGACGTCGGGATAGTCCTCGGTATATCGCAACCGAGCTTCTTCAAGCTGCCGGCGCAGATCTGAAAGATCCTTGTTGAAGGTGTCCGGGGTTGTCGCCGTCGCGCCCCCGTTGCCTAGGCTTGCCTCGATCGATTGATATTCTTGCAGCAGAGATTCTAGATACAGCTTCTGCTGGTTTGCTCCATCTAGGTCCCGCTGAGTAGCTTGCAACTGATTTTGTAAGCCAGCCAGGATTTGGACATTCGTTTCCATCTGGCTGGGCAAATCCCCGAAATGACTCGCCTTGAACGCTCGGACCTTAGCCTCTTGCTCTTGAAGCTTTGCGCTCGCATCCGCTAACTGGCTTTCGAGAAAGGCTGTCGTACTTTCGGAAAGCTGCTGCTGGGCTTCGAGATTCTCATCGATGAACAGAGTGGTGAGCTCGCTGTTCACCTGCCGTGCAAGTTGCGGTGTGCCCGCCGAATATCGAATTTTGAACGCCGTAAGTTGCCCGGGCCTGTCGGGTGCCTCCACGAGATCGATCTTGATGTCCTTTCGCATTTGGTCAACCGGATCCGCGGCCTGGATGAAATCCCACCGGCGGCGCGTTCCATAAAGATGGAAACGGTTGATCGTGGCCTGCAGGCGGGTGCGGCTAAGAATCTGTTCCGTCATGCTCTGTAAGCGGTCCTGAAGGTTCACGGTGACGTTGGGAACGACATACTGCTCGGGAACCTTTTGCTGTTCCACAAGGATCAGCGCCTCGGATTGAAAGGTTGAGGGCACCACCCAGCTTCCCGCCCACGCGATCGCCCAACAAGCAAACACTGGCAGCACGATGTACCAGCGGCGCCGCCAAACGATGGTCCAGTACTCGTCTAGGCTGCGATATACCTGTCCCTCTTCTTCGTCTAGCATCAGGACTCCTGATCAACGTCAGGAAGCATATGCGGAGACACCAAATCGCTAAGTCGCTGCGGGGGGCGATGCGGCTATCGTTGCACAAGCGATTCCATAAATCAAAACCTATTCCTGGTGACCCGCTACGATATGGAGAACCCACTACTCTCCAAATTGGCTGGTCTATATACCATTGAGTAATCTGCTTAAGCGCGTCAGGCCAAGCTCATTAAGAAAACCCTGTATGAATTGAGCGGAAATATTAAAGTTTTCCGGCAGTTTTTTCCATGGCTGGGTAGCAATTTGTTTAACTGTTGAAGAGCATTTGATCGCAATGGTCCGCTTGAATAGTTCCTCTAAGGCTTTCGTGCGTTTCTCGTGAAGCCTCGCACACCACATCTCGTGCTCAAAGGCTACACACATTTGAATCTTCCCTGGATAAGCAGACTGTACAAGACTCTGACTTTCGCCGCAGCACAAAAACAACCCGCCATATTCTGATTTCGTTCAAAGTATCGGAAGTTGAGGAAGCACCGACGTTCTAAATTCCCCGAGTCACTGTGTTCTTATCCCAAACGGCTTGTGCGATCCGGAGTGCAGTTGTCAGGATTTCACTGCGATGCCCTGAATTTCGAAGTGCGCACCGAATAGCAGCGGGCCCGAACCGAGGAAGGCACGCGCGGGCAATGGCTCCTCGAAATAGGTGCGGTAGACGGCATTGAAGCGCTCGATGAGAGAAACGTCGGGGCAAAAGACCTGCACGGAGACGAGATGCTGTAGCGTCAAACCAGCCCTTGCGAGCGTATCGCGCAGACTTTCCATCAAAAGCTGAATTTCGCGATCGAGTTCCGAGGGAATTTCCTTCGTGGCAGGATCCACGCCAATATGCCCAGCCAAGCAGCATATGTTGCCGCCAGCACGCCTTTGCTGAAGGGAAGGGGGTCGAATCCCGGTGGAGGCGGGACGTGCAGGCTTGGCGGCCGAGCGGCCATTATGCGGCCGGGACGCGGCGAAGCACGGGGATCCTTGCTTCGCGCAATACGTGCTCGACCACGGATTCTTTCAACCGTGAGGCATCGTAGTCGAAGTGCAGCAGATTGCTCTTTTCGTCGACGCGAAATCTTTGGAGTCCGTAGGTGTTGGCGAATCGTCCCAAAGCCAGGTACTGCTCCGTCTTGAGCCGGTCTTGCAGTTCGTAGGTTACGGTCATGAACGTCATGGCTCGAATTATATCATCGGCTGCGGTGGATGCGCGTTCATAGCGTAAGCTGGCGCAGGCGCAGTGCGTTGCCTATAACGGAGACTGAACTGAAGGTCATGGCCGCACTGGCGATGATGGGGCTGAGCAGGAGCCCGAAGAACGGATAGAGCACGCCGGCCGCAACGGGAACGCCCACGGAATTGTAAATGAAGGCAAAAAACAGATTTTGACGGATGTTGCGCATGGTGGCCCGGCTCAGGACGCGCGCGCGGGCGATGCCGCGCAGGTCGCCCTTCAGCAGCGTAATCCCGGCGCTTTCGATGGCTACATCGGTGCCCGTGCCCATGGCAATGCCCACGTTGGCCTGCGTCAGCGCCGGGGCATCGTTCACACCATCGCCGGCCATGGCGACGATGTGACCTTCGGCTTGCAATCGCTTGACGATTTCGCTCTTTTGACCGGGCAGCACGCCGGCATGCACCTCATCGATGCCGAGTTTGTGCGCGATCGCCTCGGCGGCGGCGGGGCTATCGCCCGTCAGCATCACGATGCGAATGCGTTGGCGGTGCAGCCGCTCGATTGCACTGGGCGTGGTGGCTTTCACGGGATCGGCAACGCCAATCAGGCCCACCAGCTTTCCGTCGAAAGCGACAAACACCACCGTCTGACCGTCGGCTTCGAAGGATTTCGCACGCTCGTCGAGGGCGCCCAAGGAGATGGAAAGATCGGCGAGGAGTGCGCGATTGCCCAAGGCGGCGCTTCGTCCATCCACAATTCCAGTGATGCCTTTCCCGGTGCGCGAATGGAAGTCGGTTAGGTCCACGGAGGCAATGGCGCGGTCTTTGGCAGTTGCCAGGATGGCGGCGGCGAGAGGATGCTCGCTGGCGCGCTCAAGCGTTGCCGCAACGCGCAGTACTTCTGTTTCGTTCGATTCGGGCGCGGCGACAACCGAGGTGACGCGGGGCCGGCCCTCGGTGAGCGTGCCGGTCTTATCCACCACGAGGGTATCGACCTTTTCTAGGATTTCGAGTGCCTCGGCGTTCTTAATCAGGACGCCGGCGAGCGCGCCGCGCCCGGTGCCAACCATGATGGCCATGGGAGT
>DATLST010000117.1:0-16789 GCA_035534055.1 Candidatus Acidiferrales bacterium | reverse complement strand
TGTAAACGGTTTTGGTTTTTATTGTTTTAAGCCCTCTATCGTTCCAGTAAAAACAACCGCCGTCGGAGCTGTGAGAATGTGGGAATCTCTCCGGTTTTGGGGAGATTTCCAAGGAGCAGTGGAAAGCCTCGTGCAAGTCTGGCCCGGGTTATCACACACGCTCTCCCACCGGTATGCGATTCGGCCACAGAATGGTGAAACGGTTTAGCGCCGCGTTCCAATTTTGTATGGGCATCGTCCATTTCTTCGCGGCGTTACGCAGCACCAGGTATAACAACTTCAGAGCCGCTTCATCATTCGGAAACGAACCCCGCATTTTGATGATTTTCCGCAGCGACATGTGCAGTGATTCCACCGCATTCGTCGTGTAAATCACTTTCCGGATCTCGGCCGGATACGCGAAAAACGGCGTGATCCGATCCCAGTGCCGACGCCAGGTTTGGCTCACCATCGGACACATCGCATCCCACTTTTGCGCAAACGCATCCAGTTGCAAACCCGCATCGGCGGCCGTCGCCGCTTGATAGATCCCTCCCAAGTCCACCGCCACTTGCTTGCGCTGTTTCCAGCTCACATAGTTCAGCGACGCTCGCACCATGTGCACGATACACGTTTGTACCTCGGCCTTCGGATACACCGATTCAATTACCTCCGGGAACCCTTTCAGCCCGTCCACGCAGGCAATGAAGATATCTTTCACCCCGATTGCCACGTGGACCGCCCGGTTTCCAATGTGTCCGCCATCGCGCATCTTCACCATCAGCGCGTCCATGTACAGGATCGGGTACACTTCATCCAGAGACCGATTCTGCCACGCCTTCACTTCCTCCATCACCGCTTCGGTCACCTGAGAGATTAGCGTGCGCGAAACCTCCACCCCGTAGATTTCCTTCAGGTGCCCTTCGATTTCTCTCGTCGTCATCCCCCGCGAGTACATAGAGATGATCTTGTCGTCAAAACCGCTGAACCGGCTTTGCCCTTTGCTCACGATGGCCGGCTCAAAGCTCCCGTTGCGATCCCGCGGCGTCTCCAAGTCGATCTCGCCGAAATCGCCCTTCAGCTTTTTCTTGGTGATCCCGTTTCTCGAATTCCCACTATGGTGGCCGGCCGGATCATGCTTCTCGTAGCCCACGTGCTCCGTCAGTTCCGCTTGCAGCGCCCGTTCCAAAATAGCCTTGGTTAATTGCTTCGACAGTCCCTTCACGCCGATCATGTCTTCCGGCTTCTTGTAGCGAGGAAGTTACGGGCCATTTTGTCATAGCGGGTAGCGATGGCGGGGAATTGCTTCAGCCGGGCGAAGAAGTTTTCGATCAGGTGGCGCGCTTGGTAGAGTTTCCGATCCTACGTGTGAGGATTCTGGCCGTTGCTGCGGGAGGGAATGACTTGCCCGCCTGTTCCAACGGGTGAATCACGCGTTGGTAGATATTGTCGGCGATCATGGCATCGGCTTAGATCTCCGGGAGCAAGATGTCGGCACGCTCCAGATCGTGTGCCTGGCCCGGCGTAAGGGTGAAGTTGGTGGGATTCCCCAACTCATCCACGGTGGCGTTAATTTTGCTGCTTAGCCCGCCCCGGCTGTGCCCGAGGACTTGGTTGTCGCCCCCTTTTTCTGCATCCTCGCACTGTGCTGATGCGCGCGAACGATGGTGCTGTCGATCAAGGCGTATTCGTTGTCCGCATCCACAGCCAAGCGTTGGAAGATCTTCTCCCAAATGCCGCTTCCGGCCCAGCGGCTGAAGCGCGTGTGCACCACCAGAAGCCACCGAACCGCTCCGGCAAATCCCGCTACGGAATCCACGCCCGATAGCGATACAAAACAGCATCCACAAACAGACGATTATCTTTGGCCGTCGCTCCCACCGTTTCTTTCCGCCCGGCAGCAAATCCTGAATCCGTTCCCACGGATCGTCGCGCAATCCGTAACGTCGTGCACGGCATGCAGCCAAATTCATAGCTACCAAGAGGGACCCGCGTTTCTCCCAATCAGGTCGTCCCACAAACCAGTTGAAGCAACTATGGTTTCTCTCGCGGGCTCTTGCCGGTGCAGTTTCAGTCTGGGGTGTTGAATCGCGAACTGCCATAAAGTTGTGGAGTCAATACGACCTGAGGAGAGTTTTGAGCAATCCCGTGGCACAAAGCTGCTGCGGCAGACGGGAGTCTGCTCTACATGTGATGACCGTTTACACAGACCTTTTTACCCGTTTACCTCGCCGTTTCCATGATCTGCCATCAATTGATGGCATACCCCGGTCGTTTGTTGAAAACGGCTGCATGTTATTCTGAGGGTGTTTCCTGGGAAAGACCGTTCTCACGATCATTCTCTGTGAGTGACGAATCTCTCTTCGTGCGCCCGCCAAGAAACAGAGAGACTGCCGGGTCACCGCATCTATTTTTCGACGGCGAAATCGTCCACAACGTTGTAGAGGAATTCGATGCCCTTGCGGAAGGAATCGAGCGGAATGCGCTCGTCATTCCCGTGCTTCCGGTCCAGATCTTGTTGTGTCATGGGGAAAGGGATCAGACCGTAGGCCTGTACGTTGCGGAGCCGAAGCGGCGTGGAATCCGTCGCACCTGCGGACATCACCGGCACCACCGCCGCGCCCGGAAATTCCCGATTGGCCACTTGCGCGATTGTTTTATACAGGTCCGACGTGAGCGATGCGGACGGAGCAGCCTCGCCGGCATTTGGCTCCACTTCAAACTGCACTTCCGGATCGTTCACGAGCTGTTGAAGCTTGCTCACCAAAGGCTCGACCATGTCTCCCGGAAGCAGCCGGATGTTCAACACGGCACGCGCTTCCGCCGGTATCACGTTGGAGCGGATTCCCGCTTGCAGGATGGTTGGTGAAATCGTGTCTCGCAGCATGGAGTTCCACATGGGATTGGCATCGGAAATCCAGCGAGCGGCGTGATCGCCACGGTCGGAAGTTTCAAGCGCACGCATCCACTTTCCGGTGTCTTCGTCCTCCACGGGAGCAAGGCCTTCAAAATACGCACGCGTCACGGAGTTGAATTGTACGGGAGTCTCGTAGACGCCGATTTTGGCGATAGCGGCGGCGAGATGCACGACGGGATTGTCTTTCAGCGGAATCGAGGCGTGTCCCGAGGTTCCTTTGGCGATCACGTCCACGTTCACCGGCACTTTTTCGCTTGCCTGGACGCCTACGTATTGAATCTTGCCCTTCGATTCGAGCACTATGCCGTCCTCATTGATGGCATAGCCTGCTGCGATTTTGTCCCAGTGTTTGTCCACGGCGAATTTCATGCCGTATTGCCCGCCATTCTCTTCATCGCCTTCCGCGAGAAAGATGACGTCGCGCTTGAGATGAGCGTCCAAGCGCTTCAGCTCGATCAGGGTTGCCAGGTTCGCGATGACCATTCCCTTGTCGTCAAACGAGCCCCGTCCGTAAAGATAATTTCCTTGGATCACGGCGCCGAATGGGTCCACCGTCCATTTCGTTTTGTCCACGCCGACCACGTCCAGATGCCCCATCAGCAGCAGTGCGTGCGACGGGTCCGGCATGGAGTTCGCCGAGAGACGCGCCACTATGAATCCTCGTCCCGGCGCGCTTTCGAAAATTTCGGACGGAATCCCTTCCTGCTTAAGAATGGCTGCCAGATATTTCGCCGCGACCAGTTCATTGCCCGGAGGGTTAGTGGTATCGATGCGGATCAAGCCTTGTAGCCAGCCGATGGCTTCGGTTTCGATCTGCGAAAGGTCCGCGGAGGCCTGGGGAGCGGCAGGCGGGGCCAGAGGCGGCACAACCTGTGCGTGGATTTCCGCAGCGCCTGCAAACGTGCAGATAAGCATGAGAAGCACAATTAAGCCGGACCTTCGCGCCATCCTTTTGACCCCCATTTGAATCTCAAAGTACGTCGCGCCGCGCCATCGTTTCATACTATCATGGCGCTGCGAGGCGTCTGGGGGCGCTGCGCGTTTGGTTTTTTGGGGCTGCACGTGCCGTTTGGCAGGTGGTTCGGGCGGTGCCCGTATCGAGTGAGGCCAACATGCGATTGCCGACATGGTATCGTGCCATTTTGCTTGTGGCTCTGATTGCAACGCTGGGCATTCCGCCGGACGGACTCGTAGCTCGCGCCCGGCAGGACGAAGGTCCTCAGCAGCAGGCCCCGGCCGAACAGCCCGCGCCGCCCAAGCCCCCGGCCGGCCCCCCGCAGGCTCAAGCGCCGAAGCAGCAAACTCCCCCGGCGCCGGAAACTTCGATTTCCGTGCAATCGAACGTGGTCAATTTGGATGTGGTCGTTACGGACCAGGACGGCGACATTCTAACGAATTTGCAGAAGCAAAATTTCCGAATTCTTGACGACGGCCAACCGCAGCAAATCACCAACTTTGCACCCAGTGAGACGCCCATCACGATGGTCATTCTGATGGAGTTCAGCGCCCGCTTCGGCGGTTATTTCGGCTACAAGGCGCAGGAGTGGTCTTATAGTTTACTGAACAGCCTAGGCCCCAAGGATTGGGTTGCGCTCAAGACGTTCTCCATGAGAACGCACATTGAGGCCGATTTTACACAGAATAAAGGCGAGATCGCGCAGGCTATTAATTCTCTCTTCTATCCGGATTTCAGCGAGGCCAATCTCTTCGATGCCACGCTGGAGACCCTCGACCAGCTTCGCGACGTGCATGGGAAGAAAGCCATCCTGATTCTCGCCACCGGTTTCGACACCTTCAGCAAGCATAACCTCGACCAGACCCTAACCCGCGTGAAAGAAAGCGATGTACCGATTTTCTGCGTGGGCATGGGCGAGGACCTGGATTTATACTCGCCGCAAGGCGCGGACGTGGGCTACCTTCAGGCCAAGAATCAGCTGCAGACCTTCGCCAACATGACCGGCGGCTACGCCTGGTTCCCGCGCTTCGAAGGCGAGATGCCCGACATTTTCAACGCCGTCGCGGCTTACCTTCGCAGCCAGTACACACTGGGATTCACACCGTCCACGCCACAGGATGGGAAATTCCACAAGCTCAAAGTCGAAGCGCTCGATGAACAGGGCAATCCGCTGCTGTTCACTGACAAGAAGGGCAAAAAGAAAAAGACCATCGTACATGCCCGCGAAGGCTACATGGCGCTGACGGCCCCTGCCGGCGATTAACGCGCGCGCGGCGGCCTGGCCCCTTGCGTAAGGCTTCTTTCCCTGCGCGATGAAACCGCGCTACGCTGAGGGTCGCGTCAATATCCGTGCTCCAGATCCACGCGGTTCAATAATTCGCGGCCCGTGAACCAGCGCTGCAGATTTTCAACGATCAGATTCTCCTGCCGTTCCCAAACGCGGTCTGTCGCAGCGCTTACGTGCGGAGTAATGAAGGCGTTATCGAGTTTCCAGAGAGGGCTTTCGGGAGGCAAGGGCTCGGTCGCAGTCACGTCCAAGGCTGCTCCAGCAATCGCGTGCCGTTGGAGCGCTGCGATCAACGCCGCCTCATCCACAATCGACCCGCGCGCGACATTGATCAGATAGGCTGAAGGCTTCATTCTCGCGAGTTCGCGTGTACCTATCATCTGCCTGGTTTCCGGCGTATCCGGTGCGGCGATCACGACGAAGTCTGCCTCCGCCAGTGCTTCGTGCAGCCGAGACGATGGGAAAACCTTCTCCGCCAAATCGGGATCAGCGTGGCCCAAGCGCGTCACGGCCCACACGCGAACCCCGAACGGCCGGAGAAGATTTGCGGTGTCGCGCCCGATCGCACCAAACCCGATGAACAGCAACACTTGTCCCAGCAATTCGCGTGGCGGGACCGAAGCCGAGCACAACTCCTTCTGTGCCCATTTAGATTGCTGCTGGTACCGAAAGCATTCTGGGATCTGCCGCGCCAGCGCAAGCATCGTTCCCACGATGTGTTGTGCCATGGGCACGCTATGCACGCTCCGGGCGTTCGTCAGGAGAACTCCGTTTTCGCGCAGCTCAGGATATAAAAATTGATTCACGCCCGTGGATACGGATTGTATCCATTGGAGCCGGGGAGCCTTCGCGAGTTGTGCGGGTGCCAGCGAATACGCGATTAGGATATTCGTATCGGAAAGCTCCCGATCGAACCTGTCATAATCGGGCAAGTGCACGACGTGCATTTCCGGAAAGCGGGCGTGGATACGTCGACCGATATCCGGCGGCGGATTCCACATAGGGACGGGATTTTGCACGCAGATCAGGAGCTTGGTTTCCGCCGAGGTGGGACGTGCCGGAGACTTCATTTCATTTTTTCCTTACACGTAAATCGCGGCCGGTCATCTCATGCGGCCCAGGAATGCCGAGAATGCCGAGAAGCGTCGGAGCGATATCTCGCAGCGAACCGCCGGCTTGCAACTGCATGCGTCCATCCTCAGTCACAAGAATGAAGGGAACTGGATTCGTAGTGTGATAGGTGTGCGGCCCGCCGGTGACTGGATCGATCATGGTCTCCGCATTGCCATGGTCGGCGGTGATGATCCAGGCGCCACCCCGGGGACGAAGAGTTTGGAAAATGCGCCCCAGGCACTCATCCACGGTCTCCACGGCTTTGATGGTTGCTTCGAGCTTGCCCGAATGCCCAACCATATCTGCATTCGCGAAATTCATGATGATAGCGTCGAATTCTCCCTTCTCAACAGCGTGAATCACCGCTTCCGCGATCCCGGCGGCGGACATTTCGGGTTTCAGATCGTAAGTCGGCACTTTCGGCGACGGCACGAGAATCCGCTCCTCTCCCTGAAACGGTTTTTCTACACCGCCATTAAAGAAGTAGGTAACGTGCGCGTATTTCTCGGTCTCCGCCAAGCGCAAATTCCTGAATTGCAGATCGGCAAACACGTTGGCCAGGATATGCTCGAGCTTTTCGGGCGTGAGAAGATAACGCAGCCAGGGCCAAGTCTTTTCATACTGGGTCATGGCCACGAATGCCAGATCCTTGGGCCGAGCCGGGTCGGAGAAACTATCGAATTCGGGCTCGGCAAGGGCGCGCGTCATCTGGCGGGCGCGATCGGCACGGAAATTGAAAAAGATTACGGCATCATCGTCCCGGATCAGGCCGCGGGGCAAGGGAGGCCTGCCGGGCGCGGGGTGGGTGGTAATTACAGCGGGGACGATGAATTCATCGGTCACGCCATTTTCGTAGCTGGAGCGAACCGCGGCGACGGGATCGCTGAATTTCGCCTCCGAATCTCCATGGACCATCGCGCGATATGCTTTCTCGATGCGCTCCCAGCGGTTGTCGCGGTCCATCGCATAATAACGGCCGCTGACGCTGGCGATCTCTCCAACGCCGTATTCGCGCATCTTTTGCTCGAGCTGACGGAGAAAATCGATGCCGCTGTTGGGAGGGGTGTCGCGGCCATCCATGAAGCAGTGGACGAAAACATTGCGGACCTTATTTTCGCGTGCCATACGCAGCAGTTCGAAAAGATGCTGGATGTGGGAATGGACGCCGCCGTCGCTCACCAGGCCGATGAGATGCAGTTGCCGATCGCGGCCGCGTTCCATCGCTTTGAGCAGCAGCGGCTGGCGGAACAATTCACCGCTTGCGATGAGACGATCGACGCGGGTAATGTCCATCTGCACGATGCGGCCCGCGCCGATATTCAAATGGCCCACCTCGCTGTTGCCCATTTGTCCTTGAGGAAGCCCCACGGAAGGGCCGGAGGTATGGATCAGCGTGTTCGGGAAATCCTGCAACAGGCGGTCGTAGTTCGGCTTGCGGGCTAGGGCGATGGCGTTACCTTTGGTTTCGGCGCGGTAGCCCCAGCCGTCGAGTACGGTAAGAATAATGGGTTTCGGACGTTTGGTCATGGCCGTTCAGGATACGTGCGCGGCGAGTGCGCTGCGGCCCGGAAAGCGGGCGGCAGGGCCTAGTTCCTCTTCGATGCGCAGGAGTTGGTTGTACTTGGCGATGCGGTCGGTGCGAGAGGCGGAGCCAGTCTTTATCTGGCCGGCACCCATGGCCACGGCGAAATCGGCGATGAAGGCGTCCTCGGTTTCGCCCGAGCGATGGGAGATGATGGCGGCATATTTCGCCTTGCGCGCCATTTCGACGGCTTCGATGGTTTCGCTCACGCTGCCGATTTGATTCAGTTTGATCAGGATGGCATTGGCAATTCCCTCGGAGATGCCGCGGGCGAAAATCTTCGGATTGGTGACGAAAATATCGTCGCCGACAAGCTGCACTTTCTTGCCAATATTCTGCGTGAGTGCGTTCCAGCCTCCCCAGTCGTTTTCCGCCAGACCGTCCTCAATCGAAACGATGGGATACTGGCGCACCCAATCGCCCCAGAAGGTGGCCATTTGTTCGGAGGAACGCAAGGATTTGTCCGATTTCTTGAAAATGTACTTACGAGAGGCGGAATCGTAGAATTCGCTGGAAGCGGGGTCGAGCGCGATGGAAATCTGGTCGCCCGCTTTGTAGCCTGCGGCGGCGATGGCCTCGAGGACGCGCTCGATCGCCTCCTCGTTCGACTTCAGATTGGGCGCGAAGCCGCCCTCGTCGCCAACGGCCGTGGAATAGCCATGCTTCTTGAGAACGGCCTTCAAGTGATGAAATACCTCCACGCCCCAGCGCAGGGCCTCGTGAAAACTGGGCGCACCAAGAGGCATGATCATGAATTCCTGCACGTCCACGGAATTGTCCGCATGCGCGCCGCCGTTGAGGATGTTCATCATGGGGACGGGAAGCGTGCTCGCGGAAGAATCTTTCGAGTAGCGGGCGAGATATCTGTAAAGAGGCTGGCCCGCCGCGGCGGCCGCAGCGCGAGCCGCAGCCATGGACACGGCGAGAATGGCATTTGCTCCGAATTTCGATTTGTTCGGGGTGCCGTCGGCTTCGATCATGCGTTCATCGAGCGCGAACTGGTCGGAAACATCCAGGCCGGCGACGGATTTGGCGATTTCCGCGTTTATGTGGCCAACGGCCTTCCGCACACCCTTGCCGAGATAATGGGATTTGTCGGCATCGCGCAGTTCGATGGCTTCGTGTTCGCCGGTCGAGGCGCCGGAGGGCACCGCGGCGCGACCCATCATGCCGCCGTCAAGGCGTACGTCCGCCTCAACTGTAGGATTGCCGCGCGAATCAAGAATCTCGCGGCCATGAACGCTAACGATTTTTGCCGGCATTGCCCCCCCTTGAATCGAATGATTGTAGCGGATCGCTCCTGCCTTTCGCGCGCGAGCATTAACCAAAACCGAAAAATCCACGGAAATTTTATCGTCTCCGCGCGATTCGCGGAAGCACAAATCAATACCAAGCCAATAGCTCTTCCATCTTTCAGTGAGCCGACCCGTGTGAAGGAAAGGCCGAAATGCGCTGTCACTGGCCGATGCTATTCGGGTTCCTCGATCATGGAGTCGGCGCGGACGACGATAACCACGCCGTTATCGGAAATGGAATAGCGCGCGCGATCCGCCTCAAGATCGTAACCGATGACAGTACCTTCAGGCAGGCTGACGTGACGGTCAATAATAGCTCGCCGAATGCGGCAGCTCCGGCCGATGCTGACATGATTGAACACGATGGATTCTTCGATTTCGCTGTAGCTGTTCACGCGAACGTCGTAGCCCAGCACCGATTTCACGACACGTCCGCCCGATACGATGGAGCCGCCTGAAACGATCGAGTCGACAGCCATGCCCATACGATCGGGATCGGCGAACACGAATTTCGCCGGAGGATACTGCTGCTGCCAGGTATGCAATGGCCAACTCTTGTCGTAGCAATTGAAAACGGGTGAAACAGCGATGAGATCCATATTGGCTTCGTGGTATGCGTCGATGGTCCCCACGTCGCGCCAGTAGGACGTTTCCTTCTTGTTCTCGTCGATGAAATTGTAGGCATAAACGCCATACCTATTGATGATGCGCGGAAGCACATCCTTGCCGAAATCGTGTGAGGAGAGCGGATCCTCCGCATCCGCAATCAGGATGGGGACCAGGAGTTGCGTGTTGAAAATGTAGACGCCCATTGAGGCATTGGTTTTGCCCGGATGAATACGGGAAGGCTTGGGCTTGGCGGGCTTTTCCTCAAAGCCGATGATGCGCCAGCGCCCGTCGGTTTCGATAATGCCGAACTTCCTGGCGGCGTCGGCAAGATTCATTTCAATGGTGGCCACGGTGACGTCCGCGCCTGCCGCCACGTGCTGCTCGAGCATCTTTTGGTAGTCCATCTTGTAGATGTGATCGCCCGAGAGGACAAAGACGTAGTTGGACTGCTCGTTTCCGATGGAATAAATGTTCTGGTAGACGGCATCGGCGGTGCCTTGGTACCAGTGCTGGGAGACGCGCATCTGCGGGTGCAAAATCTCGACGTAATCGCCATAGCCCATCAAGGAGGACCAGCCGCGCCGAACATGCCGGTTGAGGCTCAGGGCTTTGTATTGGGTGAGGACGAAGATGCGGCGAAGGTTGCTATTTAGGCAGTTCGACAGCGTCACATCAATGATTCGATACACACCACCGAATGGAACAGCGGGCTTGGCGCGATCCCGCGTGAGCGGCCAAAGGCGCTCTCCCTGGCCTCCGGCCAGAAGGACACCGATTGCCTTCTGCATAGCGGGCATGGATTACTCTTTCTAGAATACAACGGCTGCAATCGAACATTCTAACAGTAAGTCGAGGCTTACCAAGTGCGCGTTATTGGGTTCGCCCGTCTGCGTGTCGGATATTAAAACGAGCTTTTTGGGTTTGCCTCACCGGGGCGGGATAAAACCTGCGGCAAAGGCAGGAATGCGTCGGGATTACTAGAGGGTTAGAGAGAGGGGAGCCATTTCTTTGATAATTTATTTTCTTGACTTGCGGAGTAGCGTCCAGTAGAAGGTGTTGGCAATGGTCGGCTCAAACCGGCTAAACTAGATCATTTACCAGTTCAACTTAAACACTTACAGGGGAAACGGGGGTGAATACGCGTGGCGGAAGTTGTCATCCAAGAGGGTGAGTCTCTGGAAAACGCTCTCCGGCGCTTCAAGCGGAAGGTGCAGTCGGAAGATATCATCAAGGAAATCAAGAAGCACAGCTACTACATGAAGCCGGGAGAGCGTCGCCGAGCCAAGGAGGCCCTCTCGCGTAAGCGTCTCCGCAAAAAGCAGCGGCGTGAGCAGGATTAATCGATCGTATCGGTTGGGTTTCTTTTAGCAGCCTTGTGCCAGCCGACAAGCGGGAACCGAAGGTGTTCTCGGGAACCCTCTTGATCGTCTGGCGCAGGTTATCCTCCTGCCTGCCGTCTCGGGACCCGGTCTCGGAGCGACGCAATGGAATACCACGATAAGGTTCTGAAGTGCGCTGAATGCGGTGTTGAATTTGTTTTCACCGCAGGCGAGCAAATGTTCTTTGTCGACAAGGGTTTTAAGAACGAGCCCAAGCGGTGCAAGGCGTGCAAGGGCAACCGTACCCAGAGCAGTGAGGCTGGAGTCGGCGGGGCCCAACGGGTGGAAACAAAAACCGTCTGCTCGCAGTGCGGAAAAGAGACCACTGTCCCGTTCAAGCCGACGCAGGGAAGGCCTGTCTATTGCCGAGAGTGCTTTCAGCAGCGACGGTCCATGGGCCCGGCGAGCGCGACGGCCTGATCAAAAGCCGGTGCGTTTTTACAATACTAGCAGGTTGATTGTTCCGTCAGGATAGAATCGCCTGAAACCGTGCAAGGTCTGCAGCTTTTTGAGAATGCAAAGCCGCATATATGCCTGCCGCTTGGCCGAGCTTGCGCGAAATGCTCGCTCTCTTTTGCGATAATCCCTGTCCCGATCTCATCCACAACCAGGCAAGAGGGTTTAGTTGGGAACGCGTGTCCGAAGCTTCGCCATTCCAGTTCTCCCTGCTAAAATATGTGTGGCTCAGCGAGGCGGGATTCGATGGACGATAAGATTCTGCGCGAACATCTGCGAATGCTACTGCACGGGCACGAGGCACATGCGGATTGGACGGCGGCGCTAAAAGATCTGCCGGAACAGCTTCGGGCCGTGAAGCCTCCAGGTGCTCCCCATTCGGCCTGGGAGCTGCTCGAACATGCGCGTATCGCGCAACGGGACATCCTCGATTTCAGCCGAAATCCGAAACACGTTTCGCCAGATTGGCCGTCGGGCTATTGGCCGAAGGCTTCGGCACCGCCGAGCGCTACGGCGTGGGAGAAGGGCGCAAAGTCTTTCCAGAAGGACGTGGAATCGATGGTGAAGCTGGTGACCGATCCGAAGACAGACCTTGCCGCGAAAATACCACACGGCTCGGGTCAGACCATTCTGCGTGAGGCCTTGCTGGTGGCCGACCATAACTCCTACCATCTGGGCCAGCTCATTCAGCTCCGGCGGCTGCTGGGTTGCTGGCCAGAAACTTAACGGGTAGTTCTCGCTGCTAACGAAGAGGCCATCGCTATACTAACAATGAAGCACGTCAAAATCTGGGAGATGTAATGAGCCGGGGACACGCATTCGCAGAGCCAACCGCATCTGGGGAATCTCAAGACCGCATCTGGGATTCGTTTCGGAGATGGGGATACCTGCAGGCAAATCTGGACCCGCTGGGTGATTTGGAGCCGGTCATGATGCCGGAACTGGAAGCATCGGGACCCATGGCCGAAGCGGCAAGGCGATTCTACTGCGGGACGATCGGCGCCGAATTCATGCACATTCCGGAGCGTGCGCGGCGGCTGTGGATTCAGGAGCGTCTAGAAGCCGAACCACCGGAACCGGACCGGGCGCGCATTCTCGAGCTGCTGATCAAGGCGGAGATTTTCGAGCAAGTTTTGCAAACGCGGTATCTGGGGACGAAGCGCTATTCGCTCGAAGGCGAGGCGGCCGTGCTGCCGTTGCTCGACGCGATCCTGAGCGCCGCTTCCGAGCAGGGCGCGGAAAAGGCCATGCTGGCCATGAGCCATCGCGGGCGGCTGAATGTAATGGTGAACATCGTGGGGCGGGCAGCGGCGGAGGTGTTCGCGCGATTCGAGGATGTCGACCCACGGAGCGTCCTGGGCGGCGGCGATGTGAAATATCACATGGGCGCCACCGGCGATTTTTTTGCGGCTAACGGCCAAAAAGTGGAGATGCATCTAGTCTCGAATCCCAGCCACTTGGAAGCGGCGGATCCCGTGCTGATGGGGCGTACGCGTGCCAAGCAGGAACGGCGAGGGGCAGAGGGGCGCCAGCAAGTGGTGGCCATCACGATGCACGGCGACGCAGCCTTTGCCGGGCAGGGCATTTGGGCCGAGACGCTGAATATGTCGGAGCTGGAAGGCTACGACGTGGGCGGCGCGGTTAACATTTTGGTGAACAATCTGATCGGCTTCACAACCGCGCCGCGCGATGCCGTTTCTTCTCGTTTTGCTTCGGACTTGGCCAAGCGTGTAGCGGTACCCATCTTTCACGTAAATTCGGAGGATTTCGAGGCCGTCGTGCGTGTGGGCCGCATCGCGCTCGATTACCGCTACGTGTTCAGCACGCCGGTGATCATCGATTTAATCGGCTACCGCCGCCATGGACACAGCGAGGTGGACGATCCGACGATCACGCAGCCTCTACGCTACCGGAAGATTGAAGCGCACGCGCCGACTTGGCGAATCTACGCGGAAAAAATCGGCGCTGATGCGGGGCCCATCGTCCAGCGCGTGCGTGAAGGATTGGATGCCGCGCAGAAGCAGGCCATCGAACTGGAGAAAGCCCCGCCAATGCGCCGTCTTCCCCGGTATTGGAATGCTTTCCGCGGTGGGCGCTACAATGCTTCATTCGAGGTCGATACTGCGGTCCCCCAGCAGGAACTCACCTCGATTGGCGCAGCTTTAACAACCTTCCCGGAGGGCTTCCACGTCCATCCCAAGGTACAAAAGCTTCTCGATCAGCGCCGGGAGATGGCACAGGGCAAGCGTGTTCTCGATTACGGAATGGCCGAGGCACTGGCGTTCGGCTCGCTTCTGAAGCAAGGCGTTCCTGTTAGGCTGACGGGACAGGATAGTCGGCGCGGCACATTCAACCAGCGGCACTCCGCGTTGGTCGACACCGAGACAGAGGAAGAGTACGTCGCGCTACAGCATCTATCGGCGGATCAGGGCTGGTGCGAAATTTATAATTCGCCGCTTTCCGAAGCCGGGGTGTTGGGCTTCGAGTATGGGTTCAGCCGGGATTATCCCGAAGCACTGGTACTATGGGAAGCGCAGTTCGGCGATTTCGCCAATGGCGCGCAGATTATCATCGATCAGTTCATCGCGGCGAGCGAAGACAAATGGAACCTGCTGTCGGGCGTAGTGCTGCTGCTTCCCCACGGCTACGAGGGGCAGGGGCCCGAGCATTCTAGCGCGCGCATTGAGCGTTATTTGCAGCTTGCCGCACGCGACAACATACAGATTTGCCAGCCCTCGACGGCAGCCCAGTATTTCCACCTGCTGCGCCGCCAAGTCTTGCGTATCTGGCGCAAGCCGCTCGTCGTGTTCACGCCCAAGAGCATGCTCCGGCATCCTGCAGCGGCCTCACCTCTTGCGGTTCTGGTCTCGGGGCATTTCCAGAACGTGATTCCGGACCCGGGCGACGGTTCCGCGAAGCGCGTTCTGCTTTGCACTGGGAAAATTGGCCACGAGCTCGAAGCAGAACGAAAGCGGCTGAAGGACACAACTACCGCCATCGTCTTTCTCGAACAGCTTTATCCCTTCCCGGAAGCAGACGTCGCCGCTGAAATGGACCGGCACGCAAATGCGCGAGAGTTTGTGTGGGTGCAGGAAGAACCCGCTAATATGGGCGCGCTCGCCTTCATGCTACCGCGACTGGAGCGGCTGGCGCGAGGCCGGCCCGTACTTTCGGTGAAGCGCTCTGCCAGTGCCAGCCCTGCCACTGGCTCTCACAAAGCGCACGAAATGGAGCAAAAGACTCTCGTAGCGATGGCCTTCGGCACACGGCCGCAGAAATAAGATGCGGCCCCCGTCTTTTTTCGTGCAACCTCCCGTTCACTGCGGTGTTCGGTCCCATGATCTTGGGCCAATTGCCGCCGGATTCCTCGCGTGCTATCGTCGTTGGAGTCAGGGGTATGAGTGCCTTTAATCTACAGGACCGTTTCGTTCGTATGGCCTCCACGAATCGCTTCCGGCTGGTCGCTTTGGGTGTAGTCCTGCTCTTCGTTGCGGCGGTTGCCATTGGCGAGAACGTGTCGCGGGAGCAGGCCACGCCGCCGAGCGCTCCCGCTAGCTGCGCCAGGTCTGTGCTCTTCAATTTTGAGGTCACCCGCGGCGGCGATCCCGTGCGGGAAGTTCCGATCTGGCTGATGCCCGGAAGTTCCGCGGTGTTCTTCGCGGCGGGCATGACCATCGACGCCGACGGCGCACCCAACGCCTACAATCCGGACAACACCGGCCTTGACGACATTTCAAACGCCGGCCAGCCGGGCCATTGGGACGGAGTTATTCAGGATGAGAACGGCAACCCGGTGATTCAGGGGCCTGACGATCCCTACCCAGGCTATTACGTCTCCTGCACATCTCTTTCGGATCGAACCAAGCCCGGTACCGACCCCACTCGCTACGTGGACGCCTCGAAAATACCCTACATCGTCCTGCCGCGCGAAGTAGCCGCTCAATCGGGCGCGCGGCTCGGGGATTTCGCCGTGGTCATCAACCTTCGCAACGGCAAGTCATCCGACGCGATCTTCGCGGATATCGGCACCATGGGCGAAGGGTCCATTGCCCTCGCGCAAAACCTCGGCATCTGGGCCGACGCCCGCGAGGGTGGCAGGAGGGGAGGAATTCTCTACCTCGTTTTTCCCGGCTCCGGCAATCGCCAGCCTCGGTCCATCGAGGAAATCAATACCCAGGCGGACAGCCTCCTGCAAACCTGGGGCGGAATCGAAAAGCTCACCTCCTGCGCGACGGACCAGGCCCCTCCGGTTTCTGCTGCCAAGGTCAACGACACCCAGCCTCCTTCGGCCTATTGATCCTCGTCTCGATTCCCGTCTCGCCGCTAGCCGCCGCGCACGATCACAAAGTGTTCTCGTTCAGAATGATGCATGACACTCGGAAATGGTCAAGATGCCGCTTCAGGCGGCAATCATACCCAGCGCAGTCAGGGGTCGGTTTAGGTTCACACCTAAACAGGGCCTTTTTCTTATGCTTTTAGTCTTGCGGACATGCGATTCTCCCAATGCCGAAAAAGAGCAATCCTTCTAACCCTCGATCTCTCAGTCGAAAATGTGTCGCGTCACGAATCATGTGGCGAGAACACAAAGAATCTCTTGGACTCTCGGTTTGCTAGAATAGAGCTGCATGCCCATACCACTCGACGAACGTAAGAAACCGGCCAGCGTCAAGGTGTACCTCACCACGGGCGAGGGCGTCGAGATTACTTGGTCCGACGGGCACGCTAGCCGCTACACATTCCCCTATCTGCGCGATAACTGCCCCTGCGCCATGTGCAACGACGAGCGCGAGAAAAAAGAGAAATCCGGTAAAAGCCCCGACGCTTTTCCCATGTTCAAGCCGCGCGCTACCGCCAAATCCGCCAAGACCGTGGGCAACTACGCCATCCATATCGAGTATTCCGACGGCCACTCGACCGGCATCTACAGCTTCGGCCACTTGCGCGAAATTTGTCCCTGCGACGCCTGCCAGCGCGAATTCGGCGCAGCCGTGAAGTCCTCCACCGCCTAGAAATTTTCTTTCGTTCGTGCCTAGCGTCTCCCCCCCACGCAAGTTCTCTCTTCGCATCATCCTTAACGCGGTGAAGAACGGCATTCGATCGCTCGTTTTTTTGAGCGATCACTCTCTCCTGCGTTCACTTTTTTCTTTGCGTAGCGCCGCTCATTTCCGGCTCGCGTTTCGCGCGCTGAAATTTTCGGTGTCGGCGCGTCGACACAA
>DATLST010000116.1:0-9833 GCA_035534055.1 Candidatus Acidiferrales bacterium | reverse complement strand
AGTGGAGGAAATGTCGGAGGTCGAAGCTTGGAAGGCCACTGAGAGTCGAAGGCTCATCATCAACGACCCTCAATCGGCTGACCAGACTTCGTTCGGTGCGGTCGTAGATCGGTACATCCGGGAAGCGCTACCAGAACGGGAAGTGACGCGCTCCCGGTACTTGAGCTGGATCAATTGCCACATCAAGCCGAGGTGGAGAGACAGTCCAATAGCCGAGGTGAAGCCACTTGCAGTCGAGCTCTGGATTAAAGATCTAAAGCTGGCGGGCAAGAGCAAAGGGCACATCCGGGAAATGATGCATCTGCTCTTCAATTGGGCCATGCGGTGGGAAATGATTCCGATTGATCGAAATCCAATGAGTCTCGTTCGCGTGAAAGGTTCTTCAAAACGAACGAAGCTTCCCCGGATTTTGACCATCAAAGAGTTCAATCTCTTGCTTGAGAGACTGAATGAACCGTACCGGACCATGACGCTCGTCGCTCTGTTCTTGGGTCCACGAGTAAGTGAAGTCGTGGGACTGAAATGGAGCGATGTCGATTGGGACGGTTTAAATATCTCAATCGTTCGGTCCTGGGTGGAAGGCAATGTGGAAGACACAAAGACAGAAGGTTCCGCAAAGCCGCTTCCCATGGATCGCGACCTAGCGACCATCCTTCGGCAACACCGAGAGAGAACGAAGGCCATTGATTCGGAATGGATCTTCGCCAATCCGGAAACAGGAAATCCGTATTGGCCGAGCAAGATTCGTGAGAATCATTTGGTTCCCGCTGGCATAGCAGCGGGCATCGGGCGTGTTGGATGGCATACGTTTCGGCACACGTACTCGTGCTTGTTGCGTGAGCACGAAGTGGATGTGAAAGTTCAGCAAGCTTTATTGAGGCATGCTGACATCCGAACGACCATGAACATCTACACGCAAGCAATTCCGAAAGCAGTACGCGAAGCGAATCGCAGAGTTGTTCGCAGCATCATGGGGAAAAAGGCGGCATTGAGGCGGCAGTAAGGGTTCCAAGGACTACCAAGTCCTTCTTTTTCATACCGAGCCCTACTTCGTAAGTCGTTGAAATGCCAAGCGGCGGTTGTTTCGATCCCCACCGCCCCTACCAACCTAACCGACCGCATCGCAATGAATTAGCTCGGATCAGTTCCCCGTGTACCTCTGGTGTACCCTCCCTATCAGCCGAAACACGATGCATTCGCCCCAAAGGGAGCGAAACCTCTGTCTTCCGAGACCACGCGTACGCAAGCACTGCTCAATATGGGTGGGTACCTCCGCGAACTTCCGAGATGGCGGCTGGGATGTTATATTCCGATCGAACCATGTCCAATGTCGACTATCACGGAGGGCGCGGAGCGAACGCAGGAGATTTCTTCCATGAGCTTTGGGCGCTTCGGCAAGCGCTTTCATTGCTCGAACACGATTCCGAACTTACTGTCCTCACCGTCGAGGGCCTTTTGCCGGGGGACGAAATCGGCCAATCCGGGATGATCTGGGAGGGTGTGGATTGCGGGCTGTATTACGAAGCTGCAACAGTCAGAGAATGCGATCGCATCGAGATCGAGCAGGTCAAATATTCTAGCGCTGACCCGCAAAGCCCTTGGACGGTCGCGCGCCTCACGCGTAACACGGCAAAAAAGAGCAATAACTCCGTGATGCGTCGTTTGGCCGACGCCTTTCTAGCCGTTCAAACCGCCCGGAGCAGTTCCGACGGAATCGTCATACGGCTCGTGTCTAACCAACCCGTGGCACCGAACGTAATCGAGGTTCTGCAAAGTGCAACTAGCCACGAGGATTCTGCCCCGTCATCCATCCACCAGAACGACCTGGATATGGTCATGAAGGCCACCGGACTGTCGGGACAGTCCTTTCAGAACTTCGTGAATTCACTCGACCTTTCCTCTCACACTGGCTCACGAATCACGCTCGAAGAAAATGTCCTCAAGACCATTGCGACGTGGACGGACGATGATGCAAGCGTAATTCTGAACACGCTCGTACAGTTCATCGCCCGAAAGATGTTGCCGGAATCGAAAGGTGAATTCATCACGCGCGAAAACATGCTCCTTCAGTTCGGCTTTTCAAGCAGGCTGGCTCTGTTTCCGTGCCCACCAGAAATCCGGTCTGTCAGCAGTCCAGTACCGCGGGAGGTGGCATCCACGGTTGTCCGCGAAATGCGCAACGGACAAAAGCTCATTTGCTTGCACGGGACCGGTGGTTGCGGGAAAACCACCGCACTTCAAGAAATTGAAGCGGAATTGCCTCCTGGCTCCGCAATGATTGTATTCGATTGCTTTGGAGCCGGGCGCTACCTTGACTCGGATGCGTATCGCCACCGACCCAAGGACGCATTTCTCCAGCTCTCCAACGACATTGCAACGCGATTGCGCGTCCCGCTCCTACTCACCCGTTCAAAGGACACCGATTACCCAAGGTCATTTCGAACACGTCTGGATCGTGCCGCCGAGGTTCTTGCTTCGAACAGCAAGGACGCATTGCTGGTGCTTGCTGTAGATGCCGCCGACAATTCGTTGATTGCAGCCAACAGTCTTGTCCCCCCGGAACCAAGTTTCGTCCACGATTTCGTCAATTTTGGCTCTCTCCCCGAGAATGTACGATTCATCGTCACAGCCAGATCTGGTCGTCTCGACACATTGGATCTACCTACGCGGTTCCATTGCGTGGAACTTCAGGGATTCACTCGCGATGGAACAGGAGCCAATGCCGCCCGAACGTGGACTGGTCCTCCGACTGCATGGGTCGATGACTTTCATCATTTGAGCGCAGGCAATCCCCGCGTACAGGCTTATGCGATCGAGTACGGTGCCGGCAATCTGACTTCAACGCTCGATTATCTTCGCCCCAAAGGGAAGATATTGAACCAGGTCTTCAATCAGCGGCTTGAAGAGGCGTTACTCAAGAACGGAGGAGCATCGGCCATCGATGCATTTTGTGGCGCTCTGGTGGTTTTGCCCCGTCCTATTCCGTGGGAGGAGTTGGCGTTCATCAGCAATCTCAGCATGGCTGAAGTCCGCGACATCTGCGCAGACCTGTCGCCGGCAATCCGAACCTCAGACGCAAATGTGGGCTTTGCCGATGAGGATTTTGAACACTTCATCCGCGATAGGGTCCAAGATCTAATGCCCGTTCGCAATCGAGTGGCGGAACGGTTCATGGCCCGGCACGATGTCGACGCATACGCTGCTACCCACCTGGCCCCCGCATTACATCATGCTCACCGCGGCAATGAGATCATCAAGCTGCTTGAAACTCACCCAGCGCCTCCTGTAATCGAAGACCCCTTGGTACGGCGCGAAGTGCAGCTTCAACGAATTCGCATCGCGGTCCAGGTGTCCAGCGAACAACAAGATGTCGTTGGCGCGCTGCGAACCATCCTGGTTGGCGCGGAAGCATTGAAGACAGATGCAGCGATTCGTGAAGTGGTCAGAGCAAACCCCGATCTAGCAGCGGCGTTCATGTTGGACAGCGCTTCCAAAATGATTCTCCAAGACTCGAAAGAAGTCGAACACCATGGCCCACTATTGTTCCACCGCCTTCGGGAAAACGCTGCTGCGAAGAACGGGGTCATGGCTCGTGAGGACTTTCGCCAGCTCCGGGCTTGGCTAGACCGGCGCGCCGAGGATCTCGCCCGCAGGAAGGCGCAACATCCTGAGTGGCGTCACCAAGATGCTTGGGACATTGGTGACCGTGACGTTGCGGCCGAGGTGGAAGCGACGATTCTTATGTATGGACCGGAGGCGGCCTTGGACAATCTAAGCCGTTGGAAGCCGCGTCAACTATACCTCCGGGTGGCACAGGTCCTTGTTCCGCGCCTTCTGATGTCGGGTCATGCAGACCTTGTCGAAAAATGTGCCGGCGAGAATCTGATTTCGCCTCCTTGGGACCTGGCGGTTCTCGTCCCGCTAGCAATTTCGGGTCGTGCCGTCGATGTCAGTCGTTTCGAGAATTCGATTAGCCGTTTGCATCGGTACCTCCGCGTGTTTCGGCTGGATCGCCTTCGAGATGAATGGACTCCTGGGCTTACCTCGTACTGGTTCGACACGATCATGACCGCCTGCGAGATCGTGGTTGCTCATGGGGGCTCACGCGAACGGATTCGTCCCGTTCTCACAGCATTCGCAGATTCGCAGTTTCGCCGAATCGACCGCTTGCACTTGTCGCAGGCCTCGCTGCTCGATGTGTTGCTTCGTGCTTACGCACTGCTGGAGCATGACGCCGGGCGCAACATCTCGGTGGATTCTTTCGTCGCGGAATCCGATTCGACGAATGTGACGGACAATCCAAATGCCACGCGTGCGAAGAGTGAGGATCGTGAGAAACACGAAGAGGTACGTCGTACGATCGGTTCGTTGATCCCGATTTACCGCACCCGCGCAGAACTTTTCTCGGGAAAGATAACTACCGAAGCTGCAGACAAATCGCTGGCGGAAGCGACCGGCACGTTCCTGCATGACAGTTGGCAATTCGCTCGAAGGATTGGCGCGCGTGAGCTGCGCAAGAGAGCAGCCCTCGCAGTCGCCAACCTTGTCTTTGTCCCCAAACTCAATCCGCTGGTCGCTCTGGAGCGCAGTCTCAACGTTTTTGAGAATCACCGAGACCCGTATGGGTCCGACGAAACGGCTGTACTTTCGGTTGTGGCGCTAAACAACAGCTCCCATGAAAAAGTGCTTACCGTAATCACAGAACGAGCAGAAAGTGTGTCGGCGATGAGGACGGCAGCGCGTGAAAAAATCGCTGCCATGTTGAACTTGGCCAGATTTCTGGACCCCATCAGCAGAAACGACGCCAAAGCGCTCTTTGGGCGAGCTCATTCCATGACGGAGGAACTCGATTCGGAGGCGATTTTCCTCCTTCAGAGTGTGGCTGCTTTGTCGGTGCGATCTAAGACGGCAATGCCGGACCAGGCTCGCCGGAGTATTGCGGGGCAGTTCTGCTTGGTCGTTACTGACGCGGCGATTCGATTGTCTGAGCAGGACAGGTTTCCCTGGCACAGCGTGGCCACCGCATTGGCGACGTTAAGTCTACCCGTCGCTCTAAGCTCGATCGCCCGATGGGAAGATACGTGTGTCGGCGATTGGCAATTGTGCCTGCGAGCCGCCCTTGAGACGGCCCTTACCGAACGGACCGTGAGTCCTGAAGAGGTCGCAGCACTGCTTCCGCTCGTCGACGATCCACAAAAGGAATTGTTTGAGTCGATAGTAGGCGCATTAAATGTTGGAAAAGCCCAGAGAGCTCGCGCTGTTCTGGATACGCTTGCGAAGGACGAATTGTTTCGCTTTGGCCGAGGTCGACGAGAAGATGTCATGCGTGTCTTGAGCAGCAGTCAGTTGGGTTCGAAGGACATCGGATCGTGGTTCGGACACTTGCAGAAGACGTGTCAATTTGTTTCCGGTCTGGGTACGCAGGATTATGAGAGTGCGACCGGCCACGGGATGGAGAGGGTGAGTCCGGAAGCAATCAGAAAACTACTTTTGACCATGCCAGGACAACAGCTGACGGCGGCAGGAATCACGGCGACCCTAAGATCGGTGAGGCAAGCAGTAAACGGAACGGTTGCCTACGTATCCACACAACAAGTGTTCGAGGAGATTAGAGCCACGATTTCGTTCAACGAGCGTATCCCCCATTTGCAGGCGCTGGTCGAACTCTCCGGTGTGGAAGCTTCTGAGAATGAAGTGGCCGTCGCGATCCATGCCGGCATATCACAGTGGGCTTCGCCCGGCGTGGAGGATTGGTCCCATGAGCAGCTTCCCCGTTTCCTCTCGCGTCAGCTACCTGGACTAGCTAGTTGGCTTGTTTTCGAACGCGAGGCGCCAATTCGGTCTTTGGTCACTGTCCTTGTGCGCCAGAACGAGAATATCCCAAAAATCTTGATTGAAGGTATTGCGTCGCATGTTGACGACCTGCGCGCAGAATCGATATACGCCCTCGTTTCGTTAATGGCCGATTATGTGGAAGCGCAGGATGCCGCCGCCGTGGTGCAACAATATTTGCCTAGATGCCTGGAACGAATCCCGAAAAAGGATCTCGATCCGCTAGCGCTAGACGATATTCCTTCCTTTCCAAGTACGGCAATGGCTCGCTTTTTGTTTGCGCTGCTCTCGGATTGTGATGTGCGGATGCGCTGGCGTGTGGCGCATGTGCTGCGGCGACTAGCACAATTTGGCCAGACTGCGGGGCTGCATTCGGTGTTAGACCTTTATGATCAAACGGCTGAGGCCAGTTTTCGTGCGCCTCAGACGCCGTTTTATTGGATTGCTGCCCGTCTCTGGACCATGATCGCCGTAGACCGAATTGCCGAAGAGAATCCGCAGGCTTTGGCTGCATACGGGAACCGCCTCCTGGGAATCGCCTGTGACGAGGCCTTCCCGCACGTTTTGATTCGTGGATTCGCAAAAGATGCGGTCCAGAAACTCTCAAAACGCGGAGTATTGTCGCTGGACGGAAAACAGCTAAAAGCACTGGATCAAGCGAATCGCGGCAAGGGAACCAAGAAAAAAGCGCTGGCGCGTGACGGAGCGGTTGATGCCTCGCATTCCAGAAGGGAGGGAGGATTTCATTTCGATAGCATCGATACTCTGCCGTATTGGTACGAACCCGCAACTCGAATATTTGCCGATGTGACCATGGACGAATTAACCCGCACAGCTGAAAATTGGATCGTGACCCAGTGGGGTGTCTCGACGGAGTTTCAACGATGGAAAGATGAACCTCGTCCAGAGCGTTTCCCTGAAGGTCGATGGGGACTGTGGAGCAATGATCACGGGAGTCGGCCAAAACTGGAGAGGCATTTTACGTATCTTGAGTGGCACGCTATGTGGTGTGCGGTCGGAACACTGCTGCAATCCCGACCTTTGGCTGCAGTGGAACCGGACGAATACTCCAGCTTTGAAAATTGGCTCAGAGGGGAACGGCTTACTCGCCCGCCTTTCTGGTTGGCCGACCTGCGAGCTTCGAAGCCACTGGAGCGTCAGTTGTGGTCGGCACCCGAATCGGACGCTTGGCTTGGAAACGTTGAAAACGAGGATTTCCTCAGGGAAATCGGAATCGGCGTTGATTCCAAGGAGACGGTTATCATAAATGCGCACCACACGACATCCGCTTCTGATTTTCGATCCCAAGTGACTGTCCGATCGGCACTGGTGCAGCCTGAAACGGCTGGTGCACTTATGCGTGCTCTGCAAACGACTGAGGAACCATACCGCTATTGGATTCCGTACGATCGAGACCGTGACGGCGGGCAGCTCGATGAGCCACCGTATCGTTTGCTCGGCTGGATCGGCCTTTCGGAATCTTATTCGGGGTTGGACGAAAGCGATCCCGCGCGCAACCAGGTCAGCGGAAATCATTGCGAGCCCGGCCGCGAGGCGAAGCACGGCCTTACGAAACGCGTTTCGACTGACGGCGCAATTGAGTGGCTCGCGGCCGCGAACACGGTTGAATATTCTTTTCGACAATGGAGCGACAGCGATGACGATGATGAGGAGAGCCGGAGCAGAATTACGAGGTCAAATGGAAGCCGCCTTTATGTGACCGCAGAAAACCTGCGAACGCACCTGCTGCGCGTCGGACTCGATCTCTTGGTGAAGATCGAGCTGGAGAGGAAAAAGGGGGACCGTTATGCGGAAGTTCGTGAAGAAAAAGCCGCTGAGACTCGATTCGACCGAATCGTCCTCCTCCGAAGAGACGGCACCATCGAAGGTGCCGAAGGACCTCTTGGGACTTGGTGCGCATCTCGTCCGTGAATTGGGGCTGCGCGACAGCACCGATACCATGGGACGTTGGCTGGCGCACCACTTAGCAGAACTCATGAACGAGGCCACAAACAAGAAGAAATCAGTTGCACATCGTGTCGAAGCTCGAAAGCAAGCCGCTGATCTGATTCTGAAAATCTGGGAACGCCGAAATCTACTTCCGGGAAACACTTACCCGCTCGCGCCGTATAAGGGCGTTCTCAAAGTACTCGGTCTCCTTCGGCCGAACGCGGATCCATGGCGCCGAAGAAGTGGAACACCATACCAGATTCTGGCGGCGAGCATTTATGATCGGCTTTGCCGCCTCGTGATCGGCCTTTTGCTTTTCGATGTTGCGCCACTGTTGCGCCGACGGACCGACAAAAGAAACAAATCACTAAAGTTTCTCGCTGATGAGGAACGCCAAATCTTGAAAGAGCTTGAACGATGGCTGGATGCTATGGATGGTGGCGAATCGCTCGCGACGGACAAGTCAAAATTACGTCAGATTAATGTCCGCGTGCCACTCCAAAAACTTGCTGAAGCGGCAATCAAGCAGCTTTCCGAACTTCAAGAGCGACTGGTGGAGGATACAGCGGCAGGTTCAGTGACCGCGAAGAGACCACAAAACAATGGCCGGAAGTCCCATGACACGCGCATCGCCAACCAGAGCTTGCGGGTGCAGAAGACGAAACGCAAAGAACGTCCCAAAAGCACTCGCGACAAACAATTCTCCCAATGACCTTACGTCAGCTGTTGGCAGTCGATCATCGAGTTTTTGCGAAGGATACCTGGGTTTGATCGACAGGATTGGACTCAGTTAATCTGTCCCATTTTTCCCTGCATCTCTGGTGAGCCCTTCCCATCAGTGAGGACGATGGGATCATTGCTCCAGGCGGCCTTCAGATCAGCCTCGATTTGCTCTTGTCGCGAGCGCGTCCAAGGTGCGTAGTGGCGCTCAGTAATGCGGATGCTACTGTGCCCGAGAAGTACGGAAACCCTATCGAGCGGTACGCCAGCGAGTAGCAGCTCCACGGCGAACGTATCCCGGAGTCTGTGAGCATGGCCGGTTGGCACCTTTGCCAATTCAAAAAGCCGCTGAAGCCTACGTTGCCATTTTCCTTTGGCGCTTCGCACAGTTGACTTGCCTGTCCAGAAGAAATAGCGGGCGCTGGAATGAGGAGCTGCATCCAGCGCTTTAACAACCATGTCCGGCAGGACGCAATAGACGGCTACTCCCGTCTTCTCGGTGTGTAACAGTAGCTTGTTTTCTTGAATGCGGTTCACGTCCAGCTGGACTGCATCCCCGATCCGCAATCCCGAATAGCGCAATAGCAGGATAAAGGCGCGTAGTCGTTGTGCGTTGCGAATACCCGCGCTCTTCCCGTAGGGTTCGAGGGCAGTAAGAATGCGGATCATTTCTTCTCTCGTAAAAGGCATCGTGGGTTTGTTCGGAACTTTCGGGGCTTTCAGTTCAGTCGCCGGATTATCGTCAATCCATTTTCTCTTTTCGGCGAAGCGCATGAACGCCCTGAGCCGTTCCAGCTTCTTGAGGCTTGTGCGCGGCCCCTGCGTCCACGTTGCGCGAAATGTTGCAAGCGCGTCTAGGTCTAGCTGCTTGAGGAATTGTAGCTTGTATGTTTCCGCGAAACCGTCAAGCTGTCGGAAGAGTAGGCGGTATTTGTTCAGCGTGGCATCGTTCAGCTTCCGCGCTTCCGCGTCCGCAGTGAATTTCCCATGAGCATCCTTAATCGTTATTTGCTGTTCCTGTTGGCGCGTGCACCGGTCCTCAGCTTCCCATTCGCGGATCATCTCTTGCGCTCGCTGCCAGTCGCGGAGTTTCAGAGACTCGCGCATCTCTTTGCCACCGAGCGAGCCATCAACCCATATCGGGCACTGGCAATGCCGGTGCTTCCGCCCCTTCGCGCGTTGCTTGCAGCTCCTTCGGTGACGGCGATAGATGGTCAGCATCGTGGAACACTCCTACCGGACGCCGGACTTTGATGATAGACGACAATGAACTCGTTCGACCACAGTTTGAGGAATGCGCAGCGTGACATACCGTCTCTTGTGCCTTGGAC
>DATLST010000115.1:0-8027 GCA_035534055.1 Candidatus Acidiferrales bacterium | reverse complement strand
CCGTGTTCCTCTCGAATCTTGTTGCGTTGTTCAGCAGCGAGTTTCATAGCGCACTCCTAACGCAATTCCACTTGCGCGCTATCCACATCGTGTCCGCGCCGGGCTATCTGTTTGGGACGTAACGCGGCGATCTCAGCACGGAGTTTAGCGAGTTCCACGTCCTGAGTGTCGAGTCGTTCCGTCAACTCTTCAAGCCGCTCCGTCACGATTCTTTCAACGAATTCTTCGATGGAACAAGTTAGTTCGAGTGACATCGGTGCGCTCCTTGGCGTTTAGATTACTGCATGAAAAATGGGCGCGGCTGTGTGAGCAAACGCCAGTCCCACGACACGCAGCACCATGACGGCTTCATAGATGTAGAGGGCTGCCGCGTCTCCAACAATCAGCGTAGCGACTCCAACCATGAAGTAATAACTGGCAAGACTGTCATCCGCTGTGAAGCGGTCAAATAGCTTTGTGAACATCTGAGGGATTCCTTTTGAGAGAAACGGACAGTTAATTGCCGATGGCGATGAACCGAATTACATCCGTGCCCGTGCCGGTGAAGGTGATGGACGAACCTGAATTTTGGATTATTCGGACGGGATTCGCTGCGGTTTGGTCGTTTGCCGTGCAGGTGTAACTTGTGGCCGATGAGAATGCCGCGCTGCCTGAGAGCGTCACGGTTGCAGTTCCACCAACCAACGTCACTGTGTCCTGAACGACGTGCGCCGCATTCTGTAGAGTGCCCGCAGCGTTGTAGACGGGAGCCGCAACGGTATTGCCGCCAAAGGTCAAACGGTCGCTGGAATCCTTCGCAAGCAACAGGTCTGCTGAGTTCGCGGCATTGCGCCAAGCAATCGCGTCGCTCGCAGCCATCAATACGAAGCCACTCGTTGCAATGTTGGCCGAGTCGGACTGAAGATTTGTAACTTGCGAGAGATTGTTGCCCTTGAGATTTATTCCGTTGAAGCCGCCCACCAGTTCAAGATTATCTCCGGCGTCTACCCCCAAACGTAAATTGCCGCTGTTCGCATTATTTCGCCATGAAATGACATCTCCCACGGCCAACTCAACGACTCCGACTGTTGCGGGATTCGCGGAGGTAGATTCAATAAAACTCGCCGCCAAGCCCGCGCTGAACGTATTTAGAGCGGAGAATGTTTGAGCATTTTCAAGCGTGGCAAGAGTTCCGGTTGCATCGGGGAAGGTGAAAGTTCTGTCGGCAGTAAATCCAGTGTGCTGCAACGTCGCGGTTTGACCGTCGCTGACGGGGAACGCTTTCAAAATCCAATACGGATGCGCGACGGGATAGCCCTGTAGTGGGTTGACTCCTGTTCCGCCGATTGCAATGTCACCCGTTCCCACCGCTCCGGTGAATAATGGATACATGGACAGACGTGCATTCAGTCCCGCGTCGCCCGATGCTGGAACGATACCTAACGCTTGCTCCCAAATTGCAAACTGTGTCTGAGTCCCGTCCCAATAGCTTCCCTCAACGTCCCACGCGAACGAGTTGGAATTTTGGGAAGATGTTGCCGAAAGCGGAGGGCCGATCAACATATCCGAGTTGATGTGGAATCTCCCTGCGCCATTAAGAGTGCTGTGATTTATCTCAAGGTCGGTGCCACTTGAGAGCGGATTGGAGCCGGGGAAGAGTTGGATGCTCCATAAATCAATCGCCGGTGACGAACCGTTCCAATACGAAGCCTCGAATGTCAACGGATTCGAGTCAAAGTTCTGTATCGACGTAGCGGTTCCTTCGGGCAGGAGGGTAAAACCGGAACTTGATCCAGCATCGATACGGACATTTCCGTTCGAGTCAGGAGTCAATTCGATGTTCGCTCCCGACTGTAAATTCAAAAGAGTTTGTTTCGAGTTTGGCACGCCATTTGTTTCCAGCGTCGGGCCGCTACCTCCTCCTCCTTGCTGAACCGCTGTCTGCGCCGATTGAATAGCAGCGTTCACGGCAGTCTTGCCGCTCGAAGCGGGCGGCATCAACCGATACACAGGAACCTGGCCGCCGTATTGATTCTCGGCGAAGTCGGCGTCGAGTTGCATCTCAGACGGCAAAGTGCCAACCATCGTGCGTCCCATTGTTGAGGCGGTTGGCGGCGGCACACGGCTCGCGGCCACATTCGCAGGTTGGCCGTTTACAAGGGGCGACGGCGTAACGCGAGAAAGTTTAGCGTCGTTTACCAGATCGGCAAACGGTTGCAGCTTAGATTGGGATGCCATCGACTTCTCCTTCGAGTCCTTCGAGTATTGCAAGCCTAGATGGAACTTGCCCCCCTCTGCGGGACGTGCCACGGCGCTTATGAGGCGAACTAATGCGGCTCTCAGATTGTGCGGGACAGCTTCAGGCGATGCAGAAACTTCTGCTGGCGGAACAATACGGCGGGAATTACGTCAGCCTCAACGCGCCAGTCTTAGCGCGCTCTCGGAGAATTGAACAGCTTTTTGACCGCCGCAATCGAATCTTCATTCCACATCCGAAACTTCCGCTCTCCAACTTCAAAACGCGGAACGTCGAGTTCTCCGGCTGCAATGTACTTCTCAATACAATCCCTGCTAATGCCGAGCGACTCGGCGACTTGCTTGGTGCTTACAAAATGATGCTTGTCGGGCACTCTGACAGCGGTGCTCATGTGATCTTCTCTCCATTCATGCTTTCGTTCGGACGCACTGGTTACGTCCTCCATCGGCTCGGCTTGTTTGCGGAGCCAACTTAGTCCGGCAACCAGAGCGTCTTGACCTTCACTCGACTTCTGCGCTGAGAGCGTTGGTCGGCTCTTGGTGCCGCTTTACATCGGGATGAGTGGCGTTCTCATCTCTACATAGAGTATATACGCCGCAGAAATTTGTCAAGCCCTCATTTCGATTATTTTCAACGACCGCTTCGATCCGGGCCGGGAATGTCGAACGATTGGTGGGAAGTCTCAAGCAAGGGGCGTATGGGCGGGGTACGGCGGCCTCATCGAATCAAGTCAGGAGTCCCAGCAGTTCTTCTTTACTGTCAAACGGTAGCGGCAAAAAGTGATCCACAGCACCCGTAGACAGCAACTCGATGGCGATCTCAACCGGGCCGCAGCAAGCTAGAACAAGGCGCGTAACCGGAGAGACCTCCCGCAGCCGCTTCGCCAGTTGGTCGCCGCACACGCTCGGCATCACCAAATCCAATGTCGCCACATCGAACTGCATCAGCGCGGCCACGGAAATTATTCCCTCGGCATCCTCTTCGCTAGTCAGAAGGCGGGCGCAGACTTCGTGCCCCGCATCGGTCAGCAGTCTTTCCAGACACTTAATAATCGCAATTTCGTCATCCACGACAAGGATTCGCATCGCGCGATTCTATCACGAGAGTAAGGTCGTCCCTCCGTGTTCGGACGCGGTGGGGTCGTCCGTTTTTCTGCGCGCGAGAATGGCGACCCACGAACGTTGGTCGGCCTTCAGGGTCGGAGTCGAAAATGTCGAACATGTATTTGCCCCGACCGTAGACCCGTCACGGGGCGACGCACACCGGGTATGCCGCGTCGCTTCGGGGAGGTAAGCACATTCATTCATGCATCGTCAGCGCGCGTCGTCACCGAGCCGCCATCCGTCGCATCCTCCGTGCGCCGCAAATCATCTGCAAATCTATCGGGAATTTACACTGCATTTGCGAGCGATCTCGCCTTCCGTTGCGCGATATGGGCATTGCGTGCCCTTCCGGGCTTTCAATAATCAACTGTTTATTGTGCGGTCTGAGCGCTTGGAATCGGGTACGCGGAATCAATCACTTACACTGCGGCTTGTTGCTAGGTTTTTTGAAAGACGATTCGCGCGTCTAAGCAATTCGGACGCCATTCGCGCAAATTTATTTTCATTCGGCGAGCGGAATTTATTTGACACGGGTGTGTATGAGTGTGTATATTGCGTTCTATGAAGCGAACGAACATCCATCTATCGGACGCACAATTAAAACGGCTCAGAGAACTGTCGGAAAAGACGGGCGCACCTGTAGCCGAGATTGTGCGGCGTGCGGTGGATGAGTATCTGAAACGTAAGGCGTAGAAACAAAGCGGCCCCGCTACGTGTTATCAGCACGCAACGGAGCCTAACTCAGCACGGAGGGTTGATCTCCATGCAAGCTAATTCCAATTCTACCGCAATTCCCATTGAACAAACCGAGCTAGAAACGTGGTTTGAGCGCGACCGTGCGCACGTAGAGCTACGCAACGCGCAAACCGACGCCACAATCCTAGAATTCTGGGATGAGGATGTCGCCGAGCTAGTCGAAGATGGATTCCTGAATCCGCGCGACTGGCATCAATCCATGTACGACTATGCGGCTTATCTTGGCGTGCTTCCGGGCACAGAAGCAGGTGCGCTGTGAGCCGACAAGATTACATCCGCATCGCAGAAGCACTCCGCTACGGCTTGGGTTCGCTGCAAGCCGACTGTTTCACCCGCGCTGAGGCACTGAAAGCACAAGAGCATTTCGCAGCGCATATCGCGGAAGCACTCGCAACCGAGAATCCGCGATTCAACCGGGAGCATTTTCTAGCAGTAGTACGCGGGGAACGCGGGCTAACGTCGCGTCCGGCGCGCAACGGAAAGGTAGGTGCATGATGTCAACGCCTACCTTTGCCTTTCCGCAATCGCTGGCCGAGAAGTACCGTCCGCGCAAGGTTGCCGATTTTATCGGACTCGAAAAGCAACGGAGAATTCTCGCTAAATTAACCGCGAATCCGTTCGCGTCCGCGTGGCTGTTTGTGGGCGCATCCGGTACAGGTAAAACGAGTCTTGCTCTGGCGATTGCAGCCGAGCTGGGCGCAGAGGTGCATCACGTAGGCTCGCAGCAATGCAACCTTGCAACCCTCGAAACGGTAGTGCGGCAATGCAATTTTGTGCCTCTTTCCGGCGGATTCCATATCGTGATCTGCGACGAGGCAGACGCGATGTCCGACGCGGCGCAGAAGTACCTGCTATCGAAACTCGATTCGAGCGAACCTGTGCCCAACACGATCTGGATATTCACCTGTAACGCTACTGATAGGCTCGAAGCGCGGTTTCTCAGCCGATGCCGCGTGCTGGAATTTTCGAGCTACGGCCTAAACGGGAATCTTATTGGCTTGTTGCGCCGAGTCTGGCAAGCGGAATCAAACGGCGCGCCGGAACCTAACCTAGAGCGTCTGTCCCGCGAATCCCACAATAACGTCCGTGAGTCTCTGATGCGGCTCGAATTGGAGCTAATGAGCACAGATAGTGAGGTGTCGGAATGAAAGCCGCAATTTACGCTCGAATCAGCACGACGAATCACGGTCAAGATGTCGGAATGCAAACGCGAGAGCTTCGGGAGTATTGCGAACGACGCGGTTTCGAGATCGCCGGAGAATATCTGGACGAGGGAATCAGCGGCGCTAAGGATTCCCGGCCAGAATTGAACCGACTCATAACAGACGCACACCGTCGCAAGTTCGATGCGGTTGTGTGCTGGAAGTTCGATAGGTTCGCGCGCTCCGTTTCCCATCTGTTGCGGGCGCTCGAAACGTTCAATTCGCTCGGAATCGCGTTTGTTTCGTTATCGGAGCAAATTGACACCACGACGCCAGCCGGACGGATGATCTTTACGGTGCTCGGAGCCGTGGCCGAACTGGAACGCAGTTTGATTGCGGAACGGGTTAGAGCCGGACTCCGCAATGCCAGAGCGAAGGGTAAGAGACTTGGTAGGCCCCGCATCGTCGTGGACGCCGCTAAGATTGCCCGTCTGCGCGCGCAGGGACGCTCCTGGCCTGCAATTGCCCGTGAGTTGGGTGTCAGTGTCGGAACAGTGTATCAGGCGGCTCGCGCCATCTCCTAAACAAGCGCCATCACCACCACCACAACAAGCGCCATCATCACCGCGACTTTCACAGTCAGCATCACAGCAACAACGACAACGATGATGACAACGGCGACGATCACCGCGACAACGAGCAAGACGGCTACAGCTACGACGAGGACTTAGGAGGAAAAGTAGGCTTCAGTCCAAAATTTGAGCGTGTTGTCGTGCCGTTCGGGAGGGCCAATTAGGTTCGGCCTCAATTCTTCCTGATAGCGTTCACGCAAGATGTTCGGATCAAGTTGGCGCGTTCTCGCCAAATACGCAACATCCTCTCGATCACGTTCTATATTGCGGCTCAACTTGGATAGCACAACATCGTAGGGATCGAGAACGAGAAGTCGAATATTTTTGAATTTATTTGCGAATAGTTCGATGAGCCTCTTCTCGTAATCCTCGGGAACGGTTGCGATAGTCACGCGATGGACATGCACCCTGTGCTTTTTGTCGAGTGCCGAACCCTCACCAGCAATAGCTTCCAAGTCCGGCGGTAGATTGGCTGATTCAATAGAAATATAGTCGAGATCGTTTGTGCTGCGGGGCAGCCCGTATGCGGAGACAACTGCAAAGCCACCGATGCAGTGAAGCTGGCACGGCTCTTTCAGGAGACTGTCAACCTCGGCAAGAAACTCACGCCACGGTGAAAACAGGTCAGGCGACATAGCGCAGTTGATCAGGCGTTAGATCGCTCAGGAGGTTCCACTGTCGCGCTTCCTCTGATTGATGCTCTCGAAGCCAGCGGCGCTCTGCCTCATTCAATGTCCGACAGAAGGAATCCTCTTTCGCCAGTTTGCTTTCCACGAGCGCCTGTTCGGGAGCTTCGAGAACGGCATTCTGGCTGACCAGCTTCGCCAGGGTTACGGTGAATCCTAAACGGTTTTGCAGATTCTGCGTTCGTGCCTGAGTATTCAGCCAATGCCAATCCATATTGGGATAGCGAAACACAAGCCACGGCAGTCCCTCAGCTACGCGGGCCTCAAGACTGTTCTGGGCCAGTGCTGTGAGCAGGAATACGGCAGGATTTACTTTCCTCGTGCGGTGAAGATGCGCGAATCCGGGGTAGCCCAAGGCAGCAAGTTCCTCGGCGAAGTAATCAGCCGTCGCTCGCTTTGGAACATCAGTCACAGGAAGAACAGTAGCCGGGGCCTCACAAAGTCGCATGAGCTTCCGGGCCAACTCGGTAGATGGCTTTCGTTTGCCATTTTCGAGCATTGAAAAATACGCCTGAGTGACACCCAGACGAGCAGCGGCCACTTGCTGCGTATGACCGCGCTCCAGACGAGTCTGTTTAAGTTCTGCATTCATGTCATGTTTATAACTCAGTTTTGTTATATTGTCAAACCATCTTTGGCTACCATCTGCCAGGTCATAACGGACTCCCAAAGCCAGTGACCGATCCCCGCAAACCAGGGACTAGGCCCATTCTGCATCCGTGAAAAACCCGCACCGCGAGAGTCCCCTGTGATTCGGCTCCCCAATTTGCGTGTGTGAAAACAAAACCCCGACTATGTCCCACACAACGTCACGTCGCACCATCGCGGGAATGGGATGCCTCGACTCGTATCTCATTGTTATTGAGCTAGTTGAGGGATGAGAATCAACACGGTTGTGTCATTGGGGGATTTGCTGGCCGGGGTGGAGATTCGTCAAAGATCATCCCTTCGGTCGTCCGTGTCCCACCCTTTGTCCCACCGTGGCTGCAGATCGCGCGTGAACTCGGTGTGACTGTCGGGACGTGTTACGCGGCATCGAAGTAAGCCCACCCCCTCTATGGGACGTGAGCGCGAATTCAGAAGCCGATGACGCGGCTTGCCGTGAGCGATCTATGCCGTTTCTGGAAGCATTCTGCGCGATGATTCGGAGACTCGATTGAGAGTCAGAACCGTCCGGCGAGTGTGCCCAATTTTGTGCCCACCACCAAACCCGATGAGTTGCGATGGGCTGCGACGCAAACGGTGCTAAGTGCTGTCAGCGCAGCAAGGTGTCGCAATTCGCGGCAATTCATCGCTGCTCCTGTAAGTTGTTGATTCTTCGTGCGGCCAATCTTTGCAAGCAGGGGGTCGCCGGTTCGATCCCGGCCACGTCCACCAAATTCTTCCTGCATGCAAAAGACTTAGCAGAATCATCCTGCTCCAACCTATCCGTTTTTCGTGCACTGGAGTGAACCCCTAGAGTGAGACAGTTT
>DATLST010000114.1:0-13791 GCA_035534055.1 Candidatus Acidiferrales bacterium | reverse complement strand
CACCACATGCTGCGTTCCGCCGCGATCTTCCTAACCCTGATGGCTTGCGGCGCCACCGCGCTTCCGGCGCAGATGGACGACGCCACCAGACAACTCTCCCGCGATATTTTCCGGCAGCTCATTGAGATCAATACGACCGGCACAGCCGGCAGCACCACGGTCGCCGCCGAAGCCATGGCACGGCGCCTCCGCGATGCAGGCTTTTCCGACGGGAGACGTGCGCACGCATGGACGCGACGAGCGCGTGTGCGCCAATTCATACTACGATGGCGCTGAATTCTACTATCGTTACGTCAAGGCGCTGACGGCGCCATGACTTCCATTTGAGAGAACACGTGAATGGGCATGATGCGCAGCGCGCTCCTGATGGCCTCGGAAAGCCCCTGGCTGCGCGTGCGCGCGCCCCGCTACGGCTTTATCCGGCGCACCGCCGGACGGTTCATTCCCGGGGAAAATCTGGACGACGCGCTCGCCGCGGCACGACGCCTGGCCGAGAATCGAATCCGGACCCTCCTGACGCATCTGGGAGAGAACGTGGCGGACCGCGTCGAGGCCGAATCGGTTACCAATCATTATCTGGACGCAATCGAACGCATCCACTCCGCGGGCCTGCCATCGGAAATCTCCGTGAAGCTCACGCAACTCGGTCTCGATCTGGATCCGGAATTCTGCCATGCGAATCTCATGCAATTGATCGAGCGTTCCGCCAGGGACGGCGCTCCGGACGACAAGACCCTCTGGATCGACATGGAGCACAGCCCTTATGTGGACCTCACGCTCGATCTTTACCGGCGCGCGCGCCAGAAGCATTCCAATGTCGGTGTGTGCTTGCAGGCCTGCCTTTACCGCACCGAATCGGATCTTCCGCCGCTCATTTCCATGGGAGCTTCGATCCGCCTGGTGAAAGGGGCGTATGCCGAGCCGTCGGAAATCGCCTTCCCGAAAAAAGCGGATATGGACGAAAGCTATTTTCGACTCGCGCAGATGCTGCTGAGCCCCGATGCGCGCCGCGCGAGCCGGCGCATCGCGTTCGCCACGCACGACCGAAGCCTCATCACACGGATCATCGAGTGGGCGACAGCCCAGGGGATCGCAAAAGATCGGCTCGAATTCGAAATGCTCTATGGAATCCAGCGCGGCGAACAGCTGCGGCTGGCGCGAGAAGGCTATCGCTGCGGCGTACTCGTTTCCTACGGGTCGTATTGGTTTCCGTGGTTCATGCGGCGGCTGGCCGAGCGCCCGGCGAACGTGCTGTTCCTTGCCCGGAACATTTTCTCGGGATAAAAATTCGCGGGCGGCGCTTAACGGGTGCGCTCGTCTTTTTCGATTTTGCCGTCGCGCAGACGGATCAAGCGATGGGCGTGCAGGGCAATATCGGGCTCGTGCGTGACCAGAATGATTGTGTTCCCGCCTTCATGCAACCGGGCGAACAGCCCCATGATTTCTTCTCCCGTCGCCGAATCGAGATTTCCGGTGGGCTCGTCGGCAAGAAGGATCGAGGGATGATTCACGAGTGCGCGGGCGATCGCCACGCGCTGGCGCTGGCCCCCGGAAAGCGCATTCGGTTTGTGCATCATGCGGTCGGCCAGATCGACCTGCGCGAGCGCCTTTCTGGCGCGCTCCAGGCGCTCTTGCGAGGGAGTGCCGTTGTAAATCATGGGCAATTCGACGTTGTGCAAAGCCGTGGCGCGCGGCAACAGGTTGAACGTCTGAAACACGAAACCGATCTCCCTGTTGCGGATGTAGGCCAGTTCGTCATCGTCGAGCTGGCTGACGAGACGGCCAGCCAGCCAGTAGTTTCCCCGGGTAGGAGAATCAAGGCAGCCGATCAAATTCATCAGCGTCGACTTGCCGGAACCGGAGGGGCCCATGATGGCGACGTATTCGCCTTTTGGGATTTCGAGTCCCACCCCGCGAAGAGCGTGCACTTGCTCGGTACCCATCTCGTACGTCTTCCAAAGGTCCTCGGTTAAAATGGCCACGCCGGCATCCACCAGATCCTGGCGGAAAGTCTGCGCAGCAACGCCGTCCGCAGCCATGCGGGTGAACTCCTTCTGCAATCGATTTGGATGCCGTTCCAGCGCCGCAGCATCCCAGCAAAGACAACAATTCTCGCCTGCACAAGCGTGAAGGCGGAACGCGCTAGCTGGTTGATTCGTCGCGCTTGGGCGCGGAATTGTCGATCTTGATCTTGGCGCTGGGCCGAAGATTGCGGAGCGCTTTGTAACGGGTTTGAACTTTAGTGCAAGAGACAGGAGGGTGCGACCCGCTCTTTTTCATTAGGCCCTTGCTGGAAACGTGGTCGCTGGTCGTCGAAGCCATTGCCTCAAGGCTCATCGGCGATTGTAGTTCGATTTCGGAAGAAAGAGAATAGCGAGACCCTAAAGCGGTTTTCCGAGCATCCTGGACCGAAGCAACCCCGCTGTCCGCGCCGGATTCCAAACGAGATCAGAGGCATTCGGCGAAAGTATTGTTTGACCTGTCCCTAGGGGCAGGTTAAGATTTCTAACCAAACGGATAAAAGGGTGCACTTATGGGCCTCTCTCTGAGCAAGACATGCTTGGCATTGTTTTTACTGGGAGGGCTGACGTTCGCCGGAACCGCATCCACCGAAACCCCTCAGCAAGAACAGCAAAACGAGCAGAACCAGCAGCAAGCCGCCAAGAACGCCGCGAAAGAACAGAAGAAGAGGAACAAAGACCTCGAAAAGGAGTTAGATTCCCAATATAAGAAGTGGCTGAACGAGGACGTCGTTTACATCATAACTCCGGAGGAGAAAAACGCATTTCTCCACCTGGAGACGAACGAAGAGCGCGAGCAATTCATCGAGCAATTCTGGCAGCGACGCAATCCCGATCCGGATTCTCCCGACAATACCTTCAAGGAAGAGCACTACCGCCGCATCGCTTACGCCAACGAGCATTACGCTTCCGGAATACCCGGCTGGAAATCCGACAGAGGCCGTATCTACATCATGTATGGCCCTCCGGACGAAATTCAGACGCATCCGACCGGCGGAACATACGAACGGCCCGACTCGGAAGGCGGCGGAGAAACCGAAACCTATGCCTTTGAAGATTGGCGCTATCGCTACATTGAAGGAATCGGGGAGGATGTCGAGCTCGAATTCGTGGATCCTTCGGGATCCGGCGAGTATCGCTTGACCATGGATCCAAGCGAAAAAGATGCAATGTTGTACGTCCCGGGCGCCGGGCTGACCCTGGCGGAATCCATGGGCCTTTCCAGCAAGACGGCGCGCTTTGAAAACACCGATGGCACACACGATGCCCAACCGATCGGCGGGATGATGCCGGAAAGCATGGAAGAATTCACAAGGCTCGAAAGATATGCGGACATTTTCAAGCCCCCGCCGGTGAAATTCAAGGATTTGGAGGCGGTGGTGACTTCACGTTTGGTGAAAGACCAAGTGAAGTTCGACTATCGCTTCGATTTCCTGCGCATCACTTCCGACACGGTGCTGGTGCCGATCACGGTTCAAATTTCCAGGAAGCAAATGAGCTTCCAGGAAAAGGATGGCGTGGACACAGCGACCGTCAATCTATTCGCGCGGGTGACAAGCCTGAGCGGACGCGTGGTGCAGACGTTCGAAGACACGCTTCGCACCGACGTGCCGGCGGACCAACTGCAGCAGTCGCTATCCGGGGCTTCGATCTACCAGAAGGCCGTGCCCCTGAGACCCGGGCTCTACCGCCTCGACATCGTCCTCAAGGACGTAAACAGCAATAACGTGGGCGTAGTGAATACCCGGGTGGCGGTGCCGCGCTTCGAAGACGACCAGTTGAGTTCGAGTTCACTGATCCTGGCCGATCAGATTCAGCGCGTTTCCATGAAGGACATCGGCCTGGGCCAATTCGTGCTGGGCGACGTGAAGGTGCGCCCGAAAATGGACGAGACCTTCGTGCCGAGCGAGAGCATGGGAGTCTTTCTTCAGATATACAACCTGAAAGTGGACGACAAGACGCACAAAGCGGACGCATCGGTCGAGTATCGCGTAGTGAAAGCCGGCGACACATCGGCAGGAAACGGAACGGCACCAACATTGAAATTCGACATTCCGGCGGACAAATTGCCCGAGCATGGCGAGGAATTGACGCTGGAAAACATGATCACTTTAGGATCGCTATCGCCGGGCAAGTACAAGCTGGAGGTGGCCATTACCGACAATCTCGCCAAACAAACAATTACTCCGACCGCCGATTTCACGGTAAAGGCTTCGCCAACGAAAACGGCACAGGCGAGGTGAGGCGTTTGAATTTCCGGACGATTCTCGCATGCGGGCTAGGATGGCTAATGTGCCTTTGCGCCCTGCCACTGGCGGCCGCGCCGGATTCGGGAAAAATCGCCGGAGTGGTGCTGGATCCCGCCGGGGCGCCACAAATGGGGGCAACTGTCCTGGTTTCGCCGGAGGAGCTCCTCAAAGCATCTCCCAGTGAATCGCTGACCAACGGACACGGCCGCTTCTCGACAGCCAAGCTGGCGCCGGGTACTTATTCCGTGAAAGTAACGCTCGCTGGATTCCTGCCCGCAGTCGAGCAGCACATTCAAGTAAGCGACCAACACACCACAGTGCTCGAAGTTGTGCTCGGGTCCGTTTTCTCCTCCCTTGAGGAGATGCGTCGCCAGCCAAACCAACAGGTGCCTCCGTCGGACGACTGGAGCTGGGTGCTGCGATCATCGGCCGCAAACCGATCCGTGCTGCAATGGCAGGCGGGCCGTGTGCTGGTCCTGGGTCAAATGGCGCAGGAAGGGACCGCTCCAAGCCGAGAGAACCGCGGACGACTGGTGCTTTCGTCCGGCGCCGATCACCCAGGCTCAATCGCCGATTCGGCGGATTCGCCGGCGACGACCTTCGTGTATGACGTGGGAGTCGGGACCGAGTCCCAACTTTTCATGGCCGGCCAGTTCAGCTACGGAAACGGGGCTTCGACAGGGGGCTTTGCCACGCAATGGCTGCCTTCCGGAAACGAAGGAACCGGGCCGGTGACGACGCTGGTTGTCCGCGAAACCCAGGTTGGCCCAGCAGGAGCGCCATTTACGTTTAGAGGTCTGCGTCTGTCCCACGACGACCAGCTGGTGCTAAGCGATCGTGTGAAGATTCAATATGGCGGCGAGCTACTAGTCGCTGAATTAGGGAAGACTACCACCGCGCTGCGTCCTCGCGGGCAAGTGGATGTCCAGCTAGCCCGCCGTTGGAAGGCTTCCGGAATCGTATCGACCCAGCCATGGCAAAACGATACTGGGACGCCCACGGGATGGGAATCAACGATAGACGCGCTAGATGCGTATCCGACTGTTCTGCTCAATCACAGCCGGCCGGTAACCGAGAACGATTTGCACGACGAACTGGCCGTCGAATATGCTCTCAGCAAAAATGCTCAGGTTATCGCGGCCTTTTTTCACGACAGCTCGACGGACAGCGCGGTGATCGGGCGGGGCGGGGCGGCGAACGGCCCTGATTTTCTGCAGGACTACTTCTCGCAGGCTTTCGCATACGATGGGGGAAGATCGAGCTCGTCGGGAATGCGAGTCGCCTACAAGCAACGGCTGACGGACCGGCTTACGACGGCGGTGGTGTATGCCTATGCTGGAGCATTGGCTCCAGATCAACAGTCTCCAGGCGAGGCTTTGAGCGATCAGCTGACCACGCAGGAACGGCATAGCGTCGCGACGAGCATGACGACGACGCTTCCGCACATTGGCACGAAGATCACCACGGGTTATAAGTGGCTCAACGGACCCGCGGTGTCGCAGCAAGATCCCTACGGGGAATCTCTTTATCACATCGCTCCCTATCTGAGCATGCAGGTGAGGCAGCCCATGCCTGGCTTCTTTTCCGGGCATATGGAAGTTGAGGCGGATGCCGGGAACCTGCTGGCACAAGGGTATGTGCCGATCACGACAAACCAAGGAAGGGTAATTTTGGTCCCTGCATATCGCTACTTTCGAGGCGGCCTAAGCCTCCAGTTCTAGACTTTAATCCTACTGGAATCAGAAAAACATCCTTCCACAAACTGGATTCGTGCAGGAAACCGGATCAATAGACTTCTAAGTGATAGAAAATAATATACATATATAAATTGGAATTTGCTATTTGCTGGAACTGCACGTGCTAGGATATAGAACAAACGGGGGCCGCGAGTTCCTCAGATGACCGACAGTCTGCGAATACGGCTGGGAGCAGTAACGCTGGCTCTGCTCACGGTTGCGGCGATTGTTTTCGCCATCTTGAATTTTCAGCAACGTTCGCGATTTATCCTGCCCGACGATGGCGTGACATGGATGGATGCGGCTCAGGGAGTTGTGGCCTGGCATATAGACCCGGCGTCTCCCGCGGAGCGTGCCGGCATCAAACGAGGCGACGCGGTTGAAGCGGTTCGGGGAGTTCCGATCCATCGCGCGACCGATGTGACGCGCGTCCTGTGGCGCGCAGGACCATGGTCGGAAGTGCGCTACGAGCTTCGCCGGGATGGCCAATCCTTTCAAGTGCCCGTGGTGATTGAACCCCAGGCGAATCCTTCGTCAATCGAGAACTACCTGCGGATTACGGCGCTGCTGTATCTTTTTATCGGGTTCTTCATCTTTGTGCGGCGATGGAACGCGCCGCGAGCGATTCATTTCTACATTTTTTGCCTGGTTTCCTTCATCCTCTACAGCTTTCATTACAGCGGCAAACTGAATTCTTTCGACTGGATCATATATTGGGGCAACGTGGGCGCACTGTTGCTGCAGCCGGCGTTGTTCATGCATTTCGCCCTGGTATTTTCCGAGCGACGAAGGAACCTGTGGGGCAAGCTGGCGGCGGTCTACAGCGTTCCGGCATGCCTGCTGGCGCTCCATGTGTTCGTGGCCACCGGGATGCTCAATTTCCTTCCCTCGATCGGCAGCCGCGAACGGCTCGATACCATCGAGCTGCTGTATCTGGGCGTCTATTTTCTGCTCGCGGCAACGATTCTGCTGGCGAGCTACCTGCGAGCATCCAGCGGAATTCTGAGGCAGCAGTTGAAATGGGTGACCGGCGGGACGTTTGCCGGAATTCTTCCTTTTTTTCTGCTCTACGTGCTGCCGCGGCTGGCGAACACAGTTCCGCCTGCCTGGATGAAACTCTCCGTCTTCTCGCTGGCGCTGATTCCGCTGTGCTTTGGCTATGCGATCATTCGCTACCGTTTGATGGACGTGGACATCATTTTCAAGCGCGGCCTGGCCTATACGTTCGCGACGGCGGGAGTGGTTGCCGTCTATTTCGCGGCGGTGGCGGTGATTGGAGAATTGTCGCATTCGGCTTGGCCCTCGGGGCCGGCGGGTTCGGTGATTGCCATTGTGGTGGCAGCCTTCCTGTTTCAGCCGTTGCGCGACTGGGTGCAGGCCAGGCTCGATCATTTTTTCTATCGCGACCGCCTGGACTACCGCCGGACGCTCATCGAATTTGGCCGCACGCTGACGAACGAGGTGCGCCTCGAGCCGCTGCTTGGCTCGGTGCTTGACCGCATCTCGCAGACTCTGCTGGTGGACCATCTCGCCTTCTTTCTCGAGGACACAGCGCGTCCGGGGCAATTCGTGCTGTCACGGTCGATGGGAGTGAGGGTGAAACTCCCGTTGGATTTGAGTTTCCTGGACCCGGGACGCCCCGCGTTCGAGCGCGGATGCCTGTTTTTTGAATCCGCGCGAGCGGCGATCCAGGAAACGGAGGAGGTCAGGCAGACGCTCAACGAGCTGGACTTGAACTATTTCATCGCGTGCCGCTTCCGCGAACACACGGTGGCCATGCTGGGCCTTGGGAAGACGGTCGACGGCGATTACCTTTCGACCGACGACCTGGAGCTTTTGTCGACCATCGCGGGGTACGTAGCCATCGCCATCGAGAACGCGCGGCTGTATCAATCACTCGAGCAGAAAGCCGCGCAGATCGAGCGCCTCAAGGATTTCAGCGAGAACATCGTGGAATCGCTGAAGATTGGCATCTTGACGGTCGATCTTGAAGGCCGCATCGAATCCTGGAATCCGCAGGCCGAGCACCTGCTGGAGATTTCGCGCGGCGATGCGCTGGGCCGGAATTTGGACGGAATTCTGCCGCCAGACCTTACGGCCGAAATCGCGGCGCGAGCGACGACAGACCACGTATCGGGAATCTACAAATTACGGCTGGACACGGGCCGGGGCAGACAGCTCGTAATCAATGCTTCGATCGCGCCGCTGCTGGGCAAGGGCGGGGCCCGCTTGGGACGGCTGATCCTGCTCGACGACATCACGCAGCGCGTGCGCATGGAAGAGCAGATGCTGCAAAACGAGAAGCTCACGTCGCTCGGCCTGCTCGCGGCCGGAGTGGCTCACGAGGTGAACACGCCGCTGGCCGTGATTTCGAATTACATTCAGATGCTGGCGAAACAGATTCCCGCGGACGATCCGCGGCAAAAAACGATCGAGCGAATCGTGAAGCAAACGTTCCGCGCCAGCGAGATTGTGAACAACCTGCTGAATTTCTCGCGGACGGGCGCGGCGGAACCCGTGGAGGTGGATCTTAATGCCGTGCTGGAGGAGACGCTGCCCCTCATGCAGCATCCCTTCAAGGCGGCTCACGTGAACGTCCTCAGGAACTACACGGAGAAGCTGCCCCCGGTGCTGGGATCGACGACGCGTTTGCAGCAAGTGTTCCTGAATCTGTTTTTAAATGCGCGCGACGCCATGCCCGGCGGCGGCATGCTGGAAGTGCGCACGGCCGCGCAGAACGGATCGGTGGAAGTGGAGGTGACCGATACGGGGATGGGAATTCCGCCCGAACAGCTCCATCGCATCTTCGACCCATTTTTCACGACGAAGGCCACCGGCAGAGGCACCGGCCTGGGGCTGTCGGTTAGCTACGGGATCATTCAAGAGCACGCGGGAAAAGTCGAGGTGCGGTCGACGCCGGGCAAAGGGACCTCATTCCGGCTGGAGTTTCCCGCGGCCCAAAAACCAGTCCATGCCTAGAGGCTCCATTCTCGTGGTCGACGACGAAGCGGGAATCCGCGAAGGGCTTGAAGCGCTTCTGGTGTCGGAAAACTTCGAAGTGATGCTGGCGGATACGGGCGCCGCGGGCCTCCAGAAACTCGAAGAGCATCCGTTCGACCTGATGCTGCTGGACGTGAGCCTGCCGGATCGCAATGGCATCGAGATGTTGCCGGAAATCCACCGGCGCGATCCGCAGCTCTCCGTGATCCTGATCACGGCTTACGGCTCAATCGAGATGGCGCGCGCGGCATTCAAAAGCGGTGCGCAGGACTACATTACCAAGCCGTGGTCGAACGACGAGCTGATCTCGCAGATTTCAGCAGCGATCGAAGGGCGGCGGTTGCGCGAAGAGAACGTCCAGCTGAAGCGCGCGCTGAAACAACGCTACAATTTTCCGAACATCATCGGCAAGAGCGAAAAAATGTTGGCGGTGTTCGATCTTGTCACGCAGGTGGCGCCATCGCGCTCGACCGTGCTGGTATCCGGAGAGAGCGGCACGGGCAAGGAGTTGATCGCCAAAGCCATCCATGCGGCTTCCACGCGCGCCGATAAGGCGTTTATCCCGATCAACACGGGGTCGATTCCGGTGGACCTGCTTGAATCGCAGCTTTTCGGCCATGTAAAAGGCGCGTTTACGAGTGCTATTGCGTCGAAAAAGGGATTGTTCGAGGTGGCCGACCAGGGAACGATTTTCTTCGATGAAATTTCCACGATCAGCCCGGAAACGCAGGCCAAGCTTCTGCGCGTCATCCAGGAGAGGGAATTCATGCGCCTGGGCGGCACCGAAACCATCAAGGTAGACGTGCGCATTCTCGCCGCATCGAACGAGGATTTGAAAAAGCTTGTGCGCGAAGGACGCTTCCGCGAGGATCTGTTTCACCGTTTGAACGTGATCTCCATTCAGCTGCCGCCGCTGCGCGAGCGCAAGGAGGACATCCCGCTTCTCATCGAACGTTTCCTCGAACAATTCTGCCGGGAGAACGCCAAGCCCGTGCGGCAATTCACCCACGGCGCCATGAAACTGCTGATGGATTACGACTGGCCGGGAAACGTGCGCGAACTCGAGAACGCCGTCGAGCGGGCGGTGGTGCTTTCCACGGGCGAAAGCATGGATGGAGACCTGCTGCCTGAAAGCATTCGCGCGCGCGAAGTCACAAAGGGCGTGCGCATCCAGTTGTCCGAGTTTTTGTCGCCTGCGGGCGAAACGGGAGCTTCGGGCTCGGCAACGGGCCCATCGCTCTTCGCGATTCTGGAGGAAGTGGAACGCCGCATTATCCTGGACATGCTGGAGCGCACCAATTGGAATCAGACGGAGGCCGCCGAACGCTTCCAGATTCCGCTGTCGACGCTCAACCAGAAAATTAAGCGCCTCGGCATCGAGACACGGCGGCGCGCGAGTGCTCCTCGCGCCGCCGCCCTTGGGTATGACGAAGACGCGGCCGGATTATCCCCCGGCAAGTAGCGCCACAGGGCTGTCTGTCGTACAGACACGAGCTTCTTTCTCCGCAAACTCTGTTGTACGATATCGCGCGTGGCGGCGAACGGCCTCCGCTGCGCGCGAATAATTTCTGGCACACGAGGGTGCAATGGCTTCGACTTCTGCGAGGGCAGCGACGATTTTTATTCTCATTCTTTTTTCGTCTTCAATTTTGCAGGCACAGGCGAAAGCCACAACATCCGATGCGGATGCAGCCGCGATCCGGCAGGTAGTCGCCAACTTCGTCGAGGCCTTCAACCGGCACGACGCGCACGCGGTCTCCATGTGTTTCGCCGAGGACGCCGATTTCACGAATCCGCAGGGGATTTACAAGCACGGCCGTAAGGAGATTGAAGGCCGCTTTTCATCCAATTTCGCGGGGCGGCTGAAACATGCCCGGCGGGCGGTGTCGGTACACCGAATCCGTTTTCTAACTCCGGATATTGCGTCGGTGGAAATCGGCTGGGAGATGACCGGAGCAACAACAGAGGACGGCACTCCCATCCGGCTGCGCAAGGGCGTGCTGGCCTGGGTGATGACGAAGCAGAACGGCCAGTGGCTCGTCACCGTGTTTCACGAACCCGAATTTGTGGTGGCTCCGACGAAATAACTTTGGCGCAGCAGAGGGAATGAGATCGATCACGGACGGGATTAGCGCATGGGCAGTCGGCTGTAACTGCCCAAAGGCTTATTCCGCAAGCGATGGAAACACCGTAAAATGAATGAGCCGGAGGGGTGAGTGAGCGGTTGACTCCGGCGGTCTTGAAAAATGAAAACGTGCATTTGCTATCTAATATAAAAATCTACCTAAACCATTTGCCAGCCGTCAGATAGTGGCGCTTTCATTTTGTTGCTACTTGCGTCGTTGTTGCCTATTTTTGATGGGTTTTAGTGACAATTTGGTGACAGTGCCCTCATTTTTGGGCTGCCGCGACATGAGTGTAACAAGCTCAACCTTGACTAGCTGCGGTTTGCGTTGTCCTTTACGTCTTATCGCAGGACTTATCGCAATTCTATTTCGACAAATTTCATTGCGCTAACGTTCCCCATTTGCCGCTTGAACTTTGATTTTATGCTTGGTCCCTTCTCTGCTTTAAGTGGTTCATAAGCCTAATCGATCCGAAGGCATGGAACGATTTCCCAACGGAGCAGCGAGATTCCATGTCTATTACCAGTTCTCGGCAAAGGCTAATGATGAAATTGCATGTCTGCTGGAAAGCTCTCAGACTATGATCGTCTTCAGGCAACAACCCTATACTACCGGCATCGGCTTCCCATGATCCGCCGGCGCTGAACAGACTGTTGTAATAGCTTTTTGTCTCTTCATATGGGAACCACACTCCCATGCGCTGCTTATAATTCACTTCATTCCGTATATACGACAGCCAGTTCCCTTTTGAGCACGGAACACGACACAGACTGTCGCACAAGTCAGTCAGTTTAGCCGAGGCGAACTGATTATCGGCGAACGACCCTATCTTGGAATTCAATAAGTCTTCACTTAGCTTCTTCATTTGTTTGACAAAAACAAACCAAAACATTTCGTGGTTCCCACTCGTGCCTTTTGCTTCCCTCAGACACGTCAATTTCTTGCTGCCAACATCAAAATGGCAGAGGAAATAGCCTTTGTTGACGAGCTTGGTATCGATACCTAACAGCTTTGCGATCTTGTTCACAGCGTCAATCTCTTGCCTGGTCAGTTGCGTAAAGCTGGTTCCCAACATCCGCATGATGGCGTGTGCTGCGAAATACGAAGCGTAATATGACTTGATGACGAGCCACACTGCTGACTTAGGTAGGAGATCGCTGCGGGAAATCTGATTAATAGTTTCGAATGACGCCAACGCTGGACGATTGATGTCCGCCGCGAAGGATCGCAGAAGCTGCATGGGTTCGCTTACTTCGAGCGTGAAGCGATCTTCGAGAGGGCTTTCATAAATCTGAAATTCTTGATCACACATCCAGCCGGATAATCCCTTTTCCACTACGCCGGATACTGAATTGATGCCCGGTAGCCAATAAGGTCTGATCGCAGGGACGAGTAAACTCATAATATTCAACTAAATCAAAGCGTGAAACTTGTTTTCAGAGCATCTGAAAGAACATCATAGACTTCCTTGTACCGGTTTCCAGGATTCTTTAGGGTCGTGGATTTGATCCTCGAAAACATCGGAGCGATAACGTCATCGAAAGTTTCTGACGTATAAACCTTGCCATGTTTATCTTTCACTTGTTGGCCGACCTCAGGAAATAACAAGAGGACAGCACGAAATAGGGGCGGTTTAGTTATGATGTCCTTTGCCTTAGTCCTGTTAGCCGCCGAGATGAATGCGCTGAGGTATGCGCTCATCGCCGAATAAATCTCCGCGGCGTCATTATTTGCAAATGTTGCTATCAGAGGTTTCAAGGCAGCATAGATAGAAGGTGACTCTGGAGATTTTACCTTTTACTCTCTCAGCAGAGCTTAATAGACCAAGGAGAGGGCTATCCGTCTCGGTATTAAATAGATCGAAGACCTTTCCTGACAATTCTTCAGTGGTATTTTCATACTCGGCGAGTTTTTTTATATCTAGGAGAAGTTCATTTGGAACGGGCCGTTGTTTTGTGTTTATATCGATAAAGAGTCTCGATTCGTCCTTCCTCGTTAAATTGTTGTAGACGACGACTGGTACCCTTAGAGCCGTTTTTGCCAATTTGAAACCCCAGACTCGATGCTGCCCATCTAGGATTAGGAACGACCTCTTCGTCGACTTGAATTCAATTGTCTTTCCACCGCCGATAACTCGCAATTCGGCTTCAGGTTGTGCAGACAGCACAATCGAGCTTGGAATCGTTCCAAGCCCCGCGTCGATATAATCAGCAATTTGTTGGGCTCTAGCTGGATCTAACAAGCGCTGGAATCCACTCTGGGGGTCCGCGTCGCGAGTACTCACAAAACAAGTTTTGGCCAATATGTCGCTCGGCATAGTAAATGTATAGAATTTATGCCTTCCTTGCGACACAAGGCTAACTGAGTAGCGTAAAATCTTGTCTGTAACGCTTTCTGGCACCCTTACACCCCTTGAATTTAGGCTTAACAATTCGACGTTATGTCCATCAGCCATACCGCCACCGGTCGCGTCCACGGCAAAACCGCTGCGCACCATACCAGCCGTGAGTTCGTCACTTTTTTGCAAGAGGTCATATCCTTGTGTCCCCCTCGGCAACAAATTCACATCATCCTTGACAATCTCTCCGCGCACAAAACTCAGGCCGTCCGTGAGTTCCTCCAACAACACCCGCGAGTCCGGTTCCACTTCACGCCCACT
>DATLST010000113.1:0-7653 GCA_035534055.1 Candidatus Acidiferrales bacterium | reverse complement strand
TTCCGTCAGCGGTTTGTCCTTGCCGAAAAACTCGCAAAGGTGATTTAGCATTTGTTCGTCCCGCAACCAAGACCGCTTGTTCGCCTTCGCGTGTTCCATATAGCGCTCGCCGAACTCCCCGAGTGAAATCTTGACGGGCTGCTTATAAACCCCGCGCAAGATTTCGGACTTGCGGATGTGCAGCAAGGCTTCGGCGTCGCGCCGACTGGAACTTTGCGAAGACTCCTGGACTCGCTTTCGGCTTGGGTCGTAATAATCGATCCAGTAGACGTTCCCTCTTTTGTAGACACCCATCTGCGGCTTGCCTTTCTATCCTTTGCCAGCCGCGCGCGTATTGTAGCAGTGCGCAGCCCTAGAATCGCCTACCGGCCCGGAATGCTGAGGCCCGCTGCGATTTGCGTCTATGAATTGATCCAGCTCCGCGAGATCGAACCGGACCGCGCGGCCCACTTTTATGAACGGTATTCGCCTCTGCCACACCCAGCCGTACAGCGTAGAAACCGAGATCGCCAGATATTCGGCGGCCTCCGAGACCGTCAAAAGACGGCGCTGGCCCGTCGCTTTGGATGCGTGGACTTCAAAGCCCTTGCTACTCATGGAGACGCTCTCCCATCCGGTTTTTCCGGGAACAACGATTCGAAATACATTAGGGTTTCGCCCTTGCCTCTGACGGAGCCCTGAAGAAACTCGTATCGCTCGTTTTCAGTTTTCGGCGAATGGCGATGCAGGGCATCGATATCCCGTTTGGTGAGCCACCAATCCGATTCCTGCTTTGGGCCGAATAAGGAAATCGAGCGAGAACAGGTGAAGATGCGGGCACGATAGGGAAGCAGCGAAATCGTGCGGAGCACTTTGTCGCCCGTCAAATACCGCGTCAGATATCCCGCGATGCGTTGGATATCCACGTACCGAATATCCACGATTTGACCACCGCCCACGGATTGCCAAGCAGACGAAAGCCAGTCCTGTGGAATGTAAACGCCAACCAGAAGATGCAAGTGAGCGACACCCGATTTCTGGAATTCCAAAACGCCGATAAAGTTAATGCTCTGTCCAAACCGGCGCGCCAACAGGACACGCATTTTTCGCCACGTTTCCCGCAAATATCGGTCTGACGAGATACTGGACGGAATCTTTTTCGGGTCCAAAGTAAGCGTGACGAACTTCAGCAGCTTCTTTTCCGTGGCGATCTGCGCGATGCGTGTACGCACGCGGCGCAGTTTGCGGGGCAGACAGCCCATACAGCGATAACATCCGCATAGGAGCCGCTTGCAGCCGATCCTGTCGGTTTGCCCTTCGACCGGACCCACGGTCGAGAAATTGCCGCATCCGAATTTTTGTTCCTGTTGCAATTAATCTCTTAATTCAGTCAAGTTAAGGTCTATCGCCTATAGTCTTAGACCACGACCCGACTAAAAGACCTGACTGCCCTCTCTTAATCCGGTCCCCGCATTCGGACGCGCCAGAAAAGGCCCAGCTTCTCGGGCCGGACGTGCGGTACACCGTCGCGAGATGTGAGACGGGTGAGCACAGAGCTCGCACTTGCGTCCGCGTCCGGCCCAAGAAGATCATTTGCGCTCCTTCTCCGCTTCGTAGGAGCGCATAATTTCCTCGATAATCTCTTTGTGTAGGTCGCCCTTTGCAGTGACAACGGGGAAATAGCGCTTGTTCCCGCGATTTGCGGGATACGCAACGAACGGGCTTTTCCCAGGCTGCGCAACAATCGCGCATCCGATCAGCTGTAATTCACCGTCTGGAAAAATAAGCGTTACGTCGGCGTATGCGCGTACCGAGCTGGGATTCTCAAGGAATCGAATCTCAACTTTGATTTTGCGGCTATTAAGTAGCATCGTGTTTCCTCCTGAAGCCGCATATTAAGGCGGGTTTCGGAAACACTGCTTCTGTCGCGGTACGGCGCGGGAAGAGACCCAAAATTCTTTCCCGCAGAATTCCCGGCAATGTGGCGGAAGTTTCCGTAGAATCCGGCAGGAACGTAGGCGATACTTTCCGCAAATATGCGAAAACGCAAAAAAGCACGCGTACGCCGCAAAATTGGGCTTGACACTGTTCTCGAAAAAACGGCCAGAGGGCGGCGCGCGTCAATCCCCGGCAGCACGGTTATAGGGCGCGCTGAGAACTACGAGAGGGCGCTCAGTGGTGTGTGGGCCAAATTAGAGAAGCCGCTCATACAAGCGAAAAAGCCTGCGAAAGTTGTGCGAGCTCTTAAGAATTATGGCGAGCCTTTCTTCCACACATTCCGCCCGTATGCGAAGAGCATCTTTGATCTAATCCAGCATAAGGATTTTCCGCAAAGGGCCGAAGCTAGAATCCGATTCATCGCTGATTCGCTGGGCGGCAGGCCGGAGCTTACGCTCAGGAGCTCGCGCGATGTGTGCGCTAAAGAGCGAGCTAAACGCAAGCTCCAATCGCGGCATCGAATTGTTCGATACGAGTATTACGTGGAATGCTCCTGCGGCTACAAGGGACCCGCGCGCGATAATGCGTGCCGAAAATGCGGCACGCCAATAGACTTCCTCCCGGAGCTACTTTTGCGCGGCGCACTCGGGTAGCCGCGCGGCGCGAGGCTTGTACGGTCGGCAACACTCGGCACGTTTCGCGTCATCCAGCAGTCGTATTGCGGCCTGGGATTGCATATAATCCTGCCTGTCCATATAGCTTCACATCCGGTAACTTAACCGCCTTGTACTAGGCAACAAGGAATGGTGTAAATGGCGCGGGGGAAAAAGACGGAGAAGCACGGTAGCACGAAAAACGGGGCGAACCTCGGATTCGAGCAAAAGCTGGTGGCAGGCTACGGGCAAGCTACCCCGAAATGCGGACGCGGCAGGCTGTAAGAATGTCGCCCTAAGCTTTCAGCTTGCCGATTGTCGCTTGCTTGATGCTGTTTTGCAGATGCGACCAGCCTTAGGAAAACAGAAGAGACTCATACCGGGAACGAGAGTCCTTCGCTTAGGGCAGTGCAAGAAGCGACCATCTTCCATACGAGAATCGCGTGCAATCGGCATTTACGTCCGCCTGGATGACGGGGGCGTCTAAAGTGGCGGCACCGTGTACCCTGCGTTATCCGGGATGGAAGTTAACGCTTTGATCTCTTAGTTGGCAAAGTAAAGAACGCCTACCGAGTACAGGATGTATCCTCGTCTTATATCTTTGCGAACTGGCATCTATCGTTACGTGGAGCGCTGAAATGACGGACGAGACCTACTGGCCCGCTCGCACCGTTGGCGAATATGCCTATTGCCCGCGTCTCTTCTACTACATGGAGGTGGAGGGCGTCTTCCTGCCCAGCGTTGACACCGAAAAGGGGCAGGCTGTCCATCGTCGTGTAAACCGCCCCAGCGCCGAAGTCCAAGGGAACTCTCAGGAATCAGAACCGGAGAACAATGGCCGTCCCAAAACTGTGCGCAGTCTGGTGCTCACGAGCGAAAAACTCGGTTTGACCGCCACATTGGACTTGGCTGAAGTCTCTGGCAGCAATGCTATCCCGGTTGAGTATCGGAAGGGTGCCCCCAAGCGGAATCCAATTGCTCGTGTCCATAATGAGTTCGATGAGGACGAAGAGCGAGATTCGTTGTCCGTGCCCGAACCGTGGCCGACAGATCGTGTCCAAGTCGGTCTCCAGGCGCTTCTATTGGAAGAAGCAGGATACGAAGTAAGAGAAGCTGTCCTCTACTACGCCGCAGAGAAACTCCGGTTAACGATCCCCGTAGACTCCACTCTGAAGTCCGAGGCCTTGGCGACATTAGAGGCGGCAAGGACATGCGCCAGCGGCACCCGTCCTCTGCCCCTTATCAACGATCCGCGCTGCGTCCGGTGTTCGCTGCAACCGATCTGCTTACCGGATGAAGTGAACTGCGAACGCAGCGAATCGAACGGCGAACATCTCTCCCCACGGAAGATATGGCCGCCGCGCGACGAAGGAATCCAGATAGTAGCTCAACGGAATGGAACGCGCATCGGTATCAAAGGGATGGCGCTCACTATCAGCGATGCGAGCGGCAAAGCACGCAAAAAGGAAATCCCGCTAGCGAGTGTGGATAGTCTCTCGCTACTCGGCTCCGTACAGATTTCAACCCAAGCAATGAAAGTTCTTGCCGATCATGGCATTCCCATAGCCTTGCTCTCTGCTGCGGGCCGTTTGGTGGGAATGATGGACCCGCTGGATTCTGTGAGCGCCGTAGTGCGGCGAAAACAAGTGTTAGGATTTGAGTCTCCCGAGAAGTGTCTGGAACTGGCACGCGCCCTTATTACGGCCAAGATTGCAAACCAACGCAAGCTGCTCGTCAGAAACCATTCTGATTTGCCTGCCGATATAAGTGAAGCACTGGCGGTACAGGTGAGCCAAGCGGCGAAGGCCGACTCACTGGAATCTCTCCGAGGTCATGAGGGGCAAGCCGCCGCCGTTTATTTCGATCATTTTGCGGGAATGCTCAAGGGAGCCGCAGGAGCAGAATTCGACGTGAACGGCAGAAAGCGCCGTCCGCCGCCGGACCCTGTGAACTCGTGCCTTTCGATGGCGTACTCCATGCTTACGCACGAATGTGTCGCGGCGCTGCGCGTCGCCAGGCTAGAGCCATCTATTGGTGCGTTTCATGTTTCAAGGCCGGGTCGGCCAGCGTTGGCGCTGGACTTAATGGAGCCGTTCCGTCCATTGATAGCGGATTCGATTGCGATAGCTGCTTTCAATCGCGGCGAATTGGCTAAGGGACATTTTCAGCGGACCTCAGCCGGTTGCACCTTCACAGACGCGGGAAGGAAGGCATTCTTCGAGGCATACGCACGGAGAATGGACACGGAAGTTACGCATCCTGCCTTTGGTTACAAGCTGAGCTACCGTCGAATGCTCGCATTGCACGCTCGAATGATCGCTGCGTGGTGCGTAGGGGAAGTGGAGACACTGGCGTTTCTGACGACTCGCTGAGTTTGGAGGAATCCTGTGCGCCGCTGTTATCTTGTGTGCTACGACATCCGGGAGCCCAAGCGTCTCCGACGCGTCCACAGGGTAATGAAGGGATTTGGCGAGTCTTGGCAGTACTCGGTTTTCTTTTGTGTCCTCAAGGCCATTGACCGCGTCCGCATGCAGACTGCACTCGAAGCAGAAATGAATCTCAAGCTTGACAAGACGCTCATTCTCGATCTCGGAGAAGACGAACATGCCTCCCGCGAGGCTGCAACCGTTCTCGGCCAAGCAGTTCCTTCGGTCGGTTCCCGAACGATTGTGGTATAAGAGACGATATTTACTTTCGGAAAAGTGAAGGTACACTCGTGCCAACATCTTCAAAACCCGATCTCACCCAGCGCGCTTATACCCTCCGTCTGGCTGGCACTAATCCTCGTGACCATACTTGGCGAGACGGACTCTGGAAAACACACGAGGCTGTCAATCTAGGTGCAAAAGCATTTGGCGATTGGCTACTCACCATGCGTGGAGGACTAGACCCCACTCTCGCAGAGAGCACGACTTTGGACGGAGCTGAGGAATCTCTTTCGGATGTGCACACAGGGGAAATTAAGCGCCGCCGAATAATTCTTGCTCTGTCATGGCTATCGGTTGAATCCGAACATGGAGCCCCAGCCAAACATATTGTGGCTCACACGTTTGACACCGCAAAGGGCAGAACTGACTGGCAAACAGTGGATGCCCTGAAAGAGATATTGAAATCATGCGGTTTGTCTGAAAAAGAAATCGAAAGTTGGATATCCGATTGTTCTGGGTCGCTTTCGTCCCCGATTCGAGATGATGCTGTCTGGGTAAATCGCAGACATGCTTTTGACGAGGCACGGAAAACCTTGGGCCCCACTCTGACCCGCGAACAGGTCCATTCACTGATACTGAAGGAGTTTCTGCCGGATTATTTCTCATCTGTTTCGCTTGATGATGATGAAGATGCGAAGACTACGGCGGGTTCAGCAAGTACAACGGAGCAGCCAGAATTTCGAACGTGGGCCCGAGGATGGCTCAGCTTTCAATGGGGGACAGGAGAGAAGAGCGACAACACACAGATTGCTTCAGTCTTGGCAAGACTAAGCAACACCGCGCTCGATCATTTGGTTGACGGTTCTGGGGAGCAACTCATCGCACATTTGATAGGGGTTTTAGGGGTTGAGGCGCCAAAAGATGAACCAATCGATTGCCTCCGCAAATTAGTGGGTTGGAAAACCGGACGTTCATCTAAGGGGAAAATGGCCCTGGAAACGGCGCAGCAAAAGCGGATTCTGAGTAAGTCCGATATTGAAGTGCTCAAGAAAAAGCTTTCGGAAGAAGCGAAAGAGAAGAACAGGAATGCTCATCGAACGGCGCAAGAATGGGCGCGCAATTTGCGATTGAATATAGAAGAACAGACGGGGATGCCCTTCATCTCGGGGCGAAACCTAATCGGTGAATTCGCGGTGATGTTGGATCACGCCGCGAGACGCGTTTCTCTGGCGCACACCTGGATTAAACGGGCTGAAGCGGAACGTCGTCGCTTTGAGGAAGACGCTGCGAAGATTGACGGAGTCCCGGAGGATGCCAAGAAATGGCTTGGTAGTTACTGCAAGGATCGTTCCCTCAGCTCCGGGGCATTGGAATCCTATCGCATCCGCAAACGGGCGAAAGAAGGTTGGAAGGAAGTAGTAGCTGCTTGGTCAAGAAAAGAGTGCAGGACAGAGAAGGACCGCATTGAGGCCGCGCGAGAAGTACAGGCCGATGTAGAGAAATTTGGAGATATCCAGTTATTTGAGGCGGTAGCGGTCGAGGATGCGGTCTGTGTGTGGAAGCAAGATGGGAAAGAGTCGCCGGTGTTCTTGTCAGATTACGTAATCGCCACAGATGCAGAGGCAAAGCAGATTCGCTTTAAGGTTCCCGCCTACCGCCATCCTGATCCGTTGCGGCACCCTGTATTTTGTGATTTTGGCAATTCGCGATGGGGAATCAAATTCGACATTCACGAAATGCGGAAACATGCTGCCAGAAACTCGGGGGAGAAAACCGGGGAACGAATTGATCCGCACGGAATGAGCATGGGACTCTGGGATGGAGCAAGCGTTAGTGAGAAGCCTCTTCGCTGGAGATCCAAGCGTTTTACCGCTGACCTGATACCCCCAATAGCTGGAGGGATTGGAGAGACCCAGTGTGTTTCCCGTGCAGATCGCCTTGGACGTGCAGCGTCAGCGGTAAATAAGAACTCCTCGATTCGCGTACTTCAGTTGTTCAATGAAAAAGAATGGAATGGCCGGTTACAAGTTCCTCGGTCACAGTTGGATGACCTAGCGAATCATCTCCTTCGTACCGAAAACAAATGGGACTCCAGAGCATGCCGGATGCGTGACCGCCTTGGATGGCTCGTCTCATTTTCCGCGAAATTGCAACCTCAGGGACCTTGGTCAGCATTTGCAGAGCGCAACGGGTTGAGACCAGATTGGAAATACTGGCCACATGCTATAGAAAACAAGAAACGGCAAGGGCTGGCACGATTGATGCTTGCTCGCCTCCCGGGCTTACGAGTACTTTCCGTGGATTTAGGGCACCGCTATGCGGCTGCGTGCGCTGTTTGGGAAGCTGTCAGCGAGGAGCAGATTCGCCGTGCGTGCGAGGCTGTAGGTGCTGTGGCACCCGGCGAAGCCGATCTCTACTTTTCCAATAAAGCCGTC
>DATLST010000112.1:0-3048 GCA_035534055.1 Candidatus Acidiferrales bacterium | reverse complement strand
CTGAGTTACGAACGGGATGGAGCCGCCTTCGCGGATGAAAACGGCCTTTTTGCCGAAGCCGCGCTCGAGCGAATGAATGGCTTTCTGGAAAATCGGGTGAGTATAGGGCGCCACCCACGGTTTGCCCGTGCTCAGCACCTCAAATTGGCATTTGACTGATTTGGGAAGCAAAGATCGGATATGTCGCTCGACCAGCTTGGCGATTTTCGCCGGGTTTTGATTGGGAACCAAGCGAGTGGAAAGCTTGGCGTAGGCCTTTGATGGGATTACCGTTTTCGCGCCTTCACCGATGTACCCACCCCACATCCCGTTCACTTCCATCGTGGGCCGCGTCCATAGCTGCTCGACGATGGAGTAGCCTTTTTCTCCACATAGCTGCGTCGCGCTAACAGTCTTGCGAAAATCCTTTTCCTTCCAGGGGAGGCTATTGAGCGCCTTGCGTTCGGTGCGCGAAAGCTCTGCCACATCTTTGTAGAAACCCGGAACGGTGACGCGGAAATTCTTGTCGTGCAGCTTGGCGATCATTTCCGAGAGGATGGTCAGCGGGTTGGGGACGGCGCCCCCGAACACGCCGGAGTGCAGATCCTGCGCCGGTCCGGCGATCTCGACCTGATAGTAATTGAGGCCGCGCAGCCCGTAGGTGATCGAAGGCACGCCTTTGGCCAGCATCGCCGTATCAGAGACGATCAGCGCGTCCGCTTTCAGGCGGTCACGGTTCTTAGTCATGAAGTCCCAAAGATTGATGCTGCCGACTTCTTCTTCGCCCTCGACGATTACCTTGATATTGATCGGCAGGCTGCCGGTGGCGTTTTTTAGCGCTTCCAGCGCCTTGATATGGATATGCACCTGGCCCTTGTCGTCGGCGGTGCCGCGGCCGTAGAGATTTCCGTCGCGCACGGTGGGCTCGAAGGCAGGGCTGGTCCAAAGATCGAGGGGCTCGGCTGGCTGCACGTCATAGTGGCCATAAAAGAGGATGGTCGGCTTGCCTGGAGCGTGCAGCGATTCACCGTAGACGACGGGGTGCATCTTAGTGGGCGAAAGCCCGACGTTTTCCAGCCCTGCGGCTCGGAGTTTTTCGGCCACCCAGCGCGCGGCGCGCTCGATGTCCTGCTTGTGCTCACTCTTGGTGCTGACGCTGGGGATGCGCAGCAATTCTTTTAGCTCGTTAAGATGCTCTTCACGCTTGGAATTGATGTAGCTGATCAGGTCCATGGTCAAGTTCTCCTGCCACCCGCAGGGGCATATTAGATTGCGATATGAATCTTGTAACCGATCGCGGTGGAGCTGGAAAAGGCGCTTCGAGACGGACCCGCGAGATAGCGATGCTGCTTCGGGTTCGCTGCCAACGGTCATACTACGGAACTGCCGGCTTTCACAGCAACTTTTTGCGAACTGCTTCTTTGGGCACGCAGACTTGCGCTGCGATTGACTCATCACGCCCGGCATCCGACCATAGCAGCATGATAGCGCCAGAGGTTCAAGCGGGTAGCACCCGCCGCAGTTCGCGCGTTTTCACGCGCATTCCCGTGCGCGCGCAGGGCAAAAACAGCCAGGGCCGCAGCTTCAAGCAGAGCAGCCAAACCATCGTGATCAACGCGCATGGAGGGTTGCTGTACCTTCAGGAAGAAGTGGCCATGGGCGCGGAGATCGTGCTGGTGAATCCGGCCACGGAAGAAGAGCAGGACTGCCGCGTGGTGTACATCGGCGACACTTCGGAGAAGGGAACACGCGTGGGTGTGGAGTTCCTTTCGCCCAGCCCGCACTTCTGGGGTGTGGAATTTGCGCAGCAGGATTGGGCTTCGCACGGCACCTCAACTTCCCTTCACTAGCTTCGGGCAATCTGCGCCGAGGTGTTCTCTGTAGTTTTCGTATGGCGCCAATCCCCTGTTGCAATAGCTCTCCGAATCAGGCATAAAGCTCGCGTTTTTGTGTGCGGCGGGAATCTCGCGGCGCATCGGCGCGCTGTGCGATCCGCATGCCCGGGAGGAGTACGCCGTGATTGGTCCTATTAAATCAGTCATTCTGCTTGCTACGATTTCGATGCTCGCCGCACTCGCGTCTGCGGCTCGGGCTCAGGCGCCTGCGCAGACGTGTGCCAGTTTGACGAGTTTGCAGATTGCGGAAACGTCGATTACCAAGAGCGAACCGGTGGCCGCCAAACCGAAGCCGGCGAAACCGCCGACGGGTCCGGCCTACGCGATGAATATAGTGGATGTGGCGCTGCCTTCTTATTGCCTGGCCCATGGAGAAATCGACAAGCATACCGGCCCGGACGGGAAGTCGTACGGCATCCAGTTCGCGTTGGCCCTTCCAGACAAATGGAATGGCCGATTTCTATTCCAAGGCGGCGGCGGGATGGATGGATCGGTAAGGCAGCCACTCGGGACGCAAGCCGCGGGAAAAGAGCCGGCGCTGGCGCGAGGATTCGCGGTCGTCAGCATGGATTCCGGCCATGAGGGCGGAATCTTCGACATGTCGTTTAATCGCGACCAGCTTGCGAGCCTCGACTTCGCCTACATCGCGCTCGGCAAGGTGACGGTGGTGGCGAAAGAGATCATCGCCAAATACTATGGCGAGCCGGCGAAGCATTCTTACTTTGTGGGCTGCTCGACCGGCGGGCGGCAGGCAATGCTTGCTTCCCAGCGATATCCCACGCAATTCGATGGCGTAGTCGCCGGCGATCCGGCTATGCGTACGGGTTATTCGCGCATCGGGGACGCGTGGAACGCGGCGCACTTCAACCAAGCCGCTCCGAAAAATGCGCAAGGACAACCTATAACGGGCGAAGCGTTTTCCGAGAGCGACAAGAAGCTGCTGACCGATTCCATCCTGGATGCATGCGACGCGAAAGACGGATTAAAGGACGGCATGATCTTCAACTTCCAGGCGTGCCACTACAATCCGGAAGTCCTGCAGTGCACGGGAGCGAAAACCGATTCGTGCCTTTCGTCGGCGCAGGTGACGGCGCTGCAGAAGGTTTTTGCCGGGCCGCGTGATTCGCATGGACTCGATCCGTACGTAGGGCGTCCTTACGATTCGGGAGTCGCA
>DATLST010000111.1:0-3065 GCA_035534055.1 Candidatus Acidiferrales bacterium | reverse complement strand
CTGAGTTACGAACGGGATGGAGCCGCCTTCGCGGATGAAAACGGCCTTTTTGCCGAAGCCGCGCTCGAGCGAATGAATGGCTTTCTGGAAAATCGGGTGAGTATAGGGCGCCACCCACGGTTTGCCCGTGCTCAGCACCTCGAATTGGCACTTTACCGATTTGGGCAACAGCGCGCGGATGTGCCGTTCGACCAGTTTGGCGATTTTCGCAGGGTTCTGATTGGGAACCAGGCGAGTGGAAAGCTTGGCGTAGGCTTTCGAGGGAATCACGGTCTTTGCGCCTTCACCGGTGTAGCCGCCCCACATGCCATTCACTTCCATCGTCGGGCGGGTCCAAAGCTGCTCGACGATCGAGTAGCCCTTTTCTCCGCATAGCTGCGGCGCGCCTACCGTTTTGCGAAATTCCTTTTCTTTCCACGGCAGGCCATTGAGCGCTTTGCGCTCGGCGCGCGAAAGCTCGGCAACATCCTTGTAGAAATCCGGAACGGTGACTCGGAAATTCTTGTCGTGCAGCTTGGCGATCATTTCGGAGAGGATCGTCAGCGGGTTGGGGACGGCGCCGCCGAAGACGCCGGAGTGCAAGTCCTGGGCCGGTCCGGTGAGTTCAACCTGATAGTAATTGAGGCCGCGGAGGCCGTAGGTGATCGAAGGAACGCCTTTAGCCAGCATGGCCGTATCGGAGACGATCAGCGCGTCGGCTTTCAGGCGGTCGCGGTTCTTGAGCATGAATTCCCAAAGGTTGACGCTGCCGACTTCTTCTTCCCCCTCGACGATCACCTTGATGTTGATCGGCAGGCTGCCGGTGGCGTTTTTCAGCGCTTCGAGCGCTTTGATGTGAATGTGCACCTGGCCCTTATCGTCGGCGGTGCCGCGCCCGAAGAGATTTCCATCGCGCACGGTGGGCTCGAAGGCGGGACTGGTCCAAAGGTCGAGCGGCTCGGCGGGCTGCACGTCATAGTGGCCGTAAAAGAGGACGGTCGGCTTGCCTGGGGCATGCAGCGATTCGCCGTAGACGACGGGGTGCATCTTGGTGGGCGAGAGCTCCACGTTTTCCAGCCCGGCGGCGCGAAGCTTTTCAGCCACCCAGTGCGCGGCGCGCTCGATATCCTGCTTGTGCTCGCTTTGGGTGCTGACGCTGGGAATGCGCAGCAATTCTTTCAGTTCGTTTAGGTGCTCGTCCCGCTTGGAATCGATGTAGCTAATCAGGTCCATGGCCCAGGTCTCCTGCCGCCCGCAGGCGCATATTGATTGGGATATGAATGCTGCTGCCGATTGCGCTGAATTCGGAAACGCGCTTCGAAACGGACCCGCGAGATAGACGCTGCTTCGGGCTCGTTGCCTAAGGTCATACTACGCAACTGCCAGCTTTTACAGCAACTTTTTGCGAACTGCTTCTTTGGGCACGCAGACTTGCGCTGCGATTGACTCACCGCGCGCGGCATCGGACCATAGCAGCATGATAGCGCCAGAGGTTCAAGCCGGTAGCACCCGCCGCAGTTCGCGCGTTTTCACGCGGATACCCGTGCGCGCCCAGGGCAAAAACAGCCAGGGCCGCAGCTTCAAGCAGAGCAGCCAAACCATCGTAATCAACGCGCATGGAGGTTTGCTGTATCTGCAGGAAGAAGTGGCGATCGGCGCGGAACTGGTGCTCGTGAACCCGGCGACCGAAGAGGAGCAGGACTGCCGCGTGGTTTACGTCGGCGACACTTCGGAAAAGGGAACGCGCGTGGGCGTGGAGTTTCTTTCGCCCAGCCCGCATTTCTGGGGCGTGGAATTCGCGCAGCAGGATTGGGCCTCGCACGGGACGTCGACCTCCCTCCACTAAGTTCCGCGGGCAGTTTTGATCTGCAGAGCTTTCGTTCTCGCTTTCACAATGTCTGGCAATCTAATCCTCTGTTGCAATAGCCGCTCAAATCAGGCATAAAGCTCGCGTTTTCGCGTGTGGGATGCAGCCGCGGCGCATTGGCGCGCCCTTCGAGCCGCATGCCTGAAAGGGGTGGGCCGTGATTCGTCCTGTTAGACCAGCCATATTTTTCGCTGTAATTTCAATGCTTGCTGTGCTTGCGGCGGTGCCGTCTTCCGCGCGGGCCCAGGCTCCGGTGCAATCATGCGCCAGCCTGACGAATTTGCAGATTGCGGAGACGTCGATTACCAAGAGCGATCCGGTGGCTGCCAAGCCCAAGCCGGCCAAGCCGCCAGCGGGCCCAGCCTACGCGATGGATTTGGTGGATGTGGCGCTGCCTGCGTACTGCCTGGCGAGTGGTGAAATCGACAAGCACGCGGGCCCGGATGGCAAATCGTACGGAATCGAATTCGCGCTGGCTCTGCCGGACAAATGGAATGGGCGATTCCTGTTTCAGGGCGGAGGCGGAATGGATGGATCGGTACGGCAGCCGCTCGGCACGCAAGCCGCGGGAAAAGAGCCGGCGCTGGCGCGAGGATTCGCGGTCGTCAGCATGGATTCCGGCCACGAAGGCGGAATCTTCGACATGTTGTTTAATCGCGACCAGCTTGCGAGCTTGGACTTCGCCTACATCGCGCTCGGCAAGGTGACGGTGGTGGCGAAAGAGATCATCGCCAAATACTATGGCGAGCCGGCGAAGCACTCTTATTTTGTGGGCTGCTCGACGGGCGGGCGGCAGGCGATGCTCGCGTCGCAGCGCTATCCCACGCAATTCGATGGCGTGGTCGCCGGCGATCCGGCTATGCGTACGGGTTATTCGCGCATCGGGGACGCGTGGAACGCGGCGCAATTCAACCAAGCCGCTCCGAAGAATACGCAGGGCCAACCGATAACGGGCCAGGCATTTTCCGAGAGCGACAAGAAGCTGCTGACCGGTTCGATCTTGGATGCGTGCGACGCGAAAGACGGGTTGACAGACGGCATGATCTTCAACTTCGAAGCGTGCCACTACAATCCGGATGTCCTGCAGTGCACGGGAGCGAAAACCGATTCGTGCCTTTCGTCGGCGCAGGTGACGGCGCTGCAGAAGGTTTTTGCCGGGCCGCGTGATTCGCATGGACTCGATCCGTACGTAGGGCGTCCTTACGATTCGGGAGTCGCA
>DATLST010000110.1:0-13062 GCA_035534055.1 Candidatus Acidiferrales bacterium | reverse complement strand
TTTGCCGCATTCTTAAAAGAAGCAGCGCCGATTCAGAACTGGCCGGCCCTGGTTCTGGTCGCTCAGCAGGTGACCTTCGATCTTGCGAGCGACCTCGATGTGCGGAGCGAGGCCCTGCATTTCTTTTGCGCCGCGGCCCTGGTGGGCACAGACCCTGAATGGATGGCTGAGGACGCCATGGACACGCTGCGGGTTGTCGATATCGTTCTAACTTCCGTGCCGCTTTCGGACTTTTACACGCCGCTGGCCATCAGCCACACGACCGTCCCTGGCGGCCTGACACCGGGGCTTGATCCGGCGGTTTCCAAAATCCTGGATCTCCAAATCATCCGGCACGACCTGGGCGCCCTGGTTGCGCGGCGGGGGGGGGCGCTGGCGCGCGGCCCGCAAATCGAATTCGTAATTGATTTGGAGGAACGATGATGAGAACGCGCTTTCAAAGGCTTGGCGACTGGCGACGTGGGATTGAAGGATTGGAGATTGGGCGATTGAAGGAATTGGCGATTGAAAGGTGGATGACTGAAGGATTGGAAATCATGAAATCAGCAAATCTGGCAATCGGTAAATCCCTGCTTCTCGCCTCGCTTTTCCTGGCGCTGGCCGGCAACGCACTGGCGCAGACCAAGACCACGGTTACCGACACTCTCTACTCTCCTGCCGGAAACACACTCTCCGGCACGATTACCATCGCCAACAACGCCACCTTTACGGCTGCGGATGGCACGATTGTGCCCAAGGGGACTATCGCCACTGCCACAGTCGCCAATGGAACTTTCTCCGTGGCGCTCGTGCCAAACACAGGCTCCACGCCGTCTGGCTCAAGCTACAACGTCATCTACAGCTTAGGTAGCGTCTACCTTAACGAGACTTGGGTTGTGCCGTCTTCCGGTCCAGTGGGTCTGGCTGCCGTGCGGACTAGCCCTCCACCATCCCTTAATGTGCTGATTGCGGCATCGCAATTGCCGGCGACAATTAACGGATCGGCCATTGAAGACAAGGGCGGACAAGTCTTCAATGTTAAATCCTATGGAGCCGCAGGCGATGGGACAACGAACGACTCAACAGCGATTGCGGCGGCGGAGACGGCTGCTGCGGCTTCGCACGGTGTGGTCTTTTTCCCTTGCGGAACTTACGAAGTAGCCTCGGGACTGACGATTTCCGGCTCGCTCAGCTTTGAAGGCAGCGGGCAATCCTGCTCGACTATCCAGGCGACTGCGGCGCTTACGGGCGACGAAATCTCCGTGGCAGCTTCCGGCGTCACGTTCCGCCACATCACTATCGACGCCGCGCAACACGCTTCCCACGCCATTGCTGTTGCCGTAGCTGCGTCGAACGTTACGCTGGAGCAAGCGACGGCGGAAAACTCGCAAGGATTTAATTTTTCTGCATCGGGTCCGGGTATCTCCAATCTTCTTGTAACGGATTCCACTTTTGTGGGCGGAGGCCCTGGGGATTTCTATTTTGGGATGTCGGGAAGTTATTCGGCGTCGAACGTCCGCATCGTCAACAGCACGTTTGGGAGCACCGCAGCGCCGTCGAATCTCGATGCGGGCCAAGCGCACGTTTCTCTTTACGTCACCACAGCATCGGGAGCGGCACTTTCCGGGGTAACCATTGCCAACAACCAAGTCTACTTCCCGATCCTGGCCGCGCAAGAGTCAGACGGCATCGTCGTCGCGGCAGGGCTGACGAGCGTTGGAACACTTTCCAACGTCACCGTAAGTTCGAATCTCATTGAAGGAACGCCGGGCACGAATCCCGCCTATTACTCCAATGGTTTGGAAGTGGGAAACGCCGATGCGGTGACGATCTCCAGCAACGTCCTTATAAACGGGCAGCACGGTATTTTGGTAGAGCCGGACACGGCCAACGATGCGATTCATGGCAGCATCACCGGCAATTATGTGAGCGACGCGCTGACCGGAGCGACCAACGCCATTGACATCAGGGGCTACTGCTTATATTCGGCAGTCGGGAATTATGTTCAGTCGGGAACTGCTGGCGCGGCCATCAGCCAGGCGGGGCAAGGAGCCGTCTCCGGCAATCAGATCATTGCCGGTCAGCATGGCATCATCGTCAACAACGGCGGGGTGCCCGTCAGCGGCAACACGATCACAGAAAGCTCTGCAACCGGCTATCCCATTGAGATGCGCTGCCTTCAGGCGTCCGCATGCCTCAGCAATTCGGTGACCGGAAACACGATCCACGGGCACGCGAGCGGCTACGGAATTTACTTCGTCAATTCCACGCAGCCCTTCGCCAACCTTTCGGTTTCAGGGAATACGATCGACAGTTCGTATTACGGCATTATTTTTAACACCACGGGCGATTCCGGGATCATCGGCAACAACAGCTTTTCTTCCGTCACCAAGCCTTATTATGCCATTCCGGCAGCGGTAGTGTCTGCACAGGTTGGCTCCGCCGCGCCCAGCGGATCGTGCGCGAACGGCAGCCGCTACGTTAATACAGCAGGCGGCTCGGGAACTACGTTCTACGGCTGCGAGGCTGGTGCGTGGGCGGCGAAGTAAGGCAATTATGAATTACGAATGAGCTCTGCAAAAGGGAGGAATTTATGGCTAATGTGGATGTAACAAAAATTCATCAGGGGCCTGGGAAACTGTGGCTTGACGTCACCGTCCCGACCAGCGGCAACCGCTTGGTGATCGATTCCAGCGGAACACCCACGGTCGGTACCCCGCTCTTTGCGGGAGCAACCGACGGGGCGGCGACGATTGTTCTGACACCTAAGCTGGCGGAGATCAACGCCGATCAGGTGGCCGGGCCGGTGGACGTGGTGATGACGGCTGAGGCCGCAGATATCGAGGTCACGTTGATGGAGTCCGACCTGGCCAAGCTGAAGAGCTACATTGTCAACGGGTCTTTCACTACCGGGACGGACAGCACGCTGCCCGCAGGCTCGCAAACCTATGAAGAGATTTCGTTCGGAGGCTTGATCGCGATTCCCAAGACCTCCGTGGCGGTGATTTCCGCGCGGCGTGACGCCTCGGGGAAGTTCGTCGTGGCGCAACTCTACCAGGCGTACCAGGCTGAGGCCGTGCAAGTGCCCTTCCAGCGGGCCAAGGTGACCACTTACAAGGTGAAGTTTGCAGGACTTGCCGATCCCACTCGCCCCATCGGCGACCAAGTCGGCAAGATTTATCGCCAGACATAATCCGGGATTACCGGCTGGCCAAAAACGCAGGTTGAGGGTGTGCTGATGTCCAAAGGAAACCACATCGCGACGGCGATGGACTGGCGAGCGGCAACGCAGGCTGAGCGCGAGGCTCGCGCCGAACCCCTGGTGCTGCCAAGCGGCGCCACGATTCTGGCTGCGCGGCCGGACCCGCTCGAATGGATCATTTCCGGCCGCATACCCCAAGGGTTGCTGGGAGTGGCGCTCGACGATCCGCACTCGTCGCTCGCGCGGCGGGACCGGGAACTGACCCGGGAGGAAATTATCGACCTGGCAAAATTTGCGGCCCGGCTGGTCATCGCGAGCGTTGTCGATCCGCCCATCGGAGACGGGCCGGACGAGCTTCCGCTCGACGAGATTCCGCTCCGCGATCGTGCTTATATCTTTGAGTGGGCGTGTCGCGGCTTGAGCGGAACAAACGGCAACGGCGCGAAATCGGAAAGTCCGGCGAACAATTCAACCGAGGAGGACCTCTCCAGCGACAAGCTGGAGGGGTTTCGTCAGAAGTGACAATTTTATCCTGCTGGCCGTGGCCGCAGAAAAATTCGGTTGCCGTCCAAGCCGCATGGCGGGCCTCCGCGATCCCGTGCTGGCGCTCGATTTTGACCTGGCGGCAGCGGCAAAATTGCTGGAGGCAGAGCGGGCCAATGCCTTGATGGAAGATCCGGCGGAGGAAGCGTTCGCGCGCCGGCAGACACGGAATGTTCGATGGTGATGCACCTCAAAACGACCCATGGCTCTCCCGAGCCCCAGGAATAAATTATGGCTGGAAATAACGCTGCTGAGCTTCTAATTCGTATCGCCGCCGATCCTTCCCAGGCGGAATCGAGCATCCAGGAATTCCGCTCGAAGTTCGGGTCGAACTTGAGCGGTATGACCTCGGATATCTCGCAATGGTCGAGCCAGGGGACGAAGAATTTCGGGGGCGTGCAGCAATCCCTCGGAGGACTGACCACCAGCTTCGGCAGCAGCCTGGGCAGTCTGAATACTTCCTTTAATCAGAGCCGGCAAACCGCCACGCTGTGGAGGTCGGATATCTCGAGCGCTTTTACGACGGCCATGAGTGCATCCGGGGCTTTGCAAACGAGCCTTCTGGGAAGCTTCCAGTTATTTGACTCCGCCCTGGTCCGAAACATCGGCAATGCGAGCGTTTGGCAGAAGAGCGTGGGCCAGGCTTTCGAGAAGGCTGCTTTGACCTCCATCAGCGCCATCGCCAAAGAAGCGATTGTCCGAGCTCTCTTTTCGACCGCGCTGGGTTTCTACATGCTTGCTGTAGGCGACTTCGCGGGCGCGGGCCAGGCGTTTGAGGCAGCAGCGGTATTCGGGGCCGTGGGTGGCGCCGCGGGGCTCGCGAGCAGTGCGCTCGGAGGGGGAAGTTCCTCATCAAGCAAGAGCTCATCGGGCAGTACGTCCAAGACCAGCAAGTCTTCAACCAGTGCGCAATCGACCAGTTCCAAAACCTCTTCTTCTCAGCAACAGACGGTCCAGATCATTTTCCAGGGCCCGATTTACGGAGGTCAAGCGGGCATCGATCAGCTTACCCAGGAGATTTCGAGAGCCGTCCAAGAACGTGATGTAAATCTTGTTGCCTACACCACCGTGCGGCAACCGGCAACGCGAGCATGAAGGAAATTGAAGGATTGTTTGATTGAGCGATTGTTCGATTGAAAAAATGATTCAATCATGCAATCACTCCATCGCTGAATGAGCTTATGGCAAACCCTAAAATCGTTTACACACCGGCGGGCGGAACGGAGCAGACTTTGAACTTCTCTTCTCCTCCCAGGCAACAGCCCGGATACCTGAAGACCGCCATCCGGCATGACAACATTTCAACGGCCGGCGTCCGTGAGTCGGTCCTGGAGCGGATCGACGCCTTCCTGGAATTTACGATGGATTACCTCCAGGCGGGAACAGACTTGGCGAACTGGGCGGCGTTTCTCGACTATGCGCTCACCGGAGGTCCGTTTGCGTTTTATCCCGATGCGTCCCAGATGGGGTACGTCAACTGCATGCTCGAAAATACGGACGCGCAAATTGCCTACAAGGCGCCGGGATTGTATTCGCTCACGCTGAAACTCCGGCAGCAAGTTACATAGGGCAAGGCGCGACTGCCGGGCTTGCGCGCGCCCGGCGCTCGAAAGAATTATTGTACGCACGAGAGATTCTATGGCGATTCAAACGAACCCCAGCTTTGACACGAACAACGCGGCGCTGGTCAAACGTCCGCTTTACGTCCTGATGATCGAAGGCATCGCGTCACCCCTTACAACGTTCCGTCCCCAAGACATGCAGGTTGCGGTCTCCGGTTACGGAATGAGCGGATATGGGACGACGGGATACGGCTACTAAAGGCAGAGGCCTGCAAAGAGAGGAGAAATCCAATTACGAATGACGAATTACAAATTACAAAAGGCAACATCTAAGAACGGAAATGCGTAATTCATAATTCGTAATTTTGCGATCATGTCGGAAGTCAACGATTATTTTCCCGGAAACCTTGACGCTACACTCGACGGCACGCTTGGTTGGCTGGTGGAGCGGATGAATGCCAACGTGTCGCCGTTCGCAGGAAACGCCGTCCAGACCCCGACCTCGGCAACCTTCATCGAAGGCGCAATCGACGCACTTAGTGTTTCCTACGCTAACCTGGCACAGGTTCAGGCGCCCAACATTGTCCTCTACCCGCTGGCGACGGCTCCCATCGATAACGCGAGCGGGCCTGACGGTTTCCCGGTCAATTACAGTCCAACGCCGCTGCTTTCGGGAACCTTGTTCGTCAACGTCCTTGAGATCACCGCCGCAGCGACCGTTAGCGGACGAGTTTTGAACCTTACATTGCCCGCTTCAAACTATCGGGTCGATGTCTATAGCAAGACCGGCGCGTTCTATTACCAGGGTTCAGCCACGCCCGCCGCGGACGGCACGTGGTCGGTCTCGATCGTTGCCGCGGGTTCGGTGATCGCCTTCCTGATGCCCACCACGTCGTCGCAGCCGGCAGCGGGCTCGCAGGCTGCAAGCGTGACGGGGTGGGTTGCACACTCGAATATGGGTGTGGGGGCACAGCTTCAGGATTACTTTGTCCGGGTCTATGTAATGACGGATGCCGAAGCTCTCCAGGAAGACAATATTCCGATCATGGTCCAAGACAGCGAACATGCGCGGTTTGGCTCGAGTATCGCCGTCGCCTCGGGCACGCCGGTTGCTCACGTGATCTACAACGACCCCACGCTCGGGCCCGTGGATCTCTACTCGACCCTCCAGCACGCCGCAGTCTATTCCGGCCTGCCGAGATCGATGGAGGTTTCGCCCGGTGATCCGGATTTTGTGAGCGGCGGTGAATTGACCAGCACAACGATGCCCGCCCTTCAAAACCGTTGCTCGATCTATGATGCCGCGCTCGCGATCATCGCCTTTTCTCTCGCGGGACTGTGGGATTTGGCGGGAAACATTGTCACACGGCTCAACGATCTGCGGCTGAGCCCTGGTTACCTTCCCTCGGCGATGCTCGAAGACGCGCAAGACGGTTCAACGGCGCGATGGTCGCTCGCTTCAGGCAGCGGGTCCGTTACCAACGTCTTTGACCCAACAGAGCCGCCCGCCCAATCCGGGGGTTCGAACGTTATCACGTTCACCAACACGACCAACGCGAACCCTGCCGTCGCTGCTACGTGGAACTTTGCCGGCATCGAGCTGCCCGACGGCGTCGATTCGATTCTCGAATGGCGATTCAAGAGCGCGGTGGACTTCGACTTTGTTGTTGGCGTCACAACGTCTACCGGCAAGATTACAACTTTGCGCTTTGCCTCGAGCGGAACTTCGGGTTACGACGCAGCCTCTAAAACGGCCACGCAGGTCTTATCGTTGGCGCAAAATACCTGGCAGATATTGACCCCGAACCTTGACGCTCTCGCGGCAGGTTATGTCGCCGGAGAAACGTTGACGTCCATCACTTCTTTTTCTGTCACTCTCGCGGCTGCCGGCGCCCTGAGCTTGGATGATCTCTCCGTGGGCGCGCCCAAGCCCGCCGGCTCCCTCAGTTTCTCCTACGACGTGTACAACGGCCAAGCCGACCAGATTACCATCCGTTCCGGGCCGGTAGCCTGGCTTGCTTACGCCTATGGTATTTACATGGAGCGTACCGGCGACTTCAGCGGCGCTGCCGCCGGACTTCAGGACCTGCTCAATTTCCTTTTCTCGCTCCAGTCGACGGCCTCCGATCTGACTCAAAATCTGATGACGCTCGGCTGGGGACTCTATCAGGACCCAGGTTACCAGTACGTGCCGGGGCGGATTGCAAGCGTTTCCACCGAAGACAACCTCGGCTGCTACTTCGCATTCGATAAGGCAGCCCGCGTCTTGCCGGCCGCGGCGCAAGCGCTCCTGACGAGCGAGCTGATTACGCAGGCCCAGTACGATGCTCTGGTCAATACGGCGAGCAACGCTTCCACCAAGGCCCAAGAGGTGAAGAATGCCATCCTTAACCAGCTTTGGATTCCGGCCGCGGGAAGTGTTAAAGGGCACTTCGCCGAAGGAGCGTCGGCTTCGGACCTGACGGACTCTTACGGCTTGGAGCCTTCCGGCTCGTGGGCGGCGCTTTTCTGTCACGAAACCGGCGACGACGTGAAAGCAGTCTCCTCGCTGGAATTCGCCTACGAGAACTTCTTCCTGGCCGGCCAGCAGATTTTGCCGAATTCGACTGCCAACGGCTATAACGAAACCTACCAACAGCTCACGCCCTTTGACGGCTTCAAGCCGTATGCGGACTCGGCGAGCGGCTATGCCGGCTCGCCGAAAGCGATCTGGGCGGAAGGAAGCTGGGGCGCGATCGCCGCGTATCTCCGGCTCAGCGACAACAGCGATCTCGAAACCTACTTCAGCTCGGCTTATCCCGGGGGGCTGGCGTCATTCCTGACAGACCTGGTCGCAAGCATGGCGACGATGGCCGGCACAACCAGCTCCAGCGGCGTCCTTTCATTCTCGCTTGCTTCGCGCGCGTTGCCCTGGGAAGTTTCGGTGCGCAAGACCGTAGCCTCCACGGCCTGGCTATGGATCACGGCAAGCCGCAATGACATCCTGTTCACAACGCTCACCACAGACTTTGGCCGGATGCCCTATCTGAAGGTGCCGCAGGGCGTGCAGCAGAACATCAGCCTGCTGGGCGGCACAACGTCCATCGGCTCGCTCCAACTTGAGGTCATTGACGGCCGCGGTTCTATGACGGCGCTTGCGAGCGGCGCGAAACTGGAAGGGCGCATTGTGAGCCTCGAAATCGGCTACCCCGGAATGGGGTCAGCGGATTTCGTGACGGTGGCGACCCAGCAGATCGACAACATCCAAATCTTGAATGACGCGACGGGTTTCCAAATTAACTGCACGGACTTAAAGCGCACGGCGAAGTCGCAGATCTTCCTTACGGGCGATGATGGATCCCCCATTTCGAAGGACCACCCCAGGCAGCTTTCAGCCAACCCGATGGATATCTGCCTGATGGTTTATCAGAACGAGCTGGGCCTGGGCCAGGCGCCGGAGTTGCCCGATTCGGCATGGAAGATTTACGATCCCGCGCAATGGTCCGGCGATACAAACCCGACACTGATCACGCCGAATCCCTTCCTTGACCTCGATCAGTTTCTGTTCTATCGCAAGGGCTTTTTCGCGGGCTACATTTTTGAGTTCACCCTGGAGCAGGCTGTGGAGGCCAAACAGTTCCTGGATTACGAAGTTTTCAAAACGCTGGGCGGCTATCTGATCGTGCTTTCCGATGGCCGCCTTTCGCTGCGCTTTTTTACGCCGCCGTACGACTTTTCAAACCTCTTCGCATTTAACGACCGGAACGTCACCGCGCTGCCCAAGGTGGACCGCCAGCCGATTACGAACCAAGTCACCTTCCGCATGGACTACGACGGCTCCAAGTTCCTAACGGAGATGGATTACGAAAACGCTCCTTCGCTCCAGCGCTTTACTCTGGCGGGTGAAGACATTATCGAATCAAAAGGCATTCGGACGGCGCGCGGCGGCGCTGCGCTCGCGGGGATCACCGCCCGGCGCATTTTCAGCCGTTTTTCCGGAATCGATCCCGTGACGGACCGGCCCACAGGAGGCGCGATGGTTCTGACGGTCACCGCGCAATATATGACGCTGACCGTCGAGGTGGGGGACTTGGTGTACTTTTCGCATCCCCTCGTGCCCAACCTTCGTACCGGGCGCCGGGGAATCTTTAACGAGATTTTTGAAGTCATCGACAAGCAGCCCGACTATTCAAAAGGCACGATGACTTACAAGCTGTTGGATACGAGCTGGCTCAGTTCCAAAATTCTCTCGCTCATCGCTCCCGCGGGCACGCCGCCCTGGACCGCCGCCACGAGCGCCGAACGGAACCGTTACATGTTTCTTTCCAGCTCGGCAACCGGGGCGTATTCGGACGGGACTTCAGGCAAGACGGTCTGGTGAGAGGGAGTCAATAGTTCGGCTCAGGTTTATTCATGTTTTCGACTCATTAGCGATTGAGGAGTTTACGATGGCTCAAATGACCTTTGCGACGATGCCCGGCTTCGTCGATATCCCCGATGGGAATCTGGCGGCCGACCAGCCACTGACCGATTACGACCTGACCAAGATCTCGAATAATGCCAAATTTGCCGCCGTGCGCCCGGAAACGTTTTACGGCTGGTACAAGAACGGCGAAACGGTCCTAATCCCCGTCAGCCCCGTCGATGGCTACGTGTACGCTCGGGCGGAACTTGGATACGAGGTGGCCGCGTGGTGCTCGCGCTCGCCTGCCGGAGGGGCCGCGACGAATGGGGCCCTCTCGAAACCCGCGCTGGCGGATGTGAACGACGGCCCCGGCACCCTGTTTCTGATGGACTTCTGGGTTGAAGAGAAAAACGAGGCCAATCCCGGCCTGGTTCACTGCGAGGTCCACTATTGGAACAACGGAACGGAAGTTTACACGAACGGCGGGTTTGTAAAAGTGCGAACGATAGCGGCCCGGCTATCCGGTTAACGTGGCCGGCAAATACAATTCATCATCCGGGAATGACTTTGCATCTAACCTAAACGCATTGAGGTTCATATGGCAGTCGTCAGAACAGTTCTTCCGCGCAAGGGAATCATCGAACCGCAGCACGGCGCGAATTACGAAACCGATCTTGATACGAATTGACAGATTATCGACAGCCTGTTGCAGGACGCCAATGACGTCCAGGCGGCGATTTCGGCGGCTCCAACGGTTTCGGCTTGGGTGTCGGACCGCGGGATCTCCGGCGTGGTTTCGGGGTTCACCCTCGCGACCTCTGCAACCCTGGTGCCGGGGCTGGTGGCGGGCGTTCTTTACGCCCAGGGCGCCCGCTTTGCGCCGACTTCGTCGCTTGCGCTTGCTGCGGCCCCCGCAAGCTCGACAAGCTACCTCTTTTATAACGCCACAGGGGGTTTCTATTACAACCTGACCGGCGTGGCGGGGACGGCGGGCGACGCTTTTATCGGAGTGGTAGTAACGAACGCCACGGCCGTGACGTCGGTCGCTCAGGCCACCAAGATCTGGGGACAACTGCTGGTCGCCCCGGGTGTGGCGGGCAACTTCAGCGTCCCCCACCTGCTGGGGCGCACGCCCGTCGGCGCACGGGTTCAGATGACGGCGAGCGGCGCGATCTGGTTCCAGTCGCTCGCGATGTATGACAATACGAATCTCTATCTGGTCGCTTCCGATCCCGGGGTGACCGCAAAGGTACAGATATGGTGAAAATTATGAATTATGAATTGCGAATTGCGAACTGGGCAGCGGCGCGAGTCCTTCTTGCGATCTGCGTCTTGTTATGGGTCATTTGTGATTCGTCATTTCTTTTTGCGCAGCAACCGCAGGCGCCGGCCGGTACGCCCCTTTACTCGGTGAATGCCAAGTATGTGAACGGCATGGCGCCCGGCTACGGGCCGACTGCCGGAAACGGTCTCGCACTGAACCTCAGCTCCGGTACGGCTTATTGCGGCAATCCTCCGAGTCCGGCGCCCTATGCGGGCGGCACCCTGACCCTGAGCCCCAGCACGACGAATTACGTTTATCTCGATCCCGCCGCGAGTTGTGCGCCTGCGGTTAGCACCGCGGGTTTCTCAGTGGGCGCGATCCCGATCGCGGAAGTTATCACCGGAGCCTCCTCGATCACAACCCTCACTGACGAGCGGACCTGGTCCAGCCCGAACCCGGCAGCAATGAGCAGTTCGGGAGCGGTTCAGGTTTCTGCCCTCGGCACGAATCAGAACATTACGCTCTCGCCGAGTGGAACGGGAGCGTCGGTGATTACAAACTTGGCCGACAAGGGCGGACAAGTCTTCAACGTGAAGGCTTATGGAGCGCTGGGCGACGGGACAACGAACGATAGTCCGGCATTTCAGGCGGCTTATAACGCGGCGGTTGCGGCGGGCGGTGGCACTGTTCTGATTCCTCCCACCAGTTCCTGCTACCTTTTCAATCAAGCGATCAACATGACCTCGACGGCGGGTCTCGCGATGCAGGTTATCATTCAAGGCACAACTCGAGGACGGGGCGGTGCCGGGTCTGGCGCTACGGACTTAATCTGTGCCAATACTGGCGGGATCGTCTTTGACTTGGCGGGCTCTAACGGAATCAGTTTTTACAATATCGCTGTTACATCGCAGCACGGGGTAACGAATCCCAGTTTAATAGGGATTTACGTTGCGAGGGATTCCTCCGGAAACGGTGGACAAGGCATTAAGGTGATTGATTCCGTGTTTGATATGGTAACGCATTCGAGCGGCACGACTTATTCTTTTGGCGCTTATCTTTACGCCTCGGAAGACGACTATTTTACGAGAGATGTGTTCGATGCCGATTATCCGCTGGTTGTCTCCACGACGAACGATTTTACCCAAAACAGCGCGTTCATCACCGAAGCCACAGGTGCACACTCGGAAACTCAGGATTCGTTCACAGACATGGAATTTGGCTCTTCGGGCCTTGGGCCAGCAGCTTATTTCAACGGCACGGCCGATATGACCTTGACGGGCCACGTCTGGAATTTTGGGCAGGCAAATCCGTACCCAGCAGCACTCTATAATTACGCATTGGAGTTTAAGGGATCGAATAGCTCGGCATTCGTCAAATTCCGGCAGGAGGGTTATCCTGGCTGGGCTTCCGTCACCCTCAGTTTGCATAACTGTCAGTTTTACGGGACAACCGCGCCGGGGGCAACAACTCCCCTTTATGGTATCTCGTTCGCCGATTCTTCCTCGATTCTCTCGGGCGATGTATTCCATATCAGCGATGAGTACGCCTCGGCGTCGTCGAATGCTTATTACTACAGCAGCGGCGGCGTAGCGGTGTTGGATGATGTGAGTTTCTATTGCGGCAATGAGACAAACTGCGGCAACATTCCAGTAGGGAACTATCAGCCGGGAGGATGGTCACTCTATCAGGCAGACGTTCGCTACAGCGGCAGTCAGGTTAATGAGCATCCCACTTTTACAACCACGGGATCGGGCATCCTGACGAGATTTCCAAACAGCGCGGCGACGATCAGCTTTGGAAGCGGCGCGCCATCGGGAAGCTGCGTCACGCCCTCTCTTTATCTCAGAACGGACGGCGGGACTTCCACAACGCTCTACGTCTGCGAGTCAGGCGCCTGGGCCGCGAAGTGAACTGGGCGTCTTGGTACAGAGCTCTCGTGACGATCTTGATCAGGGGTAGTGACTCAATTTAATTTTTTCTTTCGGAGTCTTGACCTGCCCCCGTTCTCTGTACCAATCATAATGCGAGTTCCGGGGTAGTTTCTTGCTTTTGCTCTTCTCTGCGGTGCGGCTCGAAGGGAGCCGTAGGCGACCGGAGAGCTGCACCGCACGTTGTGAACTCTTGCGGG
>DATLST010000109.1:0-4213 GCA_035534055.1 Candidatus Acidiferrales bacterium | reverse complement strand
CGGCGAGACATCATGATGTATATCGCGACTCACTTCCATCACGGGATAGTTTTGCGACGCCACGGGAGGGCCGGAAAACAACAGAAAACAGGCTAGTCCAACCACCGCAGAAAACAGAATCACAATTCGAATCTTCATGGGCGCTCCTTCGCAGGAATTTGTTATTCATCTAGCTACCTACAACTTGAATCAACCTAGCAAGTCGTTAGTTTAATTGCAAGCTAAACTTTCGGGAGAGAGAAACCGCGCAGTGCCGGAAGCCAGTGTACGACCCTCAGAGCTGATCGCGGGCGCGGGCCAGGGCGGGCAACTCACTGCCGAAGGGGCATTACAACGCGGCGTTTTATGGCTCGAAGACCTTGACCGCCGGCGGCAGCGTGCTTGTTTCATCGATGAAGAATAGCACCGTGCCGTTGGTTACAGCCACGGTGTTGGCGCCGAGGTTGCCGGAGCCATCCGCGCTGATGGAGAGCGTGGCGCTGACGGGTGAACCTAGCAAGAAGCCAGCGGGGGCGCTTTGGTCCTCGGTGCCCTGAAGATTGCCGGAGGAAATCGAGGCGACGCCCGAAATATCGGAGACCGTGTTGCTAGCAGGATCGTTGCTGCCAAAAAAGAAATTGCCCGAAAGAGAGCTGTTACTATACGTCGCGGCGGGCTGGGTGTCGAAAACGCCGAGACTGGCGGACGCGTCCGTGGTGATGGAGAAGGCGGAAACGCCGTCGAATGGAGTCGTCAGGTAGAGGGTGGGCGACGTGGCGCTGCTGGCTCCGGTAATCTCCAATCGTCCGGAATTGGCATTGAAGGCATAGCTGCCTGTAAGACTCTGACTGGTGGCCGCGCCTCCCACATCCTGATCCGTAGTGCCGGAGACCGTGCCGGATATGCCCCCTGAAAAACTGGCGAGGCCGATGGAGGCTGATGCGCTGCCGGACGAGCTTCCGGTGGAGCGGAAAATATAGCTCGGCAAAACGGACGACGCGCTGAAGGAACTGGGCTGCGAAATGGCTCGCCCGCTGAATACCGCGCCCTCGGCGCTGATCTGGTTCGAAATAAAGAATAGCTCGGACGAATTAATCACATAAATGTCCACGGTGACCTGGTTGGAGGAACCGTCCGGCAGATCGATCACTGCCGACGTTCCGCCTGTTCCCGTGGCAATGGGTTGGATGGTTCCGAAGCTTCCGTTTCCGATCTCCTGTATCCCTCCGGTGTTGACCAAGCTACCACCGTCATTCGCGTCGAAAGAAAAGCCGGGGATGTTTCCTCCGCTCTGGGCAAACGAGCCAACAAGTGCGAAGTGCTTGAGAGAACCGCTCGCGTTATCCCAGCCGTCGACGCCGAACGCATAATTGGACGCGAGGGCGCTGAGGGAAAAAGCTGATGGATCTTGCAGGCGGAGGATTCCCGAGGCACGTTCCGCGGCACTCGCTGTGTCGTTCAATTCAATGATGTCGCCCTTGGAGGCAATGCCCCCGGTTACGCTGCCGAGGGCAAATTGGAATGTAACCGTTGTGTCATAAATATTGCTCGTCAGGGTCAGGCAGCCGCGACCGTTGGCGCCGACCGAATAGGAACTGGCGGAAGGGACGAGGCCGGATCCAATACCGGAAGTGAAATGGTTGATTTGGTCTTGCCCGAACGTGACCTTGCCCGTGCCGTCGGCGGCGAAACTGGCGGCAAGAATGATGGGTGTGCCCGCGCCACTGCCAGCCCAGCCCTGCAACAGCATGGCGTATTCGCCCTTCAAAGCGCTTTCATTTCCGCCCGTGCCGCAAGCGGTCGCGCCGTCAAAAAGCGTGAATGTATCCGAAGCGGACTTCGTCGGATCGGTTATGGAAGTCGCCGTGACGGCAGGCGAATTATTCGGCGCAGCAGGAACGCTCGATGGCGGCGTGTAATTCACAACTCCTGGAGCGACGTTCGAGAGTGAGCCGCAAGTTGGCGAACAAGCCGTTCCCATGGCAGTGAGCGTCCAAGTGACACCGCCGTTCGCTGGATCATCCTGGACCATTGCGTCAAACTCGAAGAAGATGGGTTGACCAGGGCCAACCGCGGTCCCGACGGCAAGTTTCGAGACGGTTTTGGTAATTGTGACGCCGATGGCCGCGACCGTGATGCTAGTGGAAGCGGACTTCGACGGGTTTGCTGCCGATGTGGCCGTGACTGTGGCCGTGAAGTTCGAGGATACCGAAGCGGGGGCGGTGTAGGTGACCGAGGTGGAAGTCTGAGTTCGACATGTCGGAAGAGACAGAGGCCACGACATTCATTGTCTGGGCCGCCTGAATCGTCGCCGGCGAAGCGGGGCTGGTGATGGCTACCGAAATCGGAGGCGAGGAAGGGCCGTTGCCTCCGCAGCCGACGGCGAAAAGAACGGACAGGACTCCCAAGAGTGCGCACGCCGAAACGAAGTGCCGTCGCAAGACCCCGCCTCCCAAAAGATGGCACTGGAAATGCGTGTTAGCCCAGCCATGTTCGGACAGGCGCATTGTAAGCGCTGTGTACTAGCAAGTCAAGTGTTTTCATTAGATTCGAGACCCCTTACTTAGGCTGATTGGTATTGAAATGGCGCCGCGTCTGACGCTTACGCCACTTAGTTGCAGGCCTACGCATCTTCATAAATTGAGACGTTAGCGCGGGTATTCGACGGAGGGGAACGCGACGATTATGCATCCGGCGGTGATGGATTGGGACGATTATCTGTGGGCGGCCGGCATTCTGGCCGGTGCCGTTGTCATTGCGCTCGTGGTGCATTTTATTTTGTTTTTCGTGCTGAAACGGCTGGCGCGGAGAAAAGGCGACGTGGTCGTCAACTCGCTGGTGAGGCACGCGCAAGGACCGTCGCGATTGATTCTGCCGCTTCTGGGCTTGCTGGTGGCGCTGCCGACCGTGCCGCTGCCTCCGAAAATCCTCACGCCCCTCGAACACATCGTCGGGCTTGGGCTGATTGCATCGATTGCGTGGCTGATCATTCTGTTTAGCCAGGTGCTCTCCGACATTCTGGCGGCACGGTACCGCGTGGACGTTCCCGACAACTTGGTGGCGCGGCGAATCCAGACGCAATTTGTGATGATCCACCGCGTCGTTGTGATCCTCGTCGTGGTGTTGACGATTTCCTTCATGCTGATGACCATCCCCGCGATTAAGCACATCGGCGTGAGCCTGCTCGCTTCCGCAGGCTTAATCGGCCTGGTTGTAGGCATGGCGATGAAGCCGACTCTGTCGAGCTTGATTGCCGGCGTTCAAGTGGCGCTGACGCAGCCGATTCGGCTGGAAGATGTCGTCGTGGTCGAAGGCGAATGGGGCTGGATCGAGGAGATCGGAACGACATACGTAGTGGTGAGGATATGGGACTTGCGGAGGCTGATTCTGCCGCTGTCGTACTTCATCGAGCATCCATTCCAGAACTGGACGCGGACGAGCGCCGAACTCCTCGGCTACGTGTATCTGTATGTTGATTACACCGTTCCCGTGGACGAAGTACGTAGCGAGCTTCGGCGGATCTGCGAATCTTCAAAGCTATGGAAAGGAAAGGTTTGCGAGGTGCAAGCTTCTGACGCGACCGAGCACACGGTTCAGCTCCGGGCGCTGGTGGACGTGCGCAACTCGGACGACGGGTGGAACCTGAGGTGCTTGGTGCGCGAGAGATTGCTCCAGTTTCTGCAGGAAAAGTACCCGGGGAGTCTGCCGCGCACTCGCGGCGAGATCACAGCAGAAATGAATGCGGACGGGCGGGAGACGAATTCCACTGCTGCAAGGGCGCTTTCGGGCGCGGGCAAACCGGACAAAAGGTGACGCCAAAACCGGCACATTTCTGACCAATATTTATTTTGAACAATATCCGAATCGGGCGCACGCTGATCTCCGTACTTTCGGCCTGCCATGTAAAAGACGAGGCGTGAAGCAAGAAACGAAAGCAGCGTCGAGCCTGCCTGCGGCAGGCAGGCCGCCGCACTCCATGAAAGAGCGCCGAACACCCAGGCCCTTGTTTCGACCAAACCCTGGTATCGTACCGACTTCAGGGGTGAAACCCTGACGGAAGGACAGCGCCTACGGCGGGGATAAATCCCCGCCGTGCGAAAGTCCCGGCCGCTTTCAGCAAGGTGTTGACGACGACTTAATCCCCTCGGAGGTAATCGCGTCCATGAACGAACCCATCGGATTCATCGGCCTGGGCCATATGGGACTGCCCATCGCGGAAAATTTGCTTCGCGCG
>DATLST010000108.1:0-10965 GCA_035534055.1 Candidatus Acidiferrales bacterium | reverse complement strand
GTATAGCAAGCACCACAGCCCAGAACTCAACGGCGGAGCGTGGGATTTTCCCCGAATGAGATCGTGGGAACGCTCCGAGTCACAACCCCAGAACATGGGCTCGCCGTACGTGCCCCTGGATAGCTGGGTGTATCCCGCGTTTGAACGGCTCGCCGCGCTTGGCTACATCCATAGCGATTTTGAAGGAATGCGCCCATGGACGCGGCTGGAATGCGCACGCCTCGTGGAAGAAGCCAGTGACAATATCTCCGCGAACGAAACGAATGGCGCGGAAGCGACTCGGCTGTATGACGCTCTCGAGAAGGAGTTCGCCCAGGAGATCAATTTGCTTGGTGGAGGGAGCAACCGGCAGATTCGTCTCGAGTCGGTGTATACGCGAGCGACAGCCATATCCGGACAGCCGTTGACTGATGGATACCACTTTGGCCAAACCATAATCAATGATTATGGCCGACCGTACGAAGAAGGCTTCAACAATGTGACCGGTTTTTCCGGCTGGGCGACGGCAGGGCCATTTGTCGGCTATCTGCGCGGCGAATACCAGCATGCGCCGTCATCTCCAGCGCTGCCTGCCTCAGCGCGACAGGTGATTCAGCAGGTGGACGGCCTGCCAGCCGAGCCACCAAGCACCCCCACTCCAGCTGTTGATCGGTTCGACCCTGTGGAAGCATACGTGGGGATGAATTTCGACAATTGGCAGATCACATTCGGGAAGCAGTCCTTGTGGTGGGGTCCGGATCAGGGCGGGGCGATGATCTTTAGTAATAACGCGGAACCGGTCAAAATGATCAAAATCGACCGGGTGTCTCCGTTCAAGCTGCCCAGCGTGCTCGGCGTGTTTGGCCCATTCCGTGCTGACTTCCTCCTCGGGCAGCTTGGCGGCCACCATTTTGTGAACGGCCCCTCCGGAATCACGGGAACGTTTTCGAGCCTGGTGAACCCCCAGCCATTTCTCGAAGAGGAGAAGTTCAGCTTCAAACCAACTCCAAATGTGGAGTTCGGATTTACCGGAAGCCGCATCTTTGCGGGCGCCGGTGTGCCATTCACGATTCACAAGCTTTTACAGGCTCTTTTCTCGCAAGGGAATGGCCCTCCTGGGAGCGCGTCCGACCCGGGGGACTGGCGATCTGAATTTGACTTTTCATACCGGCTGCCAGGGCTCAGGAAGTGGGCCACGGTGTATGGCGACGGGTTCTCCGAGGACGAACCGTCTCCGATCGCCTACGCTCAAGATTCGGCCTGGACCGGGGGCATTTACCTTCCGCAAATCCCGAAGATCCCGAAACTCGACTTCCGAGCGGAGGGCGTATTCACCGATACGCCCCGTCATCAGGATTCGACCGGATTCTTCTATTTCAATGTTCGGTACCTCAACGGCTACACGAATCTGGGAAACATCATGGGCAGCTGGATTGGTCGGCAAGGACAAGGTGCGCAGGCCTGGGCGACGTACTGGTTCAGCCCCAAGGACAAGCTGCAATTCAATTTCCGGCACCAGAAGGTCAGCCAGCAGTTCATTCCCGATGGAGGCACATTGACCGACGGAGGTATCCGCGCGGACTTCTGGGTTGGGCGAGAGTTCAGTGTGGCCAGTTCCGTGCAGTACGAGAAGTGGGATTTTCCCGTACTTCGGCCCGGACCGACGTCAGACTTCACAACCTCGGTGCAGTTCACGTGCTGGCCGCACTTGAGGCTTCACTGAAACCCATGTGAGCTGAACCTGAGATGGAGTGACGCATTGACGGACGTTTCGGAAAAACCGGGGCAGGAAGCGCTCGCAACCCAGCCGTCAGATGAACTCGTGCTCGAAATGGTCGACGAGGGCACCTTGCGCGAGGCGCGCGAGCGCAACGTGGCGCGGGTGCGGCTGTTGTGGGATAAGCGCCGATTCCTGATTCGGGCGGCGATTTGGGGCCTGATCGCCGCCACGGCGATCGCGTTCCTGATCCCGAAGCGATATAAATCCACCGCCGAACTGATGCCACCCGATCAGTCCGTCGGCTCAGGAACGGCGATACTGGCGGCGCTTTCGAACCGGGTAGGCGGAGCGCTTTCCGGAATGGCGGAAAGTGCGCTCGGGTTGAAGACGACCGGGGCGCTCTTCATCGCCATCCTTAAAAGCGACACGGTCGAGGACGACGTGATCCAAAAATTTAACCTGGAAAAGGTCTATCGAACGCACTACATCGAAGACACTCGCAAGGCGCTGGCGGCACACACCGACCTCTCCGAAGACCAGAAGAGCGGCATCATCAGCGTCAGTGTGGTCGATCATAATCCGGTGCGGGCGGCGGTGATGGCACAGGAATACATCAACGAGCTGAACTGGGTGGTGAATCACGTAAGCACCTCCTCGGCGCATCGCGAACGGTTGTTCCTGGATCAGCGACTGAAACAGGTGAAGGCGAACCTCGAAGACGCGGAGAAACAGTTCAGCCAGTTCGCCAGTGAAAAAGGAGCTATCGACATCCCGAGCCAGGGCAAGGCGATGGTGACGGCGGCGGCCACGCTGCAGGGACAACTGATTGCCGCGGAAGCCGAACTCGAGGGCCTGCGGCAAGTCTTCACCGACAGCAACGTTCGCGTGCGCACGGTCCAAGCGCGCGTCAACGAACTGCACAGTTCGCTCGAAAAAATAGCGGGCAAAGGCGCGAACGAAAAAAGCTCGGCCGAGCAGCTCTATCCGTCGCTGCGGGAACTGCCACTCCTCGGCGTCACCTACGCCGACCTGCTCCGCCGCATGAAAGTGGAAGAGGCGGTTTTCGAGACGCTGACCCAGGAAGACGAACTGGCGAAGATGGAAGAGGCAAAAGAGATTCCCAGCGTGAAGGTGCTTGATGCACCCGAGGTACCGCAGAAGAAAACGTTTCCGCCGCGACTGCTGATCATGATTCTGGGCACGATGCTGGCGTTCGTCTTCGGCACCACCTGGATCCTCGCCAGTTCGGCCTGGGAGGCGGTGGATCCGAAGGACCCGCGCAAGGCCGTGGCAATCGAAGTCTGGACGGATGTGCATGCGCGCTTGCCTTGGCACGGGCACAACGACTCGCCCAACGGCGGGCCGAAACGCTGGCTGCGAAATAGATTTCGCCGGACGCATTCGAACACTCCCGGAGAGTGAAGGAAAAAGGTAATTCGTCGGTAAATTATTGACGCAGATTGGGTTAAGTCACATATGCCCCGCGAAGTGACGGGGCGGAGCCATAGTTGAACGCGAATGAGTCAAGCGGCTGCAATCTTTCACGGGTGTAGTGGGGCTTCCTCGTTGGGAATGGCGAATGCCTATTGGGAACCGCGGTGGTACGTGATCTGGACACGTTCGCGGCATGAAAAGAGTGTTGCCGAGCAGCTCGAGCGGAAACAGATTGAAACGTTTCTGCCCGTTTACGAAACGATACGGCGATGGAAGAACGGCGATCATCTTCTGCAACTGCCACTTTTTCCCGCCTACGCGTTTGTGCGCATCGCGCTGAAGGACCGGCTCGATGTGCTGAAAGTGCCGGGCGTGGCGCGACTGGTGGGATCCAATGGTGCACCGACGCCGCTCTGCGACGAGGAGGTAGAAGGTCTGAGGAGAGCGCTCACGGGAGGGGTGAAGGCGGCTCCGCATCGTTATCTGACGGAGGGTCGGCGAGTGCGCATCACCGCCGGCGCGCTCGCAGGTCGGGAGGGAATCCTGGTGCGGCGAAAGGGCGCGATGCGAGTGGTGCTCTCAGTCGATTTGATACAGCGGTCAATACTCGTCGATCTCGATGCATGCATTCTCGAGTCGGTGAGGTAACTCGGGCTGAACGGCAAGCGGGACTCATTCTGGGCACGCGGGAGGAGAGATCGTGAAAATCTTTATGGATTCCGGAGATTCTCGGGAAGTAGAGAAGTGGTTGCAACAGGGCGTGGTCGACGGCGTGACGACGAATCCGAGCATCATGCTCAAGGAAGGCATCTACGATATGGAAGACGGCGCTCGGCGCCTTTGCGCGCTGCTCGGTGACCGTCCGGTGAGCGTCGAGGTAACGACGAACGACCAAGAGGACATGATCCGTCAGGGGCGTGTCTTCGCTTCCTGGGCGCCAAACGTCGTTGTCAAGATCCCCGTCGTGAATGAATTTGGGGAGTCGTGCCTCGGCGTGATCAGCGCGCTTACCCATGAAGGCATCCGGGTGAATACCACCGCCATCCTTTCGTTCAACCAAGCCCTGGTCGCCACGAAGGCCGGGGCCACCTACGTCAGCATCTTCGCCGGCCGCGTGGCCGATGAAGGAAACGATCCCGCGGTCGTGATCCGCAACGTGCGGCACTGGCTCGATGACTGGGACTATCCGGCGGAAATCATCGTCGGCAGCATCCGCACCGTGATGGACATCCAGAACGCCGCCCTGGCCGGGGCGCACATCATCACCATCCCTCCGCCGTTTCTGCCAAAGATGCTCGATCACAGATACACCCGCGAGACCGTTCGCCAATTCAACCGCGACGGCGAAAAAGCGCTCGAGCAGATCGCCGAGATGCACGCCCGAGGCAACGGCGATTCGTAGCCGACTCGGGCACGGAACCCCCATCGTCATGCACGCAATCATCGCACACAAAGCAGTCGGGAAACTGCGCAGAGATCCGGCGTCCCGCAACTGACCATGTCTACTCCGGTCCATTCCCCAAACCCTCCGACGCGTTCGATCGGAACGGCCTCCCCGTCTTCCCGGTTTGAGGCTGCATCCCGCCCGGGGGGAAGTTTTCGGCCCCGATCTCGAGGCACCGTTTGGCCGCGAGTCGCCCCGCTTGGGGTCGATCTGTTTCTGGTCTGCGCGGATGCGGTTCTGATGTTCTACCTACATTTCTGGAACGGCGGGCCGTCGATCGAGCACTTGGGTGCCATGCATTACCTTGGCTTTCTGGCGCTCTACGCGGTTCTGGTGGGAGTGTTTTGTGAAAACCAGGGATTGTACCGGCCGACGCGCAACCTTGGGCCACTCGACGAGAGTTTCTCCGTTTTGAAAGCGGTACTTTTCGCGACGCTCTTCCTGACGGCCTTTATCTATCTCTCCGGCGACAAATCGATTTCGCGGCTGGTGGTGGGTTTCAGCGGCGCTCTGAACGCCGTCGCGCTTCCCGCCTGGCGGTTTTGGAAGCGCGAGGTAGACAAGCACCGCATCCTCAGCGGGCGCGACGGGCGAAACGTGTTGATCGTCGGCGCGGGTGACGTGGGCCAGGCGCTCGCCCGATATTTCGATGAAAACAAGTATCTCGGGTACGTGGTCAGAGGTTTCCTGGACGAGAACCACAAAGGCGATGCGCGCACCCTCGGGAACGTGAGCGATCTTTCGAGGCTGGCGCAGACCGAATTCATCGACGAGGTTTTCGTCACCCCCCCTTCGGAGCGGGAGCTGGTTGCCCAGGTGGTCCTCGAGGCGCGGCGGCGGAATCTGGCGGTGAACGTTGTTCCTGAGATGTTCGACGGGCTCGGCTGGTGGGTACCGGTGCGCCAGTTCGGCGGCTTCCCAGTGATGCAGTTGCTTCGGGAACCGATTCCCGGCTTCGGACTGTTCCTGAAACGAGTGGTGGACGTTTCCGTGTCGGCACTCGGCCTCGTTCTCCTCTTGCCCGTCATGGGACTGCTGGCGCTGATCGTTCGGCTCGATTCCCCGGGGCCGGCGATCTATCGCTCGCGGCGGGTCGGCTGGAAAGGTCGCAAGTTCGTCTGCTACAAGTTCCGCACGATGGTGGCAGAGGCCGACGAATTGAAAGACGGATTGCGGCACATGAACGAGCGCCAGGGCCCATGTTTCAAAATCAGCAACGATCCGCGGCTGACGCGCATCGGCGGATTCCTGCGGCGATACAGCCTTGATGAGCTGCCTCAGTTCTGGAGCGTTTTCAAGGGGGATATGAGCTTGGTCGGGCCGCGACCGCATCCGCTCGACGACTACGAGAAATACCAGCTCGAACATTTGCGACGGCTTGACGTGAGGCCGGGAATGACTGGCCTGTGGCAAGTCTACAGCCGACAGGATCCGTCCTTCGAGCGCAACCTTTCGCTGGACCTTGAGTACATCGAAAGCTGGGGCCTGTGGCTCGACATGAAAATTCTCCTGAAGACGCTTCCTGCGGCCCTTGCGGGGTCGGGAAGATGAGGGTGGGTGATCGTCAGAGCGCTGTCGAGAGGAGAGCGGGCGTCACACGATCGTGTTGCCCCTCCGCAACGGGCCACACCCTGCCTGTACACTCGGCTGGGGCATGAGGCGGGAGCTCAAAGGGATCAAGCTAAGGACAGGCTTCTGGGCTCTCTTCGATCAAGGAGCGGTGAGTCTGGGAAATTTCTTGACGCAGATGCTGCTTGCTCGGAAGTTGAGCTGGAGCGACTACGGAGTCTTCGCCCTTGTCTATGGGGTCCTCTTCTTCCTGATCAACTCGGTGGGCACCGTGGTCACCTACCCGCTCTCGGTGAAGGGAGCATCTGTCGACTCTCGAGAGCTCAGCTGGCTTGCGGGAGCATCGGTCGTGTTCGACGCGGGGTTGCTGCTTCCCGAGGCCGCGATCGTATTTTGTGCCGTTACGGTCCTGCACCGCCTGGACCTGTTTGCCGTTGTGTTGCTTGCGCTCGCCTTCTGGCAGTTTCAGGAGACCATGCGGCGAGCGTTAATGGCGCGTCTCGGTCATCGAGAGGCTGCCTGGGGAGACGCGCTGAGTTATTTGGGACAGGCGGCCGCCATCCTGGTTCTGGCGGGGATGGCTGATCTGACTCTTGAATCGGCTTTCATGGCGATCGCCACCACATCCGCTGCAGCGGTGGTCGTGCAGCTCTTTCAAGTTAAGCCACGGTTCGCGGGTGCTGCCGACGCTCGCGCTCTGGCTGGGGAATACTGGCACCTTGGCGCTTGGTCATTCTCCACGAATGTCAGTAACGGACTAACCCAGCAGGCATTTCCCTGGGTTCTTGGGCTGCTGTTTGGCACTGCGGAAGCTGGCAGCTTCCAGGCTGTCGTGAATCTACTGAAGGTGTTCAACCCAGTGATCGTCGGCGCGCAAAACCTCATCGTCCCCGCTGCCGCCAAGACACGTCGCGAGCGAGGGGTTCGCGCGGCATCGCGGAGCGGTTTGGGGTATGCGGTCGGCGGGGCCCTGCTTTTCCTGCCCTATCTGATCGTCCTCCTCGTGTGGCCTCACGGCGTTCTCGGGCTCCTTTACGGCTTTCAGTCGCCGTACTCGCACCTGGAGCTGGCGCTGCGGCTTTGCGTCTTCGCGTATGCGTTCGGCTACTGGGCGGAGATCGTAGGCTCCCTTTTGAACGGACTCGGCTTGCCGAAAGGCTCGTTCCTAGCACAGTTGGGGGCTACTGGCACCGCTATTTGCGTCGGTCTGCCTATGGCGATGATGGGAGGAGTCGCCGGGGCACTCGGTGGGCTGGGCATTTGCGCGCTAGTGAAAGCCGGAATCTCCCTTTACGCAGTCTGGGCCGGAGCGCGGGGCGACACGGCGGGGGTCCTCGCGGGCAGGGCTGCACTGTGATGGATAGGGTGGGTTCCTCATCCGCGCTAGCGCCCATCCTCCCCGTGCGGCGCAGGATCTGCCGCGGAAGGTGGGCGGGTTTCTGCGGCTTCCTGATCATCGGCTACCTGAGCATGAGCCGCGGCTTTGCCTACCTCGGACTTCCCTGGATCAGCCTGTATATTGGCGAGATTGCTCTGGTGGTGTTCCTGCTGTTTGGGCCCGAGAGTAAGCAGGGCCGCTGGGTCAGGATCGCCCTGCGCGTTCGGCACTTGAGGCGTTTCGAGTGGCTGCTCCTTATGTTGCTATGCTATGGGGGCTTTGAGGCGCTTCGCGGGATCCTCGAGGGCTATCCGGCATTCGCCGCCGCTCGCGATACCGCCTTCGATTACTATCCGCTCTTCCTATTTCTTGGGATCTGGGTCGGCCTAGCGGATCGGGACTTTCTGCGCCGGGTGGTTCGCAAATTGGCCTGGTGGAACGGATGCTATGGCCTAGCGTACGTGCTGGTTCTGAGCCGGTTGCCGTGGACAATGCCGGGGACGGCAAGTGCAGCCAGCATCGTGCCTCTCTTCACGGAGCCCTATGGGTCGGGGATCGCGCTTCTTGGTCTTTTGGCCTTCGAGCCGAAGCTGCGGCGGGTGTGGTACCTGGTGGCGCTGAATACGTTTGTGATGCTGGGCGTGCAGCAGCGGGCGGAGTGGGTTGGGTTCACGGTGGGACTTTTGACGTTCGCGTGGTGCACGAATCGTCTGCACCAGATGTTCATTGCCGCGGCGTTGGTCGTCGCTCTGCTCGGGGTCATGTTCGTTGCCAGAGTCAACCTGCAGTCGCCGAGGGGGCGTGGTGGTCGAATTTCCGTCGATTATATCGTTGCTAGGGCGGTAGCACCGATCAGTAAGAACTTGGCGGACAAGCTGGCACCGTCCAAGGATGCTGGTTTCTTTGCCAAGACGGCGAACTGGCGGTTGGTGTGGTGGGCCTCGATCTGGAGCCATGTTAATGCGAGTGTGTCGAACGCGCTGTTTGGATTCGGTTACGGCTATCCCATTGGGGAGCTGAATCCGCTGGTCGAGCCGGGAATGTTTATTCAGACCCCGCACAACGACTTCATGTACGCGCTCGGATTTTCCGGTTGGCTCGGCGTCGGGCTCTTCGGTCTCCTGCAATTGGAGCTGTGCCGGTTGCTTCTGCGGAGTTACGGGATTAACGGGGAACCCTTCGGGCTGATGCTCTGGAGCATGATGGTGGCTTTCTCTATGTTTACGGAAATATTCGAGGGGCCCTTTGGGGCGATCCCATTTTATCTGCTGGCTGGCATGGCGCTCGCTGGCGGGTTGTTGGCAAGGAGGGTCGTCGTTGCCCCGGTGCCCGCAGCGACTCTGCGCACCCCGCCGCACCTTAGCCCGGTGGAACCAGGGTAGGGGACGGATGGATCGTACCGGGCTCAGTAACGGTAATTGGACTCGGAGGCAGTTCCTTCGGGTGCTGACCTCTCGGATCGAGGCCTGCCGTATATCTCTCGACCAGCGTGTGCTGATCGTTGGGGGAAGCGCGGAAGACGAAGAGGTTCTTCGGGAGGCGGGATTCAGGCATATCGTGAACTCGAACCTGCCAAGCGACATGGGCCGGATGGCCGCCGGCGAACCATCTCCCGGGGCGGAGCACAGGGCCCTTGACGCCGAGGAGATGGACCTCCCGAGTGACTCCTTCGATCTCGTTTTCGCTCATGCGGTACTGCATCACTGCAGCTCACCGCACCGCGCCCTTTGCGAGATGCTTCGCGTAAGCCGGAGATACGTTCTGTTCCAGGAACCGAACGACTCGCTAGCCATGTCGCTACTTGTAAGGATGAGGTTCTCGTTTCCTTACGAGCTTCCGGCCGTGGTTGGCCACGACTACCGCTCGGGAGGGGTGCACGATTCGCAGATTCCCAATTTCATCTATCGTTGGGATCGGGCCGAGGTTTCCCAGACTGTCTCCTCGTACATACCCGAGTGCGTGTTCTCCGTCCAGGCGTATCCCTACTGGGATTTCAGCCTGACCGAGGAGGATTTGGACGCCAGGAAAGCGACGCGCATAGGCGGCATCACCTCGGTGGTGGGCACGGGAAATTTCATCTCGCTGCTGCAGTTCGCCCAGCGTGTCCTTAATCGGGTGCCGGTCGTGCGGAAGCAGGGCAACAAGTTCTTCTGCTGCGTGGAAAAAAGCCCCGTCTTGAAGCCCTGGCTCGCGCGTGAAGGTGCGGAAATTATTTTCAATCGCAATTTCGGGCATCGCTGACGGGTGCCAGGAATGCGGGCTACGTTGGCCTGAGGATATAGGGAAATGGGTTTTTCGAGGGCAGACAAAATCCTGGACTGGGTGAAGGGCCCGAAAGTGCTTGACGTGGGGTGCACCTCCCACACGGTGGAGATCGGGTCGGCCGAGTGGCTTCACGGACGGCTAAGAGAGAAGTTTCTGTCGGTGGCCGGGATTGACATTTCGGCGCAAAACGTTGAGACGCTGAAGAGGCATGGATTCGGCGACGTCCACGTGGCGAGCGCGGAAACCTTCGAATTGCCGGGAAAATTCGACACGGTCGTGGCCGGCGAGGTGATCGAGCATCTGGCGAATCCTGGCCTATTTCTCCGACAGGCGCGGGCGCACCTGGAGCCGGACGGGAGGCTGGTTCTCACGACTCCCAACCCGTTTTCGGTGGCATACTTCCTTTACGCCGTTGTCAAATATCCGAAGACCTGTTACAACCCCGAGCACACATGCTGGTTCTGTCTGCGGACGATGACCGAGATTGCTCAGAGAAACGGGTTCAGGGTTTCACACTTCGACCTGATCGATGACTATGGCCCGGGTGACCCCTCCTTCCTATACCGACAGTTCGGCAGGCTGATGGTGCTGATGAGCCCGATGCTTCCGAAACGGCTGAGGAAGACGATGCTGTTTGTGTTGGTACCGGACCATGATCGCGCCGCGTCGTGACAACTGCCAGGGTCGGGTCCGCGGCAGAAGCTGCTCGGTGTGGGGCGTCGACCTCCGCGCCGTAGTCTTGCGGTCGTGGGGTTCGTTGCTCGGTGTGCTAGTGCAGCGGGCTTGAGGCGGCGGACGGTTCGGAGCGGGGGACGCCGTTTAGCGCAGTGGGAGCGGGGCGGTCGCTCGGTCGAGCCGAGGTCAGCGTGCGATCTGGCCGGTTACCTTCGGCGTTCCTCAGTTAGTACCTGTATACATAAATGCTTGCTTTTTCTGGCAAGAAATTTCTGGTGAGGTGGTTTTCGACCAATGTTTATGCAGGTGCGAGGGCATTTTTGGGAAAGTCCAACTTCCTGTTTGGTTCCGGCTACGCCGGGTTAGGACCAAGGTCGCCAGTGCGAAGAGGGACGTACGCAGGATTTTCATTTACAACCTCCTTTGGCTTTTGCTTGGGGCCCGACCGCTTCGAAGAATTTCGACGCCACTGAGTAATGGCCACTCTCTAACAACCTTTCG
>DATLST010000107.1:0-26585 GCA_035534055.1 Candidatus Acidiferrales bacterium | reverse complement strand
ATCCGGCTGCTGTGTCATGTTTCGCGGCGACCTCCTAAAGGAGCTAGGAGGATTCGACGAACAGTTCTTCTATCATTTTGAAGAGGTAGATCTGTGCCGCCGCGTGCGAAACGCTGGTTACTCGATCCTTTTTACCCCCGGAGCCACGATCACTCATCTGGGCGGGCAATCGGTTGGCCGCTTTCCCATTCAGTTTGCAATCGAGCGGTATCGTAGCCGCTACAAATACTTTTATAAGCACTATGGAGCGCGCGGACTGCGTCACTGTCGGTGGTTCTCGCTAGTATCGATTCGCATTCGTCAGGCCGGTTATGGCTTGATCGGCTTCTTTAAGCCGAGCGTAGCAATTCACAATCGATTGGAGATGTACCGAGCAGTTGCTCAATGGAATAAAGGTTCTCGATCCAATTCTCTTTGTGGAGAGAGGCGAAGAGCCTGACTTGGATCATCAAACCGCGTTGCAGCACTCCTAACGCTCTTCGAGTAGATAAAGTTTTTCCGAAAGCACGAATCGCTAAAACGAAAGGCTCGCTAAAATGATCTCCTCATTGGTAACTGGTGGTGCTGGATTCATTGGCTCGCATGTCGCCGATGAACTGCTAAAGCTCGGGCATTCGGTCGTGGTTCTTGACGATTTGAGCGGTGGCTTTGCCGACAACGTTCCCCGCGATTCGATTTTCTGCAAGGGTTCGATTCTGGATCACGAACTGATTGACCGCCTTTTCGAGCGCCACAACTTCACGTATGTGTATCATCTGGCGGCTTACGCGGCAGAAGGCTTGAGTCATTTCATCAAGCGATTCAACTACAATAATAATCTCATCGGCTCGGTTAATTTGATCAATGCGTCGGTGAATTACGAGGTGAAGTGCTTCGTATTCACTTCGTCGATAGCGGTTTATGGCGCGGGACAATCCCCCATGAGTGAGGACATGATCCCTACGCCGGAGGATTCCTACGGAATTGCCAAACTTGCGGTGGAACGAGAGCTCAAGGTTTGCCATGAAATGTTCGGGCTCGATTACGTGATCTTTCGCCCCCATAACGTGTATGGTGAGCGACAAAACATCGGCGACCGTTACCGCAATGTTGTCGGTATTTTCATGAACCAGCTGCTGAAAGGTGAGCCCATGACCGTCTTCGGTGACGGCTTGCAGCAGCGGGCTTTCACTCACATCAATGATGTGGCGCCGGTGATCGCGGCGTCGGTGAACTTTGCCCCTGCTCGGAACCATATTTTTAATGTGGGTGCAGATGTCCCCTACACCGTAAACGAACTAGCCCTCGTCGTTGCCAATGCCATGGGCAAGGAGTGCAAGGTCGCACATCTCGACCCGCGAAACGAAGTAAAAATCGCCTTTTCCGATCACTCGCGCGCCGAACGGGTGTTCGGGCAACGAGGCAAAACATCGCTTGACGCGGGGATTCGCGGAATGGCGGAATGGGTGGAGAAGCACGGTGCGCGTGAGAGCGGCGTGTTCGAAGATATCGAAATCGCAAAGAATCTGCCAAACAGCTGGGCGAGCGTCGCTCGCGTACGCAACTGAGCAAGTATCCTTCTGCCCGCCAAATGCCGGTGCAACCGCTACGGAACCATTCACGAGATAGAGGAGTAGGAATAAACCCATGAGTGAATATCTCTGCATTGCTCCCGACGTGAAGCTCGGGGAAAACGTCAAGCTAGCGAAGTTCATCAATATGTATGGATGCGAGGTTGGCGATAACACTAAACTCGGTGCGTTCGTCGAGATCCAGAAAAATGCCGTCATCGGCAAGAATTGTAAAATCTCCAGCCATACGTTCATCTGCGAAGGGGTCACGATCGAGGATAACGTTTTCATCGGCCACTCCGTTACGTTTATCAACGACTCCTATCCGCGCGCGACGGCCCCTGGCGGGGTACTGCAAACGGAAAAAGACTGGAAGGTTGAGCCGACGCGTGTGAAAAACGGTGCCTCGATCGGTTCTGGTTCTACCATTCTCTCGAACGTTGTGATTGGTGAGAATGCAATCGTCGGCGCAGGCAGCGTCGTTACCAAGGATGTGCCTGGAGACGCAATTGTGGCGGGGAACCCTGCGAGAATTCTGCGCTACCTCACGATGGAATCAAGAACTCCGTAAGCCAGCGCTGTGCAACATCCAGATCCGCTTCACGCCGTTCCCCCGACTCAATACCCACGGCAACTCATCTCCGAAACTGAGCCATGTTTGAACTCGACAAATACGAAGGCAGGTTACACCACGAGCGGCCCGCGGCTCCCGCGGCGACCTATGAACCCGCATCGAACGTAACAGAGATGTCCCTTCTTTTCTGGGGAGAGCATTGCGTCGAGTGCGCTGCGCCCGCCTGTTATCAGAGCTGTGATTTGTACCAACCTCGCCCCGACAAGCGCTGCCGTCGTTTTGCTTTCGGCTCCTATAAGAATCGGAATTTTACCTCCTTGCGCGGCTACGGAGTCGAGGTCTCGTTTAAGAAATGGGCAAAGATCGAAGCATTGGGCAATCTCTCGCTCTCGCCTACCCGTTCTGCTCTGTGGCGCGAGAGAATCATCCAATGGGGCTCGCCGCTCGCCAACTTTTTGGGCATGGTGATTGGCAAATTGACCAAAAATATCAACTGGGACAGCGTCACGTATATCGCCCTCGGGAAGCTTGCCCAGCGCCTAAATCGGCCAAACTCGGGAAACAGCTTGCCCGACGCTTTTCTTCTCGAGGTGTATAACCCCACAACGGAAGTTGTTCGCCTGCAGCTGAATTTCACCCACGACAAGAGCGAAGGGCTTGGCACAAGCGCTTTGTTGCAGTTGGGTCCGTCGTTTGTAACGACCGTAACGCTTCCAAGCGGCTACTCCCGCCATGAAATTGAATCGTCGCTGTTCCGGTCCGTCGTTGCATCCGGGAGGTCCTTTAGGATCTCGATGGTTCCCGAAGCGGACAGCAACGCGCGCTTGGTATTTCTCACGGCGGATTTCGTAAAGTTTGCCAAGAAACACGCAACCGCAACGGAAGCAAAGAAGATCAAATGCGTCGTTTGGGACCTTGATAATACGCTGTGGAGGGGCATTCTGATCGAGGGCGACGATGTAGTTCTCGATCCAGAAATCGTTACACTGCTGAAACACCTCGATGAGCGAGGTATCCTGCTCAGTATCGCCAGCAAGAATGATCATGCCTCCGCTTGGGAGAAGCTGGAACAACTGGGCATCAGGGAGTATTTCGTCTACCCTCAAATCAGCTGGGCGCCTAAGAGCACGGGTATCAGGACCATCGCCGAACGTCTGAGTATCGGTCTCGATACCTTCGCATTCGTCGATGACAATCCCTTTGAACTGGACCAGGTGGGTCGTACGATTCCCGAAGTCACCTGCGTGAAGGCCAGCGACATCCCCACTCTATTTTCCGATGCTCGGTTTCAAGGAAGCACGAGCGCCGAGTCTCGCCAGCGGCGGCAGTTCTACAAAGAGGCTATCGCCCGGGAAGAAGCACAACACGAATTTGGATCAAATTACTTGGGATTTCTGGCCTCCTGTCGCATCACGCTCGATATCGCTTCCTACCAGCTCGAAGATTCGGAACGTGTCGCGGAGCTGGTTCAAAGAACCAACCAGCTAAACTTTTCCGGACACAAATACACGCGCAACCAACTCGACGAGATCCTGGCCAATGCGCAGCTGGAGAAATATGTTCTGAAAAGCTCCGATGCGTACGGCTCCTACGGCACGATCGGTTTTGGCATTGTCGAGCATGGAACCGGAATCATCCAGATTCGCGATTTCATGCTCTCCTGTCGAGTACAGGGCAAGTTTATCGAGCAGGCCTTTTTTCATCATCTGGTGGAACATCACAATGCGCAATCTGCGGGGACGCTATGGGTGAATTTCCGCGAGACAGCGCGAAATAAGCCAGCGCAACAGGTACTGGAATCTTTGGGGTTTCGCAAGTGCAGTCCTGCGTCCAACCGGCTTTTAGAAGGGATGCTTCATTCCTCTGCTGACTCTCTTCGGTGTGATTTCATTCAGGTTCGCTGCTCGGCGCACTCTTCAGAACTCCGCAAGGCGCCGAGTGTGCGGGCAGAGACCGCGATCCCCCCGCTAGTCTGAGAAATGCAATTGCAACTTTAAAACACACTGCCCTTCAGGGTGTCCGGCCTTGGGGACGAAATTCAAATTTGAAGCGGAACAGAAGTGCTATTTCATGACAACCGTGGAACCGAGGATTAAAACTAATGACAAATAATGGAAAGATAGCGTTTCTGGATCTGGCAACTCTGCACCAAGAACTTGAAGTCGAATTGGTCCCTCTTTTTCAAAATGCGCTCCGGACCGCTGGTTTTATTGGCGGGCCCATGGTCGAGCAGTTTGAGACGAACTTCGCGAGTTTCTGCGATGCGCGCCATTGCGTCGGGGTTAGCAGTGGAACCGACGCACTGCGCTTTGCGCTTACGGCGGCTGGGGTTCAGCCCGGCGGGGTTGTGATCACCGTGCCGAATACGTTCATCGCGACCACGGAAGCAATTTCTCAGGCCGGTGCGCGCCCGGAATTCGTTGATATCGATGAGCGCACCTATAACATGGATCCCACGAAGCTTCAGGAATTTCTGGAAACTGAATGTTCGCTTGATCGTGAAACGGGCAGGCCATTCCATCGAAGGCTGCAGAAGACGATTTCCGCAGTAGTCCCCGTCCATCTCTACGGGCAAACAGTCGACATGGATCGGATCCTTGAGCTTGCGCGCCGCTACAACTTGATCGTGGTTGAAGACGCTTGCCAGGCTCACGGTGCCGAATATTTTTCGGCCAAGGAAAATCGGTGGCGCAAGGCTGGTTCGATGGGACATGCGGCCGCATTCAGTTTTTATCCCGGCAAAAATCTTGGCGCTTGCGGAGAAGGCGGTGCTGTCACGACAAACGACGCGGAAATCGCCCGAAAAATCCGCATGCTACGTGATCACGGCCAGTCGAAAAAGTACTATCACGATATTGAGGGCTACAATGGCCGACTCGATTCGATTCAAGCGGGAATTCTGACCGTCAAGCTTCGACATCTGGCGGAATGGAATCGCAAGCGGCGGCAGGTGGCACAGCAATATGACGAAATGCTTTCATCCGTAGAGAGCGTCGCTCGTCCCTGTGAACCCGAATGGTCCCGCGCCGTCTACCACCTTTACGTCATTCGCGTGCAAGACCGTGCAGGCTTGCAGAAACATCTTGCCGAAGCAAAGATCGACACCGGAATCCATTATCCGTTCCCACTTCATCTTCAGAAAGCCTATGCGAACTTTGGATACAAGCCAGGGGATTTCCCGATTACCGAACAAATTGCTTCCCAAATCCTATCTTTGCCCATATATCCACAACTTTCTTCGCCTGAAATCAGCCGAGTAGTTCAAAGTGTGACGGAATTTCTCGCAGCAGACGCAATCGGAACATCTCATTCGCAAGTATTCGGAGCGTAGTACCACCCGGCGCCCCTTCGGGCCAGCCAGCGCAATGGTCCCTCCACAATTCCGCCGGACACCATGATTAACCTGCGGTTAGATCGACTCGTCAGTCTTCATCTGGTTCATCCGGCACGTCAGATGTTCCGACAGCAACATCAGGGCCGGATTCCAATTCTGATGTACCACAGCATACAAGAAGGATCCAGCGACCGTCGCCCGTATTACAACATCAATACGTCTCCGGCTCAGTTTCAGCAGCAGATGAAATTTCTGCGGGACGAAGGATATCGTGCTGTGCACTTGGATGCAGCCGTCAAATCTCTCGAGCGGGGAGAGCACAACTCCAGGCATGTGGTGATCACTTTCGATGACGGATATCGAGACTTTTTCACCGCGGCCTACCCAGTGCTGGCTGAATTCGACCATACAGCAGTGCTGTTTGTTCCATCAGGGTTGATCGAGGATCGGCGCACGCAATTCCTGGGAAGGGAGTGCCTCACCTGGAGCGAGGTTCGGGAACTCCATGCGCGGGGGATTCAGATTGGATCGCACTCGGTTACCCATCGGGAGTTGAAATACATGGGGGCGGCGCAGGTAGAAGAAGAAGTGGCGCGCTCGAAAAATACGATCGAAGCTAAGATCGGACAGTCCGTGGAATCCTTCTCGTATCCGTATGCGTTCCCTGAGACCGAGGTTGTCTTGGCACGGACTCTGCGGGAGCTTCTTGAGAAACACGGCTATAAAAACGGGGTCACGACGATTCTAGGGACAGCCAATCGTGCGTCCGATCGATTCTTCCTGCCGAGGCTCCCCGTGAATTCATCGGATGACGTGACGCTGTTCCGCGCAAAACTTGAGGGAAGTTATGACTGGCTGCATAGCGTCCAGTACTTGACCAAGACCATCAAACGCATCCATCGCAGTCCTGGCATGCAGACGACTGCGCTGGAATCCGGCATTGAGAGCTAACATGCAGTCGACAGAAATCAATAACCAGACGGCCCCACAAAGACCAGTGCAGCGGAACGATAACGAAAAGGTCGAGATTCGGATCGCCCGGGTCGGCGGCGAGGTCGAGGCGCTGCGCGAAGTGTGGACACGTTGGGGCGGGCATCGCGACTCCGATATCGATTTTGTTCTTACGATTATCGAGGCCTATCCGGAGGCTCTACGCCCGCATGTGATTTCCATTTATCGAAACGGACAGCCGGATGCAATCCTCATTGGGAGACTCGAACGAAAGCGGCTCACGTTCAAGATCGGCTATCTTAATGTATTTCGCCCGTGGGCTCGCTGCCTCACCTTTGTGTATGGAGCGCTTCGCGGGAATGCCTCACTCGAAAACACGCAGATACTCGTTCGCGAGGTCATGAATTGTCTGAACCAGGACGAAGCTGACGTGGCTCTCCTTGAATTTGTGCCGATCAACTCTCCGGTTTATAAACTGGCATTGAAACTACCGGGCATCTTAAGCCGCGATACGCTTCCGTCCGTGCAAGGGCATGAACTGATGCTAGTGCCGGACAGTATCGAGGAAGTTTACCGTCATATGTCCGGCGATCGCAGGATTGAGCTGCGAAGGAGAATTCGAAAAATTGAGTCGCATCCCGCCGGTCAGCCCAAGATCGTCTGTTACCGCGAGGTGTCGGGACTGGATCGCCTGTTTCGCGATGCAGAAGAGATCGCGAAGAAAACCTACCAACGCGGCCTCGGTGCCGGCTTTGCCGACGCCCCTGACGTTCGAATGCGCCTAGGACTGGCGGCCCGGAAGGGCTGGCTTCGCGCCAATGTGCTTTACATCGGTGATCGCCCTGTCGCGTTCTGGATCGGAATGCTCTACGGAACGATATTTGTTAGCGAATACATGGGTTATGATCCGGAATTCCGCCAATCTTCTCCGGGAATGGTTCTCATCATGCGCACAATTGAGGGGTTCTGCAGCCACGCGAATGGGGATAACGTCAACGAGTTGGATTTCGGCCTCGGACACGCCGAATACAAGGCAGCGCTTTGCAGCAAGAACTGGCTCGAAGCGTCTATTTTCATATTTAGCCCGACGGTGAAGGGTCTATTGCTAAAGTCGATGCGAGTGGCAACCCGTGCGGCCGATGGAACTGCAAGAAAAGTGCTGTCGTCTACCAAATTTCTTCCCCGGCTCAAGAGACTCTGGCGCAACCTTTTGGCCAAACAGGCAGGCATCCAGCGGGACCCCAAGAGCCAGATGGCGCGTCTGCGGAGGCAGATCGCTAGTCAAGCCACGTTTTGGAAGTCTCGGAACGCACCGAGCACAACAGCCGACCGGGGCAAATAAGCCGTGCAGCCATAAGCACCTATAGCTTAATTCGGGTAATCCGCACCAGAAGTGTATTCGACAGGTTGGCCTTCCAACCTGTCCCTAAACTGTCCGCTCAGACAGTGGTTACGCTAGGCAAATCCTCGTACCCTTAATGCTATATGACATCGTAGCTTGCGAGGAATGAGTATGCCGAATCGCCGCCTAGCCTTGACACAATGAAGGCGGGTGGCGCTTCCTCTTCAAGAACGATGCTGATGCGTGCGGGAGACGAGGAAGCCGATGCGGAAGCTGATGTTCATGATGGCGTTTCTAATTGTGGCCCTGCCTGCTGCGGCGAAAGACATCTACATCGCTCAGAGGGCGGCAGGCGCTGCGAACGGCGCGGATTGCGCGGATGCTTACGCCTATACATTCTTTAACACCTCCGCGAATTGGGGCGCAGGAGCATCGCAGATCGGCCCTGGAACCACGGTGCATATATGCGGAACACTTACCGGGGCTGCGGGAGCAGCGGGCCTTCTAACCTTTCAAGGTAGTGGCACGAGTGGAAATCCCATAACTCTTCGCTTTGAGAGCGGTGCGATAATAACCGCCCCGTTCTGGGGAAATGGAGCGATTGTAGCTGGAACTAACTCTTTTATAGTAATTGATGGTGTGTGTACCGCTAGAGACTCCGCTGGCCGTTGCACGGCGACGCAAGGAACGATTGAGGCAAGCCTAGCTGGAAGTACGGGACTAACCTGCCTCGGCGGTCCTTGTACTGACCAACCTACATCGGGAGTAGGTCTGAACGCAGGCAACTGTAGTAATTGTGAAGTCAAAAACCTAACCGTTGAAGATATGTACATGCACAGCGCCAGCATCGCTGATGCGGCTGGAGGTGGCGATGGCATGTGGGTGGGCGGCACCAACACATCCGCGGACAATAACATTATTCATGATGTGCATTGGGGCATCACTGGCGGATTTTTTTCAAATGAGAGCTATTTCAACAACAATCTGTATAACTTAGACCACGGCATCGCCGTGCTAGACTCCGGCGTTCAGACGATGAGCGGTTTGCTAATTTATAACAACCTAATCCGTGATTTTTCAAACTGGGATTCGGCTGCCGATACTTTCCACCATGACGGAATTCACGTAGGAGACAACAGCGCATCGACGATCAATCCTCCGTGGATGATTTATAACAATTACGTGTACGGGGACTGGGGCGCGAACGACAACACTGGAATTTGGACGGCGTTGAACACACCGGGTTCCTCGGCAGGAGTTCACTACGTTTTCAACAATGTGTTTGCGCCTGCTAGTGGCTCCTCGTGTGCCAACGGTGCTTATAGCGATGATTCCTTTGGAACTGGGCCGACTGTATTCAATAACACATTCGCAGGCATAGGATGCGGAATCTTGATTGGGGCGAACTCTGCCACCAGCGCGGTAGTTGAAAACAACATATTCGACAGCGGCGGAGCTATCATCGACCCGGTAGGAGGTTCGACCATCAGTACGAGTAATTTCAATGATTTCTACAACATCGTTTTATCGAATCAGTTTAGATACAGCACCTTCTACAACACGCTCGCCGCGTGGAATACTGCCACCGGATTTGACGCGAATAGCATCTCCACCAATCCTAATTTGAACGCGACCTTTATCCCGAATATAGGGAGTCCGGTCATCGGTTTTGGTGTGAATTTCAACAGCACTTGCAACGGCCAGGCAAATCCCGGCCTCGGTGCGCTGTGCTACGACCAGGCCGGAGTTGCCAGGCCATCGACCGGCAACTGGACTATGGGAGCCTACACTTCTAGTTCTGTTGCGGGTCCGACTGCCCCAGCCAATTTAACAGCGAGCGTGCAGTGAGCCGAAAACTAGCGGGCACGACGTTGGTGGTGCGACTTACCTCAAGGCTGTGACTTACACCAAGACTGCTGGGTACCGCTCAATGCCCGTCCTCCGTGCGCCAGCCTCTCAATAACCCGGTGAAGTAAATCACCTCGTCAGTAGATAAACGCTGGTGAACCGGCGCCTGGGAACCTGCCTCGCGCTTCTGACTGGGGGTTCTGAAGTAAATGCACTCGCCGTGCAAAACCGTGCGCCCGGCTGGGCTAATAAGCGGGTCGCAACAACAACATGATAAAAGTCTCCGTTATCATTCCCACATTCAATCGCGGATACATCCTGGCCGAGGCAATCCAAAGTGTACTCCACCAGACCTATCTCCACTTTGAGCTCATCATCATTGACGATGGCTCAACCGACGGCACTGCGGCGGTCGTGGCCGGTTTCGAAGACGCGAGGATCCGCTTCGTTCAACACCCAAAAAACGCGGGGGTGTCGGCGGCGCAAAACACAGGGATAGCGCACGCTCGCGGCACGTTGATTGCTTTCTTCGCGTCGGACGATCTCTGGAAACCGGAAAAGCTGCAGCTCCAAGTCAGATTCATGGATGAACATCCAGAGGTAGGTGGAGTTTTTTCTGATCTCGAATGGATCAGCGGGACGCGTCACGTGCAATCAATGCTGAGCGGGTATCCCGCTTTTTGCCAGCTCTTGCAGAGGAGCCGGTCCGGAGACGAGATGATTTTCCCGCAGCACGAACTTTATCTCTGCCTCCTTGAAGAGATGCCTGTGAAGCTCCAGGCAACCATTCTGCGGCGCGACAGGGTCCAGAAGGCAGGCCCCTTCCAAGAATCATGGCAATCCGGCGAAGACTGGGAGTTCTTGCTGCGTTTTACCCGAACCAATGCCTTGGGGTATGTCGATCGTGCTCTGACGGTGCAACGAACTATGCCTGATTCAATGCTTGGGAGGCACAAGCGGGAAGACGCGCAATCCTTGTTGGAGCGGTTTATTTTGGAAAAAGTACAGGTCCAGGATGACTCGAAAGCTCTTGCAGCCATTCGCCGCGGGATTGCTAATCATGCTAGGGAATTGGGGTCGTGCTGCCTGGACGACGGAGAGCGGCGAAGAGCCTTCGGAGCGTACTGGCGGGGTTTTGCACACAGCAACGATCCCAAGCTTCTCACCCTTTGTGCTGGGGCCGTACTGCCCCGCCGCGCGAGGCAACTGGCTAAGCGGCTCAGAAAAGGACACACCTCATGAGCGCCGACACGCTGGTCCGCGAAGAATCAGGCGCTGAACCCCAGGATCCGTCGCGGCTACGGCAGCTTGCTGAGTCACTTCGGTTAGCCCGCCGCACGCACTTCCGGCGCGGAGAGTTCTCTGTTGTGGCCCGGGGCGCGATCTGGGTTCTGATCGGAGTGGGTGCGAGCAAGGTCGTGCGCTCGGCCATGACGCTGGTGCTTGCTCGCTGGTTCCTAGGCCCAAAGGACTTCGGCTTAGTGGCTCTGATGGGCGCTTTTCTGTCGGGCGTCACGATGCTTTCCGACGTCGGGCTTGACGCGGCAGTGGTCCGCAACCCGCAGGGCGATGATCCCGAATTTGTCAACACGGCATATCTGATTCAAGCTCTTCGAGGAGTGGCGCTCTGGGCTATTGCGGCATCACTTGCCTATCCATTCGCCGCTTTTTACCACCAACCCCTCCTGCGCGGGCTGGTTGTTGTTGGAGCGCTTGACGTCGCCATTCGCGGATTTACCAGCGGTTCAGTTTGGTCGCTGGCCCGTGGGGTGCGAACGGATAAACTCGCTGGGCTGACGCTTTTGGGGGATGCTGCCGGATTTGCGGTTGCGATAACATGGGCTGCCCTCTCGCCTACGGCGTGGGCACTCGTAGCCGGAACGGTGGCGAGCGCGCTTACATATGTGACCGCCTCGCATATAGTCGCAGAACGGCCGGTCAGGCTAAGTTGGAATCGGGCTGCGGCGCGGCAGGTCTTGTTCTTCGGGGCCGGGATGTTCTTCTCCAGCGCGACGTACTTTCTGGTAGGAGAAGGCCAAAGGCTGGCCTTGGCCAAGTTTATTAATGTGGCGGAGTTCGGTTGTTTCGCGCTTGCGCTCTCAATTGCAACGGTGCCTGACCAGTTGATTGGGAGTCTTGTCTCAAAGGTCTTCTTTCCGGTAGTGTCCCGGACTCTAGCTGAAAATCCCGCAGCGGCGACTGCCCAGTTCAAGAAGATACGTCTGCTGATTCTCGCCCTCTCCGCGTGTATGGCCGTGGGGTTCATCTTCCTCGGTCGGCCGGCCGCCGCAATGGTTCTTGGTCCGAAATACCATGACGCGGGCTGGATGCTTCAGCTCTTGGGTGTGCGCGCGGCGCTGCAGGTCTACTCGTGTGTTGCGACCTACATGCTTTTTGCGATTGGATTCTCGAAGTATGCGGCTTTCGGAAATCTGGCTAAGCTCGTGCACCTTGCGGTGGGCCTTACAATAGCGTTTGCTCTATTTGGCTTTAAGGAAGCTGTCTGGGTGATCGCATTGGCTCCGATCTCCGCTCACATTCCCTTGGTAGTGGGACTTGCCCGGCACTCGAGGGGTGTGCTGCGCATTGAAATTCTGTGCGCCTCGGCCCTCTTAGCTATAGCGCTCCTCGCCGGGGCTGTTATATATCTGCTTCCGATTTTAGAAGGTCTTCATTCGTGAACGGCCCTCTTGTCAGCGCAATCGTCGCGACCTACAACAGAGCTCACATCGTCGCCAGGGCAATTGAGAGCATCCTCGGGCAGACGTATGAGAACATCGAAGTGGTCGTAGTTGATGACGGATCGACCGACGATACCCTGGTCATGCTCGCGCGATACGGCCGCCGCATCTCCGTCATAACGCAGAAAAACGCAGGTCCTTCGGCCGCAAGGAATCGAGGCATTCAGGCCGCGAGCGGTGACATCATCGCGTTCCTCGATTCCGACGACATTTGGCTGCCGGATAAAATTCGTCGACAAGTTGCGCTTTTGCAGCGAGTCCCCAAGTCTGTCCCCTGCTGCGTATGCGACGCTACGCTGCAATTCACGAGCCGACCCGTGACCACTTCATTTGAAAACGCGGATCTTGAACCTGCCGAGGAAGAAGGCTTATGGCTGAACCCCACCGAAACGCTGATCAATCGCTTTGTACTCTTCAATCAGACTGCCGCGATCCGCCGGGAAGCACTGGGGAAGGTCGGCTCGTTTGATGAGACATTGAGGTATTTGGAAGACGCTGATCTGGCGTTGCGGCTGTCGCTGCTGGGGCCATTTGCATTTATCCGCGAGTCTCTCGCGATTTACAATCCGGGATCTGCCGGCAGCTTGGCGGAAGAAGCACTGAAAAAAAATTTTCCACTGAAAGAAAATACGGTAAAAATACGCGAGCGTGTGCATGATGCGGTGACGAAAAACGGCGACTACGCGCCACTGCACGCGTCAGTGCACCGTGCTCTTCGCAAGGCCAACCGGGAACTTTGGGTGGCCCGATTGGGCCAAAGGCAGGTACGGGGAGCGCCCACGTTAAGTCGTTTCCTCGAGCGGGCCGAGCACTATTGGGGCGCGATTGTTTGCCGGTCTCCCTGGTTCCCAAAGATGAAGACGGCACCAGTGCCTTTTGAGACTGCTAGTTCCTCCGGTTCATGCACTAAATGGGGATTTCAAGACGTCGTGGGATGAAACTCGAATTGCTGTGCCTCTCGCTACACAAGCCTTCTATGAGTGACTGTGTAGTTCAGGCGTTTCTACTCTGATTTCGGGGTAGAGAGTTTCGCCAACACCAACGGCCTAGATAGTTGCAACGGTACTCTCTTTGGGAAAAAACTTCCATTTCGGCGGCGGGGCTAGTCAGAGCGCTATTACGCCGGTCGTATTGGCTGCCACACTCCTTGCAGCGGTGCTGGTGCTGCTGTTGCCTCGGAAGTATGCGGTCGCTCCGATTTTGGTGGTTACTTTCTTAACGCCTTTCGGTCAACAAATACTCGTGGGCGGACTGCACTTCTACGTCATCCGCATCGTTGTTCTGGCGGGTGCGCTCCGCCTTTTGTCAGTGAAGCTGTTCACAGACAAGCCTCTGTTCGCAGGCGAGCTCAATGGTCTCGACAAAGCCTTCTGCCTTTGGGCATTCGTACGCGGGGTTGCGTTTCTCCTTCTTTACAGGGAAGGCGGAGCTGTCGTAGACCAGATGGGTTTGTGGCTGGACGCTTTTGGTGGATACTTTCTATTTCGTCATTTGTTGCAGGACAATGAGGACATCGTCCGAGCAACAAAAGTGTTTGCCGCAGTCGCCGCTATCTTGGCAGTGTGCATGTCCTATGAGTATCTGACGCGAGTTAATGTATTTAGCTACATTGCTGGTCACATGATCGTTCCATGGATTCGCGATGGAAGGGTTCGTGCGCAGAGCGTATTCGGAAACTCGATCACGGCTGGCACTTTTGGGGCGGTATTGTTCCCGTTATTCTTCTGGTTATGGAAGAGCGGCAAGGCACGGTTTTGGGGAGGCCTCGGACTTGCCGCGGCAACCGTTGTGGCAGCGACCTCGATGGCCAGTACCCCAATCACGGGATACTTGGGTGGAATTCTCGTGTTAGGCCTGTGGCCGATTCGAAAACAGATGAGGTCGGTCCGATGGGGCATTGTATTCACTCTGCTGGGTCTATCGCTGGTGATGAAAGCCCCCGTGTGGTTTGTGATTACGAAGATTAATGTGGCCGGCGGAGACGCTTGGGATCGAGCCAATCTTATCGAGCAATCTGTACGGCACTTTTCTAGCTGGTGGCTTTTGGGAGCGAAGAATAACGCGAGCTGGGGGGATTTCACATGGGATCAATGCAACCAGTTCATAAGTGAAGGATTACAGGGCGGCTTAGCAACGTTAGTTCTGTTCATTGTCATCTTACGCCGCGGTTTCGGAATGATCGGACAGTGTCGGAAGCAAATGGAGGGAGACCGACAGGAGTGGTTTTTTTGGTGCCTCGGGGCTGCTCTCTTTGCGAACATTGTCGTTTTCATGGGTATCGACTACTTTGACCAGACGCGCATGTTGTGGTTTATCTTCTTAGCGATGGTTTCAGTTGCGACGATGAGTGCGTGCGCCGTTCCGGCTGCCGAGGCGCAACCGGTCCCCGCTCTAGGACGGGCGACGCTTTCCATCTCCCGCATGTTCGTCAAGCGGAATTCACAATTTCCAGCTAAGGCAGAGAGCCGCGGTAGGGTCCCTGGGATGACGGCATTGTCGGACCCAGTGACAGCTGGATCCAGCGGGTCCCAGGGGTTTCGCTTTCGTAAAGGATAAGTAACCGATGGGATTGAGCGAGATAAACTTGCCTGTAGTCGAAATGATTCCGGCCCCTATCGCAACTGCGCGCTATTTGGTCATTACGCCCGTCCGGGACGAAGAAGCCTATCTGAAATTCACGATAGAGAGCATGCTTGCCCAGACGATCCGCCCGGCAGAATGGGTGATCGTTAACGACGGATCGACAGACAACACCGGAACCATCATCGATGATTACGCGCGCCAGCATGCGTGGATCCGTGCGGTTCACCGGAAGAACCGCGGTTTTCGAATGGCGGGTGGAGGCGTTGTCGACGCGTTCAACGATGGATATCGCGCGGCAAGCTGCAAGGACTGGGAATTCATTGTGAAGCTGGACGGTGACTTGACCTTGCAGCCGGACTACTTCGAGAGGTGCATTGAGAGTTTTCGGAGTGATGGCCGTCTAGGTGTCGGCGGAGGAGTAATCTGTTACGTCACCAACGGCGTAAAGAAAGTCGAAGAGTGCCCAACATTCCACGTCAGAGGCGCCACAAAGATCTATCGAAGAGCAACCTGGGAGGCCATCGGCGGATTTTGGCCGGCGCCGGGGTGGGACACAATGGACGAGGTGAAAGCCAGCATGCTCGGCTGGACATCGAGAAGCTTTCCGAACTTACACATCCTCCATCACCGGCTTACAGGTACAGCGGAAGGGATTTGGGACGGAGTGGTAAAAAACGGGAGAGCTAATTACATCTGCGGATACCATCCGCTGTTCATGCTATCCAAGTGCCTAGTTCGCCTTTTTCGCAGACCGTACATCATCGGCTCATTAGGGCTGTTTTATGGATTTGTCAGCGGCTACCTGAAACGCATTCCTCAAGTGGATGAGCCTGGAACAATCAGATATCTCCGACGTCAACAACTCAGTCGTTTGTGGGGCGGCAAAACGATTTGGCGCTGATTTAAATCGTGACTCCTTCGCAACGCAGCACGCATTGCAAATGGCTCAAGGTTTAATTTGGGAGTTTGCAGAAGCATTTACGGTATCTCGGTAGAAGTGAGGTCGCTGTGTGCGGAATTTGTGGAAAAGTGATGTTCGACCAGCAGGCGAGTGTCTCACCGACACTCGTGCAGGCTATGGCGGACACGATTTCGCACCGAGGTCCAGACGACGAGGGATATTATGTCTCCGGCTCAATTGGACTGGGTTTTCGTCGGCTCTCCATCATTGATCTGGATACCGGCCACCAACCGATCTCAAATGAAGATGGTAGCGTCTGGATCGTCTTTAACGGGGAAATCTATAATTATCCGGAATTGCGCGAGTTCCTTTTGTCCCAGGGCCATGTCTTTAAGACACGGACAGACACAGAGGTAATTGTTCATCTCTACGAAGAACTCGGCGAGGGCTGCGTCGAAAGACTGCGGGGAATGTTCGCCTTCGCCATCTGGGATGAGCATCAGAAGGTCCTCTTTATTGCCAGGGATCGCTTGGGTATCAAACCGCTTTACTACTCGTTGTCTTCCACCTCGTTGGTCTTTGCATCAGAGATCAAGGCAATTTTGGCAGACCCTGAAATTAAGCGGGACGTCGCACCGAACCTAATTGATCGGTTCCTTTCCTTCTACTACACGCCGGGAGAGGAAACGCTGTTAAAGAATATCTATAAACTAGCACCCGGCCACTATATGGTTATTAGAGATGGGCAATTGCACATACGTCAATATTGGGACCTATATTTTTCCGCCGGAGCGGAGTATTCGAGCCAGAAGCAGGCAGAAGAAAAGCTGTTGAGTTTGCTGGACGAAGCAGCGCGGTTACACATGATCAGCGATGTCCCGGTCGGTTTCTTGCTCAGCGGGGGAGTAGATTCCACGGCAATGCTGTGTTTAGCTCTCGACAAGACCGATCAACCGCTGACCAGCTACACCATTGGCTTCTCCAATCCCGGGATCGAAGATGAAAGGCCTTACGCTCGTCTAGCGGCATGCCGATACGGCGTACAGCATTACGAGATGACGATAACGGCCCAAGATTTCGTGAATTTCCTGCCGAAGTATGTTTGGCATATGGAAGAAGCGGTTTGCGAACCACCCGCCGTCGCGCTCTATTACGTCTCGAAGTTAGCAAAAGAACATGTGAAGGTTCTTATTTCCGGGGAAGGCGGAGACGAGGCATTTGCTGGGTACGGAAATTACAGAAATCTCTTATGGCTCGAGCGGTTGAAAACCGCACTAGGACCACTGAACGGAGCTTTTGCCGGCTCCGTTCGTGCGCTCAATTCTGTGGCAGGTTCCAAGAGAGTTGCAAAGTATCTTCCCTTACTGGATATTCCGCTAAATTCGTATTATTACAGCAGGACATCCAATCCATTTAGCTTTTTCAATTCCCAAAGCGAGAAAGTATATTCAGCGAGTTTTGCCAGGCGCGTCAATAAGGGACAGTCTCTCGCTCCCGTGCGAAAGTACCTGCAGAATGGGACCGGCCAGGACAAACTGAACAAAATGTTGTATGTGGACACCAAGACGTGGCTACCTGACGATCTGTTAATTAAGGCTGACAAGATTACCATGGCAAACTCCATCGAGTTGCGTGTGCCGTTTCTTGATCACAAGGTGATGGAATTTGCCGCCTCGCTACCGACCTCCTTTAAGATCCATGGCTTCACAACCAAGTACATCGCAAAAAAGGCCCTGCATCAGAGGGTCCCGAGTGAGATTCTCGCGCGGAAAAAGACCGGGTTTCCCGTTCCGTACGAATCTTGGCTCAGGAAAGACTTGCGGCCCTGGATTCGGGACCTGCTCTTCTCGCGGCGGGCGCTGGAGAGAGGCTACTTCGAGCGTCTTGGCATGGAGAGCCTATTTTCCAAGAACCAGGAAACAGGAAGATACTCTAAGGAGATTTTTTGCCTAGCAGTCCTGGAGTTATGGCATCGCACTTTTTTGGATGAGCCACCTCTGCGATGAGTTGGTCGCCGAATTGAAAATGAGGGCCCGCCTTCCAATCCGTCTAGTGAAGTTGAGCATTAGTATCCTCTTCTTCGCCGCTTCCTCCTTGCGAGACGCGTTAATGGCTCTGATCGGGCGGCGCCGCCCAAGTAGTGGTGTCGTTATCTATTATCACGCTGTTCCCACAGAGCATCGCTCAAGGTTTGCGCACCAAATGGACCTGGTCCTTCGTTGGGCAAAGCCGGTCGCAGCCGCTCAAAGGGAACCCTGCCGCCGAGGAGAACGGTGTGTCGCCATCACGTTCGACGATGGGTTCGAGAGTGTCCTGGAGAATGCTATTCCTGAACTCGAACGAAGAAGGATTCCGGCAACGGTGTTCGTTGTTATCCAATCTCTAGGGAAACGCCCCGTCTGGATGGCTTCTGACCCCCAGTCCACTGACCCTAACAAAGTAATGTCCTTGGAACAACTTCGCAACCTCGCTTCGGACCTTGTGACGATAGGGGCTCATTCGCTGACCCATCCACGACTCACCGAACTGAATGAGACAGAAGCTCGTAAGGAGATCTTTGATTCTCGAACACAGCTCCAAAATATACTGCAGAGGGAGATTACTCTGTTCAGCTTTCCCTACGGAGCGTTCACCGAGGCGCTAGTTCAACACTGCCTTGAGGCTGGATACGACCGTGTGTTTACGACGCTACCCCACCCTGCCTTCGCGAAGAAAGACCAATTCGTATCAGGCCGAACAGCAGTCGAACCCACGGATTGGTCGCTGGAGTTTCGTCTCAAGATTTCAGGAGCCTACCGGTGGCTTCCGGTCGCGTTCGCACTGAAGCGCAGGTTGAAGTTTGGATTGAGGTCCCCGCAACATCCCCGACGCCAAGTAAACGCTCAGAATAATCGTGAGTCTTGCGCCGCTCGTTTACGGTAAATCGAACGGAACCTCATTAAAAGGCTCAATTGTCTAGCGCTGGGAACTACTAAACAATGCGCAGTTATTAAGTCGTGCGGGTATCCCAACCGCGTTAATAGAACAAGAGTCGTTCTGTAAGAGAAAGTCGGACCGAAGTTCATGGACAAGGCATTACTTGATTACTTCCGCTGCCCAGACCAATTTGCTGTTCTGGACGCAAGGAAAGATTTGTCTGATGAAGCAGGTTTCTTCGAGTTTGGTCCTGGGATTACGTGTTATGGGCAATGCGCTGGGGGCTCGCCCTCCCGGGAGGCTACGCATCACCTGACGGACACCTTTCACGGCACTCGCTTCGCACACGGTTGGCCGACCTTGCCTTTCGATTTCACCGAGGTCGTGAACAATCTCCGGTATGAGCGGTACCCATCGAATTCGCGATTCTCGCTGGATTCGATCACGAGCAGCAGCGCGACAAGGCGGATCTACTATTCCTTGCGCCCCTTTCTCCCGGTGCAAGTGCGCAAGCATCTGCAGCGCACTCGCCTAAGTGGATGGGAGAAGATCGCATTTCCCCACTGGCCGGTAGACGTCACAGTGGAGTCCTTAATGGAGCGCGTTTTGGCTCTTGTGCTGAAGAGTCAGGGAATGACGAGCATCCCTTTCATCTGGTTTTGGCCGAACGGCGCCCCCAGTTGTGCGATAGTTACGCACGATGTAGAGGGTGTGACGGGGCGAGATTTCTGCACGGAGCTGATGAATTTGGATGATTCGTTCGCCATGAAATCCGCCTTTCAAATCATCCCGGGGATGGGACACGCGGTGCGTAACGGCTTCCTTGCCGATTTTCGAGCCAGAGGCTTTGAAATCAATGTGCACGACCTAAAGCATGATGGCTTCCTATTCCGCGAAAGGGAGGAATTCCTCCGGCATGCTAAGGAGATCAATCAATACGTGAAAGAGTTTCGCGCAGAGGGATTTCGGTCCGGTGCCATGTACCGCAATCAAGATTGGTACGATGCGTTCGAGTTTTCCTACGATATGTCGGTTCCCAACGTGGCCCATCTCGAGCCTCAGCGGGGGGGCTGCTGCACGGTCATGCCCTACTTCATCGGCAAGATCCTCGAGCTTCCTCTGACGACGATCCAAGACTATTCGCTTTTTCACATTCTCGGAGATTATTCGATCGATTTATGGAAGCAACAGATCGAGCTCATCATGCAAAGAAGCGGTTTGGTCAGCTTTATAACCCATCCCGACTACCTCATTAGGAAGCGCGCGCAAAGCGTCTATCTTGATCTGCTGGGTCACTTGGCTCGATTGAGAGCCGATAAACATTTATGGATTACCCTTCCGGCGGAAGTCAACCGGTGGTGGAGAAATCGCAGCCAGATGTCGCTCGTGCAGGACGGCGACACGTGGCACATCGAAGGACCCGACAGCGCGAGGGCTCGGATCGCCTATGCGAGGCTTCAGGGAGATTCTCTCGTCTACGAAGTGCAATAGCCATCGCGGAACGGATTGAGCGAACGCGGATTCTCCGTCTTGACAAAGGCCTCCCCCGAGACCTGGCATTGGACATCTTGACCAAAACCGGCGCGTCTTACTTTCTTCATCTGGGTTGATTTACTGAAATGAAAGCTTGCATGGTGGCGTACACGTTCTATGAAAGGGATAACCGCGTCCGTCGGTATGCAGAGACGCTTGCGAGGCGTGGGGATAGCGTGGATGTTGTGTCGCTGCGATCAGAAGGACAGGCTGCTGAGGAAGTCGTCATCAATGGTGTTCGAGTCTATCGTATTCAGTGTCGGGTTGCAGACGAGAAAAATAAACTTGAATATCTGAGCAGGCTGCTTCTTTTCTTTGTGCGGTCGATGTATTTTGTGACGCGAAAACAAATAAAGGAATCCTACGACATCATCCATATTCATTCCGTTCCCGATTTCGAAGTGTTTGCGGCTTGGTATCCGAAAATCGCCGGATCCAAAATCATCCTCGACATCCATGACATTGTGCCCGAGTTTTACGCCAGCAAATTCAAAAGCTCACAGAAATCAGTGACATTCAAATTGTTGGTTGCCATGGAGCGAATGTCTGCCGCGTTCTCCGACCACGTCGTCGTGGCGAATCACATCTGGGAAAAGCGTCTCCGAGAGCGGTCCGTCAAGGGAACTAAATGCACTACGATCTTGAACTACCCTGACACCCATCTTTTTCACAAACGGGGAAGGGATCGAAAGGACAACAAATTCATCATCTTATACCCAGGCACGATCAACTATCACCAAGGGCTCGACATCGCCATTCGAGCGTTTTCACTAATCAAGAATGAAATCCCCGAAGCGGAATTTCATATCTATGGTTCAGGTGATCAGTTCAACTCCCTGAGATCGCTGATTGATGAGCTTGGATTACAGCACCGCGTTTATTTGAAAGGTTCGGTGGCAATCGATCAGATGGCGTCGGTGATTGAGAACGCTGATCTTGGAGTTGTGCCGAAGAGGAGCACCGGTTTTGGCAACGAGGCCTTCAGTACCAAAATTCTCGAGTTCATGTCTATGGGTGTGCCAGTAATCGTGCCAGATACGGCAATCGACCAATATTACTTTAACGACTCGGTCGCGACTTTCTTTCATGCAAATGATGCTAGGAGTCTCGCGGACGCGATTGTTTTGTTATTCGAGAATCCAGAGCTTCGACGAAAAGTGGCTCTAAATGCGTCCGAGTTTGTGAAGAAGTACACTTGGGATGTCAATGAGTCCATCTATCTAGATCTTGTTAGTTCTCTGTTGCATGGTCGAAATGGTCATAAACACTCCTGAACACTCCTGAATTGAGTTCTACGATTCATTATCAGTGCAGCCAGCAGGTGGAGCACCTGCCAGTCCTGGCTTCCGCAAAACTACGGCGGCGACGTATCGATGTTCCGGGACGAGGGTGCGCAGTTCCACCGCTCTGCCACCCATTTTTAGAGTGACCGAATTTAAGTTCACCGGCCATGGGCGCCATCTGACCCCAGTCGACTCTGCGACTCAAAAGGCTTCCCGCGGCCCCCGCTCGCGGATATGCAATCAGCGACCGCCAATTTCTCTCTCGGCAAATCTGCCAGGGCTTCCAGTTACCATGGGACAGAGGGCGACAACACCCGTGCCGGTTTACAAGATTGCGCCGCTGCGCGATCCGCGATGGGAGAATGTCTTAGGCAGGGAGCCGTGCGCATCGATCTTCCACACCGCTGCGTGGCTGGAAGCTCTTCGCCGGACGTACGGATACGAGCCCGTTGTCTATACGACGTCTCCGCCGGACAGCGAACTTCGCAACGGTATCGTCTTTTGTCAGATTGAAAGCTGGCTGACGGGCCGTCGTCTTGTCTCGCTGCCGTTTTCAGATCACTGCGAACCGCTCGTCGATGACCCGGAGGACCTGCGAATTATTCTCGGCGCATTGGGGGAGGGAAGCGAGCGGCCGCGGGCATGGGATTATATTGAAATCCGGCCACTTCGCCACCACCAGATCGAAACGAGTTTTCACGAATCCACATGCGATTATGCGCTTCATCGACTTGATCTTTCCCCAAGCCTGAGCCAGCTTTTCGGTAATCTGCACAAAGACTCGACGCAAAGAAAAATCCGCCGCGCTGAACGGGAAGGTCTTCGGTACGAGAGCGGGCGCTCGGAATCGCTTCTCTCGAGTTTTTATCAACTGCTCATCCTCACTCGCCGCCGCCGCGGCGTCCCTCCGCAGCCATTGCAATGGTTTCGCAACCTGATCGATTGTCTGGGAGAGGCGCTCCATATTCGTGTCGCATTCCAGGGTTCGCGGCCTATCGCAGCAATTCTCACACTTCGTTATAAGGAAACCCTCCTTTATAAGTACGGCTGCTCCGATGCGCGATTTCACAACCTGGGCGGAATGCAGCTATCGCTCTGGCGGTCGATCGAAGAAGCAAAGAGCGCTGGTTTACGCACATTTGACTTCGGACGTTCAGACTGCGACAACGCGGGCTTGATTCGCTTCAAAGAGCGCTGGGGAGCGCTCCGTTCTTCCTTAATTTATTCGAGGTATACCACCTCTGCTGAATCGCGCGACAACTACAAGCCGCGCGAAGCGCACTGGAAGCTGCGATTCGCCAAGCGGCTGTTGTCGCATGTTCCCGGCAGCGTTCTTTCGATGGCCGGGGATGTCTTATACAAGCACATTGGTTAGTCTGACTGACCACCGTTTGGCGCTGTCGCCGATGCCGGGGGGTTCAGCGCCGCCGGAGCAGGAATCGAGGCGGTAGAAAAAACGTTTCAACATAAAGCGACGTAGGTCTACGGGAGTTGCCCGGAGCAACATCTAATATCCTTATTTACATAAGCTTGTCATAAGTTTTAAATGGCCCGTGGTTTGCACGCAATTGGGGTCTAAGGACAGGGACTTATATCTGCGGCGCAGGGACGTCCCGGTGTTCGCGCGCCGATCGTCAAGGGATACTCGGGACCGAGGGACCTACGATTGGTTTCATTACCAATGGCAAGGAACGTGATGCTAGAGCCTGAGATTTACGTATCTGCAGCCCAAAATGCCACTCCGGAGCGTGACACCCTTCGACCGCTCACGCGCATTTGGCAGGAGATGCTTGGCATTGAATCAATCGGGCCCAGCGAAAACTACTTCGATCTCGGCGGCGACTCAATCCTGGCGGTTCAACTTTTCATCCGAATCGAACGGGAATTCGGCGTCAAATTACCTTTGGCGACGCTGTTCGATGCCCCCACAATCCGCGAGCTCGCCGAGATCCTCCAACGAGAAACGTCCGCGACGGGTTGGGCACCGCTTGTCGCAATCCAACCGGATGGCTCGCGCCCTCCTTTGTTCTGCATTCATGGAGCCGACGGAAACGTCTTCATCTATCGAAACCTTTCGCGACATCTCGGACCTGACCAGCCATTTTATGGTTTGCAGGCCCGGGGACTGGACGGCAGCTGCCCGCCACTAACAAGAATCGAGGACATGGCCGCCCTATATATCAAAGAGATTCGTAGGGCGCAGCCGCACGGCCCCTATTTCCTCGGTGGCTATTGTATGGGTGGGACCATTGCGTTCGAGGTGGCTCAGCAGCTTCAGGCCGCTGGAGAGCGAATTGCCTTGCTGGCATTGTTCGACACAACCGACTGGTCTAACATTCCCGTCCCGTCGTTTTGGGGCAAATGCTACCGTTCTGCAGAGCGGCTGGTGTTCCACGCGGCTAATTTCTTCCGACTTGATTCCCTGGGTAAGGCCAAGTTTTTTTCAGAAAAGGCGATTGCATTCCGCAATCGAATCCCTGTATGGCGAGGTATGCTCTTCGCAACATTTGGCAAGCATTCGCGCGCAAGGATCTCAGAATTCCGCGTATCGGGACAGATCTGGCGGGCAAATGACCTAGCTTGCGTGAATTACGTCCCGAAGCCGTATACCGGCGTGATCGCAGACTTCCGGCCGATGAAGCAATATAGGATGTATGACCAACCAAGCGCCAAGTGGGATCTATTGGCGCAAGGCGGCCATGACGTCGTTATCCTGCCTGTATATCCCGCAGGCATGCTTCTCAATCCATTCGTCGAACACCTAGCGGTTGCGCTCAACAAATCCATGGACGATGCGATTCGCGGTTTCCAAATCAGTTAGGAAGTTCGCTCCTTCATGATCGGCGAACCATTGGAAATGGTTGAAAGCGTGACCCGCGAGCCAGATACAAGCGCGACGATCGACGCTCTTACGCCGATTTGGCAAAGCGTGCTCGAACGCTCATCAATCCGCCCGGAGGATAATTTCTTCGATCTCGGAGGCGATCCTCCGCTCGCCTACAAATTGTTCGACGAGATAGCTAAGGTCTGCGGCCGGGAGCTGCCGCCTGTAACAATTTACCGCGCGCCCACAATCACCGGTCTGGCTGCGCTTTTGGACCAGCCCGCGACGCCGGTGTTGCCGCCACTCGTGTTGCTCAAGGCGGGCGGCGAGCAGCCGCCGATTTTCATCGCGCACGGCCTGGGCAGCAGCGCGATGGAATTCTTCGATCTCGTAAGATACATTCGAACATCTCGCCCGATTTACGGACTCCAGGCCAAGGGCAGCGATGGTGCAGCACCACCTTTTGCTCGCATCGAAGACATGGCCCAATTCCATCTCGATGCAATTCAGAGCGTACAACCCCACGGTCCCTATTCGCTGATCGGCTATTCACTCGGAGGCGTGGTCGCGTTCGAGATAGCTCGACGCATTTCCGCGAGTGGGGAAAAGGTCGCGTTTTTGGCCATGATCGACTCGTACCCTCACACGGAACCGCTGACGCTTTGGAAGCGCATTCACCTGATCGCCGCCCAGCTGAGGTATCGCGCTTCTGATCTCATGCGGTCTGCGGCATATCGACCTGTCCCCGTTCCGCTCAGTCGTGTTAGGGCGCGGGCGCGATTCAGCGACTTTCTAGCGTGGACTCGATACCGGCCCCGTTTTTACGATGGAAAAATCACTTTCGCGCGAGCCGAGAGCTCCCAGTACCCCGATCCTGTAACAACCTGGTCGCACCTTGCATCCGCGTTCGAAGGCGAGACTCTCCCCGGTGATCACCACGGAATCCTAATAGCAAACTCCAAGAGCTTGGCATTGGTACTTACTCGCCATTTGAAAAATGAGTTGCGGCGGCAATGATTCAGAGAGCGATCCGAAGAACGCATTCTCGAGTTGGATTATAGAGACTCGCTAGTCATTTTCGATGTCGAGCACGAGCCAATGCCGCACGATCTGATTTTACACGGGCACGCGCAAAGTGCGGAACAAGAAACCGGCGAGCGGCAATGACCGGAACTCGATATTCCGGATGGCCGCGCTCAAAAAGGGGACAGAAGACCTTTCCATTGGCCCGGCATAATTTGCCGCAATGAAGTTAGGAAGGAGCAAATCACATGGTTCGAAGCCTGGTAGAAGGGATGATGTTCTTCCGCGATCGAGACACTACATTTTTCAATCCTGAGTCGTTTCCCTGGGTCGCGACCATAGAGGCCGAGTGGATGGAAATTCGCAAAGAATTGGATTCGCTTCTCGTGCGTCGGGAAGAGATACCCAATTTCCAAGACATCTCCGATAAGCAGAAAGTTCTGACCGACGGTGAACAATGGAAGACGTTCTGGCTCTATGCGTACGGCGAAAAGGCCGAGGAGAACTGCACGCGCTGTCCCGAGACTGTGCGACTGTTGCAGCGTATTCCCGGAATGAAGTCGGCGATGTTCTCCATTCTCGCGCCCAGAAAGCACATCCCTGAGCATCGCGGGATGTACAAAGGAGTGCTGCGCTACCACCTTGGATTGATTATTCCAGGGCCGGAAGGCAGCTGTAGGATTCGAGTAGGAAAAGACATGCGTTCCTGGCAGCAGGGAAAGAGCTTGATCTTCGACGACAGCCACCCGCACGAAGTCTGGAATGACGTCGATTCATATCGCGTGGTGTTGTTCGTCGACATACTGCGCCCGACTTTCTTTCCGGCGTCTCTGTTGAACCGGCTGATTGTCTGGATAATCGCCCGGACACCCAGCATCGCGGGACCAATGGACCGAGTGCGGAAGTATGGCCGTGCAGCCGGGAAACCGGTGAAAGCCGTGCAATAATTGGACCGCAGCCGGTTTGCGTTGGGCCAGTCTCTTACCAGAAATGTGGCCGCGCTGCAGTCGACTCGAAGACGACCTAGGTCTAATCGAGGATCTCTTATGGGGAATCCCGAGCGTGCAGCCAGATGAACGGCGCAGAAAGTTTAGTTCGCACACTCGCGGCCAGCGAGATCGACGCCTGCTTCACGAATCCTGGTACGTCGGAATTGCACGTTGTTGCTGCGCTTGACCGCGC
>DATLST010000106.1:0-16321 GCA_035534055.1 Candidatus Acidiferrales bacterium | reverse complement strand
TCGCATGCCGGAGAAAGTCCTCCCTTTCACGAAACAGGAAACCATCATGGCTTAGGTCGTGCACATTAACTTCGAATCCCCTGCTGCGAACGCTGTCAAGAAAACCATTGCGCGTTTTATATCTCGCTTCGGGTACGATCTGAAAAGCCGATTTGATGGCGGCCGAATCGTCCAAATTCATCAGCTCGTCACAGAAATCTCGCCCCATAGCGCCCTCTACGTCGTGCGTCATCATCGCGCAGCTCGGGGCGCCGTTCGGCCAAAACCAGATGAACGGAACGCTCGTCATTCCCTGGCTCTTTAGGACAAGGGCCAGGACACGCTCCATTAAGGACTCAACGGTGAAGTCCACCGGCCAACGGGGAAATATGATCCTTTCCCAGCCACTCAGGCGAGCGCGCTGCAAATACTTGCGCACTGGCACCGGGAGAACGGGGCGCAAAAAATAGTATATCCGCGTTGCCGCACTGCCGCTCGTGACGGGGTCCAACGAGGGTCCGAATTTCGATGAGTATCTCTCATACCGCAGATTGTTCACGACCTCGGTGAAATCGAAAGGCAATTCAAGCCGCCCTTGCCCATACCGAATGCCATGCACCGTGTCCGTCAGGTGATGCGCAGCGTGTCGCGATGGCGAGCCTCCAGCGCATTGGCCATAGCAGGTGATCCCTTGGCCGAACTGGAAGAAACCTGTTTCGCTGGACAAATCTCCGTTGACGCTCAGATCGGCGAACTGTTCCGGGCAGCGAAAGTAATCAAGTAATGCCGTGTGCATCGTAGAAATGTCTACTCTGAGCCTACCAATTTATCGCAGAAGATCCCGCGATGGATTTCGCGGATCCTCCGCCGGTCTGCTTTACTCAAGGGATGTCGCTGGATCCGGACTGCCTTTGGGGCCAATATGCCGTCTCTCGCCCCTTTGAAGAAGAGATCACTCCAACCAAAGCGCATCGAGTCAATTCCTGTACCAACAATTCTTCCGATAACATAAAAGAATGCGCGCCAGCAAATAGGCTGATATTTCCAAACGATCCAAATACTGTTCCGGATACTGAGGTAGTTAGCCGCCCTTCGTTCCTGGTGCAGAAACCCGCGAACCCGAAGTTCTCCGCACGAAAGACAAGGGCAGTAAAGGATGTCGTATCCTTTTCGCATCATCTTATGGGCGAGGTCATTTCCTTCGTAGTACTGAAAGAATGATTCGTCATATCCTCCCGCAGCATCGAGGGAGCGCTTGCGAAAGAATACCGCACCCTCGCTGAAGAAATCGGTGTAGAAGAAACGGTTTTCTCCATCTTCGAACCGCACTGGATGCCACCAATGTTCTCGAAGCGGCCGATCCGGGTCCTCGGTTGTTCCAATCTTGAACGCTAAAACTCCAACCTTTGGGAGCTGATGGAACAACGAAACAGCCTTTCTGACAACGGTCTTGTTTATCAAGACGATGTCGTTGTCTATAGATAAAATGAAGTCGCCTCTCGCGGCATTGAAACCCTCATTTCGGGCTGCCGTGGGTGAATTCTGACTTCGACGGATCAAGAGAACACGCTTCCCAAACTCCTCCTCAACAATTTCTGGGGTTCCGTCAGAGGATGCATTATCGACAACAATTACCTCGAGTTTCGGCCAATCGAGCTCCAGCGCACTCGTGATGGACTTTCGGAGAAATTCCTTGTTGTTGTAACTAAGAATCACAACCGATACCACGTTGGCCTCCTTGGCGACAACTCTCCCACGAAACAACACCAATCGTTCGCTGAAGCCTGCTCTACACTCCCTGGGTCGCATGTGGACCGGCTATCAAACTGCCGAAAGAGCCAAAGAATCTCTTGAGGCAAGTTGTTCGCGTACATCCGCAATCACGTCTGTCAGGATTTGGTCGAGCTTGTACTTGGGAGAGTAGCCGATCAGATTATGAAGGCGCGTGAGGTCCGGCATTCTTCGTTCCATGTCCTCGAACCCGGGCGGGTAAGCTTGGACATACGGGATCAACCGAACGTTGGATTTCGACCCAGTCGCTTCGATGACGCGTTCTGCCAACGACTTAATAGAAATCTCTTCTTGCGACCCCACATTATAAACCGAACCATATGCTCTTGGGTGCTTCACCAATTCGGCCAATGCGGGCACGACGTCCAGTACGTGCGCAAAACAGCGACTTTGCGACCCATCGCCAAAAACGCCGATAGGCGCGTCGAGCAATGCTTGGCGCACGAAGGTTGGCACAACCATACCGTAGCGCCCAATCTGGCGGGGGCCGACGGTATTAAAAAGTCTGACAATTGCCACGGGCAGATGCTTTTCAGAAAAGTAAGCGAGGGCCAAGAACTCGTCGATCGCTTTTGATTCAGCGTAACCCCATCGCGACTTACAGGTAGGGCCCATAATGCGATCATCGTCCTCACGAAATGTTGGTCGTTCACTCTTGCCATAGACTTCCGACGTGGAGGTAATCACGAGAGGCTTCCGGTAGCGACAAGCGTTTCTAAGGACGACCTCAGTTCCCATAATGTTATTGATGATACTTTCAATAGGACGTTCAATGATTATCCGAACCCCTACAGAAGCAGCGAGGTGATAGATGTAATCCGTGTCGCGAATGAGTTCTTCCAGCAAATGCTCGTTCTGTATGTCATCGACGAAGAATCGAAATCTCTCGTTCTTCTCGAGCGGAGCGATATTTGAGAATCGTCCGGTCGACAAATTGTCGATCACAGAGACATGCTCACCACGCTTGAGTAGTAACTCGGCGAGGTGCGAGCCGATAAAACCGGCTCCGCCAGTAATCAAATGCTTTGCCATATTACCTCCTTGATTTGTAAATTACACGTCCTCGTTCGTGGGGCTTGCAGGCCGAAATTCAAGTTCTCTGTTTTCATCCGATGATGGCAAATTGCTCGCCCATCGAGGTCTAGACGAACATCACTTCAAAAACTCACAATGCATCGCGCAAAATAATCCGGCTGCACGGTCAAATCCCCGTAGAGCTTTACAATGAATTCCCAGCCCTTGGAGCTCGCCGCGCGATATCCATCGTTGGATGCGCCAACAATCCCTCCGTCCGCTTTTCGACAACCGCAGTTCTGCCAGTGAACGGCACGGATCCACGGATGCTGGTGCGCATATTCATCTATGATGGTTCCAGTGTTGTCTGTCGATCCATCGTTAACAATCACCCATTCTGCCGGCCGAATCGTCTGCGCAATCATGCTCTCGATCGTGAACTTCAGGTAGACTCCTTCATCTCGGACGGGAGTGATGACCAAATAGCGTTCCGTGGCGATGCCCGATTGGAATCGTTTCGACTACAGGCAAGTTCGTTTCGCTCAATCTCATCGACTGCTTATCCCTTCGGAAAACGAGAGCTTCGGGGACGCCCATTCGGCCCGCGGGTTTGGACAGTTCGTACATCCGACCACGCTGTCTTCCCATAGGCAATCCCGAGATTGCTCAGTTTAGCGTGTGACTCGCGCGGGCCACGTCGCCTTGAACGGTAAGGAATCCAAGCCGCCAATGGATCGAGCACTGCAAGTCCGGCACGTAAACCCTCCGGCTCCGGTACATGCGCCGTTTGTGCCGCCAAAACCGGAGCCGTGGCCGCTACGATCATGGCCAAGAGCGCGTACCATACAAATTTCGTCTGATCGAAATAGTCAATTCCAAAAAATCCCACGAGATGGACAAACAACACGCTGCCTAACAGCCAGAAATACCATTGCTTCCTGCGATCACCCTCAACTGACTTTCTCGCGGTTCCGATCCAGCTGAAACAAATGCAAATCATCGCGATGAAGAGAATCAGAGTGAGAAGGCCGCCGGTTTCGCCCTCGGAAACAAACTGGTTGCACTGGTCCCACATTGCGCCATTTCCCCAGCTCATATTCGCGGTAGTTCCTATTAACCACCAAGAACGGAAATGCACTATAAAATCATTAATCAGCGCAGCGCGGTACCAACCATTTGATCCACCCACCACGTCGAGATGGCTGATCACGAACCAAAATGGCGCCTTCATGAAGAGTTGCAATCCCGCGCAGGCAAAGACGATTCCCCAGCGGAACGCACGCGTCAGATGGCGCAAAGGCCACAGGAACATCGCCCCCACGCCCGCCGCAAAAGCCAATACAGGACTACTGCACATCGTCAAACTGGCCATGAGCGTGCATCCGATTATGCCCACAGCCGCCAAAAGTTTCGCTTTACCGCCCGTCCAAAGCCATACGAAGAACGGGAGCAACGTGGCTCCGACGGTCCCCGCCAAGAGGGCATGTGCAAAGGGACCCATCGCGCGCGGTATGCCATTTCGTATGTCTAGGGTAGGCCGAATTCCCCCGACCATTGCAAACATGTCATCCCCGGTAAAGTGCTCGTGCACCATCTCGGCGCCGACAATCACGGCAAAAACTGCGAGCATCTTGATGATCCGTTCGACATCCTCATCGTCCTGAATCAGAAATCTCAGCAGGAAATACCCTCCGATGGCGTCCCACAGAAAACCAACTTGATTCACCACCATTCCCATCTGCTGGAAAAGGAGCATCGGTGCCAGCGCGCGAAAAATGGCCCACAGAAAGAAAACTTTGTCGAGCGTGTTAAGCCCACTCGCGAAGATCTGCGTCTTCGAGCCGAGCTTCGCCGAGACCAATCGAACCCAGCCAAAAAGGATCAGGATGCGAAACACGAAGACATGAACGCCCGCCACCATGATCTCCTGGCCGTACGGGGTCAGGAATATGCAGAACAGCATGGGCGCGACCACGTATTTTCGTGGCAGCACCAGCGTCAGGATGACCACAAGGACCATCATGGCCGCAACTATGGGGTGCAGCACCGTTCCGGCCGCGCCACCGCCATAACTGAGGTGCTTTAAGAATGGGTTCAACGAATGCGCCTCACAATTCTGTTATCCATAAACTGACTAAATTTTACTTATCGCGAGCGCAAAACGAACTCGCCGATCCGACCCAGGAACCGGCTCTCAAAGAGCCCTCGACGAACAACAAGCATCGCGTACCTACTCGCAATGACCCCTCAAGTCGATCTGACCGATAAACAAATGCCGAAGACGCCCGAGTGAGCACGCCGTGGCGAGGCGGGCTTTCAGCCCGAGCGGCACGACTTCCCGCGCCGAATCTACACGGTATCCGGCGGATTCAAAGAGCTCGCGATAAGTGATTGGCGTGAACCAACGGAGGTGCGTCCTGTCCATGATCCCGCGGTCTGCAAGGCGCCATTCACCCCGAAGAAGCATTCGAATCACAGAGTAGTGTGAAATGTTGGGTGAACTCGCGAATATCGTAGCCCCTGGCTTCATTAATGGGCGGAGCTTGCACAGCACCGACCAAGGGTCCACGAGGTGTTCCAGGACTTCACTCAGGATCAGAGTGTCGAAGGATCCCGGTGGCCAAGGAAGTTCTACTTCTTCTATATTTCCGACGACCACGTAACTGATTCCGCCTCTCGCCAAGTTGGCTACGTTCTCGCACAACTCGACTCCACAGTAAGTACCGCATTTACCTTCCCGCAGAGCATACAAACCGGTCTCGCCAGCCCCACAACCGATCTCAAGGATTCTAGCCTTTGGATTAGAGGGGAGCTCTCCGATGTAATCGCGCCGAACTCCAGAAAAGTAGTCCTGCCCCTTTGCCTTGTATGCCACTTCTCCGCCGTGAGGAATTATTGCGACGGAATTTGGAGCGCTCATTGTTTCCTCCCCTCAAATAATGAAGTTCTCACGCTGAAGAGGTTCCGGAAGCCTTTTCGAAGGCCACACAAAGAAGGCTAGCGCAAGTGCATAAGCTAGACCACAGCCGACAAGCCCCGTAACCAGGTCCGGCAGAGGTTGCTGAAGTGATCGGAAGGATTCTGCGCAGATGGCGGCGGGGGCAACTGCCAGCGAAAACAACAGGGGAAGCAGCAAGCCCTTCCAGTATTGAGCTATAGTCAAACCGGTGATGCTTTTAACTCGAACCACCTGGAAAAGATACCCGGCGCCGATCGATGCCAGACCCGCGAGGGGGGCGCCCACCAATCCAAACCATTTCACGAATGGATAAATCAATACAAGCATGAGCCCAGCTCGAATGATCGCGAACGAACGGTGCAATTGAGGCCGACCCTGAGCATAAAAAGTTGTGGTAATCAACCCATTCAGGATATTTACCATAGCAATGGAAGCCGCCACAGCAAACGCCGACGCCATCACGGAATACCTTGAGCCGTACGCAACCGTGATGAGGCTCCGGCCAAACGATGCCCCGAACACAAGGAGCGGCAACCCGGCGAAAGCAACCGTTGACGTGACACTGATAAGGATACGATTCGTGCGGGCCTTTTGCCGCTGGACCTCCGCGAATGTCGGCACCATCACCTGGCCCAGAACGTTCATGACGAAGCCGGAGGGAGCCTGAGCGAGGTTCACCGCCATACTATAGAGGCCCAGTGCCAACGGGGAATACATTTTGCCGAGGACAAATATATCGGCTCGCATCCAAAGGAAGTTCAAAAATGGAAGTCCAAACACACCGCTGGAAAAGACCAATAGTCCTCGGAGAAGGTCCTTCTTGAAAAGAAGGCCCGGCATGTAGGGACAAAGAACATAAGAGAGCACACAGCGCGCGGCGGCTTCGGCCACAAATCCAATCGCGAGAGCCCATACGCCGCGGACGAAGAATGCCAGGACAACCGTAACCAAAATTCCGCAGATACCTCCACCATGATACAGTGCGGCCCACCGCTTGAATTTCATGTCCTTTAGAGTTACAAAAGCTTTAGCACTCATCGCGCCGGTGAAGAGAGTCCCGAGCATGGCAACGCGCAACAAGACGCCCAGTCGGGGTTCGTGGTAAAACCCCGCTACCCAGGGAGCAACTGCAAAAATCAAGCCGTACAGGAGGATCGCCCTCCCTAATGCCAGCCACCATGCTCCGTTCAAGTACTCCGTCTCTCTTCCTTGTGGGCTCTGAACCACAGCTTCCTTGATCCCAATCTCCGTGAAGGACTCGATAGCTGCGCTCGTGGATAGAACAATAACCATAGTTCCGAACGCTTCGGGCGCAAGGAAGCGAACGAGAACGACGTTCCGACAGAAACGGAAGAACTGTTCAGCGACCGAACCTGTCCCCAGCCAAGCGCCTCCACGGAAAACCCGCGCCCTCAGGCTTTCGCCTTTCGGAAAAATGCTCGCCAGCGTTTGATGAACCCTTGTGAGAGGAATGGAATTGTTCATGTCAGAAGGGGAATAAGAAACTTTATGAAACGTTTATCACTCACCTTTACGCCCGTCTGCAGGGGAATATGAGACGCACACATGGCTCAGACGATTCTGCGCGTTGCCCTTGCCGGTTGCGAGCCGATTCGAGGACGACGTTGGATAGCGTTAGAACAAATCGAATCTTTCAAGCAGTCGCTGGGTATCCTTAACTCGAAACGCCCCAATCTCTTTTGAACGGACGTAACGCAGGTGGGACTCACGCAACCTTCTCTCGTAGAGGGGAACATTGAATCGCGTAATCCTTACGCAAGTGGTTTGAATGGGCAGATACTCTCTCCACATCCGCTTGACGCACTTGCAGCATTCATAAAACTCTTTTGGCAGAACCAGATTTAGTTGTGTATTGTGGATACAGAAAGCCGACATTGCATAGGACTTCATACCGGTTTTCGCTGCCGCCAGGCAGATATCAGTGCCGTATAAGTGGAAGTGTGGCAAACGTTCATCGAATCTCAATCCCGAAGACTTCCTCAGAATCAGCACCAATTCGTCGAGAGTCTGCACGGCTTTCGGACGCTTAACCGGCGTTCCAATGACACCCAAGCCTGAGGAGTAAACCTGTCCCCAGGCGTCACCATCGGAAGTTTTTCCGTAGCACCCTAGCACCCCCCAGGCTGGGTCCTGGACTGTCAGATCATCCAAAGCGTTTTCCAGTCTTGACAACCAGGCCTCAGGAAAGATCACATCCTGATGACAGAAAACGATGAGGTCATTGCGGCTCTTGCTGATCGCATCATTGTACGCTTTTGCTGCGGAGCTGAAATTCTGCTGAACCAAAATCTCGTGCACATGCCGTCCTCGAACGCAGGGTGACCTCAGAAAATTGGCCTCCAGCAGATCTCGGTTATTGATTGCGACGACGAATGTGACCTTTCGTTCGGTATGCATTTCAATTTGACCAGTTTTCGCGGTAAAGGTCGTTTCAGAACAAACTGAATTTCGCACTAATGAAGAATGGCGGATACTGCAGATGGTGGCAGAGGGTGATATCCGAACTGATACGCGCCAATATCCCATGCACCGCTCGATGGCCTTGCGGCAGGCGTCCGCGAATCCCCCACGCTGGTATCACTGCAAAGCGACGCTAGATTCCCGCTGCAATAACTTGTCAAGTTTGCCCCCGCGCCAATACCGGTATAGCCTGATTGAGGGACACCTTCGGAACTGAGCGCGAGTGTGCCGCTAAGATTCGCTAGGGAATGGAGGTCGCAGCCACAGGATGTTTGCCACGCTGAAAGGGTATTTGCAGACACTGCTGCGAACTGCCAAATAGGGCTCCCGCCGTTCGCGTTCGCATAATTGTCGTAGTCGATTGTCGTGTAAGAAGTCGCCCCCGAACCATTGATTACAGCATTACAACCTTCTACTGCGTTGTTTTCCACCACAATGTTTGTCGCTCCTGACCCGAAACCCAAGCATCCTCCGCCATGTGGGCTGGCCACGATAATCGTGTTATTGAAAAACTCATGCCCAGTTCCCATGTTTATCCAGACATTGCTGTTAGGTACATCGATGCTGCCAATCACCACGTTGTTCCAGAGGTACGCTGTGCCCGTCGAATCTGTCCAGGGAGTGCTTCCACTGCTGGTGCCTTCCAGAAATATCCAGGCGGTTACGCAGCAGTTGCCTTCGTTGCCGTCAAACAAGTTGTTGTAGATGTAAAGATTTTGAATTTTTGCAGTTCCTCCGGCACTGAAACAATGAATCCCGTCATGATGGTAAGCGTCGGCGGTGCCTGTATCCCAATTCGCCATATCGTGAAAATGGTTGTTGTAGATGAACTCGGACGAAATAGTGCCAGTTGCCGAACCGCAGGCAACACCGTCGTCCATGTTGTAGATGTCGTTGTCGTAGATTTGATCGTTGGTATCGCCGCTGGAAGAATTTTGGCTCAAGACCCAACTTGCATCGTGCATGGTATTGTTGTGTATTAGAAGATTGGAGCCGCCAAAATAAACGGCATTGACGGCGCTGTCACCAATCGTCGTGTCGCATCCGCTTGGCGCGTCGCACTGTGTGTGAATGTATAGGTCTTGAATCGTCAGATTTTTAATCTCGCAATTACTGCACGGATGGGCTGAAATAGCGACCGATGCTTGCTGGTACGAGCACGTCCCTCCGAGGCACGTCGCTCCGGGACTTCCATTCAGGGTGTTCTCAATACTCCCGTTCGATCCCCCATCTACCGTTATATACGATTGGCCGTCCAAGACAATTGCGCCAGTAGATGAAAGGTAAGGAGCCTTGATGACCACTCCTGCCTCAAAAAGGATGGTGACAGGGCTCCCGGATGTGCCGCTCCCTTGCGCTGTAAGCAGCGATGCTCCTGCTGAGAGGCTGAAAGTACCGCAGAGATGAACCGTAGTCCCGGGACCGATCTGAGCCGCTCCGGTGCCCCAGTCGCCCGTGGTATTGAAGAATGTATAGGCATAGGCATCGGCGCAATCCGCGCCGTTCGCAGCCCCCGCGGCCCTCTGAGCGATGTAGATATTGGTGGCGGACGCTGAACAAACCGACGTCAGAACGAGCCAGGCCGTGGCCGCCAACACAAGCCGTACTAGAACGCGCAAGCCCCAGCGGCTCTTTCTACAGTTGCTCATAGCCAAACCACGTTATCAAACGCCGGGGTCAGCCACTACTGGCCTGCGGTACAACAGTGGGACAGGGTGAACCGTCTGTACCAACGCAACGGCTCGCACCGAGTAGACCAGGCCAGTATCAAAATGCCCCTGATAAAGGAAAGTTTTTCAATGCGGTCACGGTTATCAGCATATCGGCGGAAGTCGCTCAATACTGCGCTGGTTGCAACCTTCCTCGCGACGACGAAGATCACATTAGCCACAAGTAAAGTTCTGCCCATATAGTCAACTTCCACAATCTCGAAACCTCGCCTTGCCAGCACCGTGCTCAGGCTCTTCTTGCTGTAAAACCGGTAGTGTGGGAACTCCGGGGTTGAAGTGCTTTTCAAACTTGAAGAGCACCACGAACAGGTTCTTGAGCCGGTTATGCATCGGCGTGCTGAGAATGAAATGGCCGCCGACCTTTAAAACTCGGTTGACTTCGTTCACGAACACGTCGGTGTGGCCGATATGCTCGATCACTTCTCCGGCCCAGACGACATCGAAAGAGCCATCTGGAAACGGAATCTCCTGCTCACAATTTCCCACGACAAATGGAATTCGGGCGTGCTTCCTCCGCGCCTCGTCCACTGACTCCGAAGAGATTTCGATGCCGTAGGGTTCGTGACCTAACCGCTGCAGGTCATTACAAAAGTCGCCGCTCTGGCAGCCAATGTCCAAAATCTTCATCTTGGCTTCAAGGCCCGTGATGAACTTGAGCGTCCGCTGAACACGCTTTTCATTTATTGAATGGGGTTCGTTTGACAGAACCCTTTATCCCTCGGAAATTCAATTTGGCATCTGGTTCGCGATTGTCGGGTACCTCATGTTTGCTGATCTCTATAAACACATCTTGCAATGCACGTTCTTCGTGCACCTCGACCAACAGACTAAATTATTTGAAGGCAGACTTGGGTGAATCTGTTGACTGCTCCGACCAACCTGTGCCTCAAGTTCATGCGCGATGCAAATTCCCGAAACGCCTTGAACTCGTGCGCTGGGGTGCAGAACTCGTCGACAAGCAGGAGGTCGCCAGGCTTGAGTTTCGGAGCAATTGTTATCAGGACGAAAAGAGTGGATGTATAGATATCCGCATCCATATGGACAATCGTCTGCCTTTTCGCGTCAAAGCTGAGCATGAACGGCGGGAGCGTGTCGCTAAACATTCCGACTCGGAAGCTGCACCGTACATCCCGGATTTCCGGCGGCTTTCTTCCAGTGCTAAAGATTCCCCCTGGCTTGTCCTCCCATGCAGAGGGCAGGCCCGTGAAACAGTCAAACCCGACGAGCTTGGAGTCCGGATGCTGTGCCTGCTTCGCCCGCCAACGCAAGGACTCCCCTTGATATACGCCGAGCTCCAGGTAGTCGAACGGTGCGGTTGCCAGTCGGATGGCTTCGAGGACTCGGCCGTAGAGGGTGTACCTGAGGTCGGGCGAATACGGCTCCAACAGAGTCAGGCGGTTGCCATTGCCGCGGCGGACGCACCACTTCGAGAACTCCAACCGTTAAGTAGAACTTCTCAAGGAACCTGATCGGTCTGTCCGTCGGGAGATTTCCGAAGCACGCGACGAAGCACGCCTTTGCAACAGTCCGAGGATTCATCATTTTGGAGCGCATGGTTTGTATCGCCAAGTGAGGACCGGACTTAATAGGCGGTGGCCCCTCCGGCGCCGGACGGGCCCGCAAAACCTGCGTACGCCGCGGTGATCACTGATGTCCACATTACAACCGCCCGGATTCCGGTGCAGGGGTCTGGATGGCTCGGCCGCGATAGATGCTCTTGATGGCCTTGGTCAAGTACTGGGCGGCGTGCAGCCAGTCATAACTTCCCTCAAGTTTTGCGCGAAACAGCGTCAGGTCATCCGAGGAATTCACGGGCAGCCTCGGCAGAAAGAATCGATCAGAAGCACGGGTCACTGTCCCTAAAATCGTCGTGACCCCGTTCTCATAGCCATGCTTCTCCAGAAGCTCCCGCAGAGTCCGCGCCAGCACAACCTCGGTCTCTGGGAACGCGTATGGATACGAGAAGGATTTCACGGACTGTCCGATTTTAGCTTCGATCGTATTTTTCGAGTGCACCACTTCTTCTTCTAGCTGCGCTGCCCGCATATATTTCAACTTCCGATGGGTAACAGAGTGCGATCCAATCTGAATCCCCCGCGCGTGGAGTTCCCGCACCTCGCTCCAGGTCAGGCACTCCCTTCCCAGAAATTGTGCGCGGCGATCCTGGATCAACCCAGACGGGACGAAAAGTGCTGCTGTATGCCCGAATTCCGCAAGCACCGGATAGGCCTCGTTGAAAAAATCTCGATATCCGTCGTCGAAGGTGATTACCACGTACTTGGGGTTGTGTTTTCCTTGTTCGAGAGATTTGACGCCTTCATCCAAGTCCACGGCACGATATCCTTCGTCCCGAAGGAATTTCATGTGCTGTCGAAACTGGGCCGGAGATGTATTGATGTTGTAATACGGGCGAGGGTCGCTGCTTCCCTCTTGTATGCTGTGGTACATCAGAATTGGAATCCGGCGCTGACGCTGCGGCGAAAACACCTGACGCGCCGGATGAACCAGATGGAGGCTGACAAGCCGATCAAGCCTTAGCTTTGCCATTGTATGCGGCTGAATCGAGGAGAGAACTTGGTGGCTGATCGGAGCGGTTGCCGTGTGGCACTACGCTCCGGTTACTTGCGAATGAGTCGCTCCGATTCCCTCGGCTGCAAGAAATTCCGTCACGCTTTGAACCACTCTACCGATGTCGGCCGAAGAAAGCTGTGGATACATGGGCAAGGATAGGATTTCGGAAGCAACTTTCTCGGTGGTCGGGAAATCCCCTGGCTTGTATCCAAAGTTCCCATAGGCCTTCTGAAGGTGAAGCGGGAACGGATAATGGATTCCGGTGTCGATCTTTGCTTCGGCAACGTGTTTTTGCAAGGTCGCGCGGTCTTGCACGCGAATGACGTAAAGGTGGTAGACGGCGCGGGACCACTCCGGTTCGAAGGGAACCAAAACGCCCTCGATGGATGAAAACATCTCGTTATATTGCTGTGCGGCCCGCTGCCGCTTGCGATTCCATTCGGCCAGATGTCGAAGCTTGACTGTCAGGATTCCCGCCTGAATCGAATCGAGACGGCCGTTATATCCTTCGATGTCGTGATAGTACTTTTTGGATTGGCCGTGGTCGCGCAGCATGCGGATTTTTCTCGCCATCTCCGCGTCGTTGGTCGTGACAGCGCCGCCTTCGCCGCAGGCGCCGAGATTCTTCCCTGGGTAAAAGCTGAATGCCGCGGCGTGTCCCATCGAGCCGGCCTTGCACCAGCGATTTTCGTTCGCCGACAAATATTCGGCGCCGTGAGCCTGGCAAGCGTCTTCAACAACGATCAAGTTGTAGCGGCGCGCAAGCTCAAGGATCGGATCCATATCGGCCATTTGCCCGTACAGATGGACGGGGACGATCGCGGAGATCGTCTTTTGCAGTCGTCGATGGAACGGCTTGCCCGTTTCTCGATCCACGGAACATTCCGTTTCCAGGAATTCCTGAAGCTTCGCCGGGTCCATGTTATATGTGCGCTCGTCGATATCGATGAATTCGGCGCGCGCGCCAGCCTGGGCAATTGCTTCCGTGGTTGCGATGAACGTGTTCGGCACGGTAATCACCACTTCCCCGGGCTGAACACCAGCCGCCATAAGCGCAAAGCGCAGCGCGTCGGTTCCGCTACTAGCCCCGACGCAATGGCGCGCATCGCAGAAGGCGGCGAAGTTTGTCTCGAACTGCTCGACCATGGGTCCGCCAATAAAACTAGCCGTGCGGAGGGCATTTTGAAAGAGAGGAACCAATTCGGCTTCAAGTTCTTGGTGAAGACCTGCCAGATCCAGAAACGCTATTTTTCCATTATTTGTCATTGCTCAATCCTCGATTCCAGAGTATCTTGAAACGGCCCTTCTGTTCGGTTCTAAATTTGTATTTCGTCCTCAAGGAAACTTCGACTCCATAGCCGCGCAGGGAGGTAAGATTCCGATTCTTATATGCGCCGAAAGCAAAACGACGGAAGCGCTCGTCTGAGCGCGGTTGGTATAAATCACAGCTCTGGTAACAGGCGGGCACAGCGCATTCGACGGAATGCTCTGCCCAGTAGAGAAGGGACATCTCTTTCAGATTCGATGCCGATTCATAGGGCATGGTGGGCGCTCGGTATGTAAAGTGCCTTCGTATTTGTCGAGTTCGAACATGGTTCAGTCTCGGAGATAAGTTGCCGTGGCTATTGGGTGGGGAGGGAACGTGAAGCGGATCTGAATGTTGCGCGGTGCTGCCCTACGGCATTCTTGATTCCGCCGTGAGGTAACGTAGCACCTTCGCCGGGTTCCCTGCCACGATAGCGCCATCGGGAACGTCTCTGGTGACCACACTGCCAGCCCCGACCATCGCGTTTTCGCCGATCGTTACGTTGGACAAGATCGTCGATCCAGAACCGATCGAAGCGCCATATTTCACGCGCGTCGGCTCAACCTTCCAGTCTTTCTCAGTTTGCAGTTCCCCGCCAGGAGCTGTCGCGCGCGGGTAGGAGTCGTTGATGAACGTCACGGAATGGCCGATGAAGACGTTATCCTCAATCGCGACGCCTTCACAAATGAACGTGTGGCTGGAGATTTTGCAATTCCTGCCGATGCTGGCATTCTTCTGGATCTCGACGAACGCGCCGACCTTAGTGTTATCGCCAACTTCACATCCGTACATGTTGATGAACTTCGATAGCTTTACGTTTTCTCCGAGCCTCACGTCGGGCGCAATGCAGAGGTAGTCATTCATTTCGATCAGTCCCTATCTTTATCTCGTCACAGATTCCATGATGGTCTTTACCGTCATTTCGCAGGCGCAAGAACAGTCGCTTAACTGCGAACGCGAGCGACGCTCGCCCAGCTGAGTGGGAGATTCTTTGCAATTTCGATATCTTCGAAAACGCTACTCTCGCGCGCACCGTGCTTCTCAACCCATGCCGCCATTCCGCGAATCCCCGCGTCCAGCGATGTTTTGCCTCGCTGCCCGAAGACGCGTTCAGCACGGGAGTGATCGGAAAAGGCGATTTTTACTTCATTTCGCGGGTCGAGATGTGCGACCTTGCACTCCTTGCCCATGGCATTGGCAACGACGAGCGCCAGTTCATTCACGGTGTAGGGCACATCTGCACCCACATTAAAAATGTGGTTGCGTGCCGCGGGAAAGTCCACCGACGCCGCGATCACCGGCGCCACATCATTGATGTGAGTGAAAGCCCGCTGCTGCAAGCCGTCACCGAAGACGGTCATGGACTCACCTTTCAGTAGCTGGTTCATGAAAATCCCGACAACATTGCGGTAACGGTCGCCTATGTTTTGTCGCTCACCATACACGTTATGGGGGCGAAAGATCACGTAATCGAGCCCAAACATTTCATGGCAAACCTTGAGCTCTCGTTCCACCGCAAGTTTGGCAATTCCGTAGGAATCCTCCGGCATAGGGATCATGTCCTCACTCATGGGGGATTGTCCCGCGCCATAAACCGCTATCGACGAAGTGAATATGAAGCACTTCACCCCATAATTCACGGAAGCGTTGATCAGGTTAACCGAGCCGATGAGATTATTATTATAGTTGAATCGCTTGATGAAATGACTCAAGCCTTCTGCCGCGTATGCCGCCAGATGATACACGTATGTGAAGTTGTAGCGCTCGAAAAGGCGTTCAATCAGTTCGTGATCCAGAATCGAGCCCTTGCAGAAAATCGAATCACTCGGAACGTTGTCGGCAAAGCCACCGCTCAAATCGTCAAGAACCACGACCGAATGTCCGAGCTTTAGCAGCTCATCGGCGACATGCGAGCCAATGAATCCAGCACCACCAGTTACCAATGAGGAGATCATTTTAGCGAGCCTTTCGTTTTAGCAATTATTGTTTTGGGGGAAACTTTACCTACTCGAAGAGCGTTAGGAGTGTTGCAACACGGTTTGATGATCCAAGTCAGGCTCTTCGCCTCTCTCCACAAAGCGAATTGGATCGAGAACCTTATTCCATCGAGCAACTGCTCGGTACATCTCCAATCGTTTGTGAATTGGTACGCTCGGCTTAAAGAAGCCGATCAAGCCATAACCGGCCTGACGAATGCGAATCGATACTAGCGAGAACCACCGACAGTGACGCAGTCCGCGCGCTCCATAGTGTTTATAAAAGTATTTGTAGCGGCTACGATACCGCTCGATTGCAAACTGAATGGGAAAGCGGCCAACCGATTGGCCGCCCAGATGAGTGATCGTGGCGCCGGGGGTAAAAAGGATCGAGTAACCAGCGTTTCGCACGCGGCGGCACAGATCTACCTCTTCAAAATGATAGAAGAACTGTTCGTCGAATCCTCCTAGCTCCTTTAGGAGGTCGCCGCGAAACATGACACAGCAGCCGGAT